>CASFMJ010000042.1 GCA_949295785.1 uncultured Bacillota bacterium | reverse complement strand
CTATGAGGGTCTCTTCATCTTCACCATCATGGAGGGCGATGCCGATAACCTTTCCGAGGGCTTCATCTTCCGCCAGGTGAAGGGCGAGGCAGAGGGCTGGACCTATGACGAAACCAGGTTCTATGCGGTGCCCATGTACGCCAACAGCCGCGACAGCGTTTACGGCTGGCAGTTCTATGCCCTGGATGAAGATGGTTACCCCGACTATGACAACGAGCTGGAGGAGATTGTCTTCACCAACAGCTATTATGCTGAAAAACCAATAGAACCATCTGAACCGTCAGAACCGGCAGAACCGTCAGAACCGGCAGAACCGTCAGAACCGGCAGATCCTTCCGAACCGGCACAACCTTCTGAGCCGGCTGAACCGGCAGCACCTGAGCAAAAAGATCCGGTAATTCAGGATGATACAAAGTTACCAAAGACCGGCGATAATGCTGATATTGAACTTTATATTCTTCTGATGCTTGCAGCCGGCGGAGCTGCAGCAGCTTCAACCGTTGTTAATAAGAGAAGAAAAGCCGATGAAAAATAATTACTTTTCTCTTATACTGCGTTGAGCATTCGACGGATGCGGGGGAATCATATACCGCCGCATCCGTAATTTGACCATGGCTTATGCAAGCCTCTTTCCGAAAAGTGATTGCCGTAAAGAATAAGTATATAATCAATTTTCGGAAGGAGAAAGGTTGTTTTGCTGTATGCAGAATGAAAACCCGAAAAAATGCAGGAGAAAGAATTTTTACTGTTTTAATGCAAAGAAATCCGGTGCTCGGATGCATAAAACAGAAAAATTGTGATGGCGACATATTCTTTAATAAAACAGGAGGAAAAATAAAATGAGAAAATCTTCCATAGTACTCTGCATAATGATATTGCTGGTTTTTATAGTAAGCGGATGCTGTTCATCACCAGAAGATAACATATCCGGTTCAGGCAGCGACGAAGCAGATACCGGCAGCAACGTTAAAGAAACAGAAAACAATGTTCTGGAGATGCTTCAGGATGAAATAAAGCAAAACGGAGCCGTTGCAGGTATTGGTTTTATAGGATATGTGGACAGTCAGGCAGACGAAGACGACTTACATGACTTCCTTGCAGCCAGCAGAACCGGAAAAAAATATACATTTCTTGAGGATGGATCTTTTGTAATGACAGAAGGGCAGGAACTGTACGGTATTGTACCAAAAGATGAAAAGGGTACTATCGCGGTGTATCCTGCTTACATGACCGAAGACGGTCAGTATGCAGATGATAAAAGCGAACCTGTTTATATAGGAAAACCGGGAGAAATTATACTGCTGCAATGCAATCTGAGTGAGATTTATTCCAACGTGCTTATAACTGCATCTGATGGTGAAGAGAACATAGATTTCCGTCCATCTCTTTCCATGGAAGACGGTCAGATGGTGGAAATTCCGGGAATTTATGAGTTCTCTGTGTATAATAACCCTGCCGGAAACAGTTGAGTGGAACGCGTAGCAGATCTGCTTCTTGGAGCAGAAGATATTAAAAAAAGCAGATCAGGGAATGACCCTGATATACACAGGGGATACAGGTATGATAGAGGAATGTAATTGTTTAATATTTACCATAGGCAATAAGTTCGTAAAAGAAGACTATTACGGTGTGTGCGGCAATCTGATCTATGTAAATGGTATTGTAAAGGACATATGGAAACAGCTTGAAACTGAATAAGGAGATGTACATATGCGTACTGCAAAACGAAGCGGGAACTTTTTCCTCTGCCTGCTTCTGAATATGATGTTTAATATTGAGGGGATAATACCGGCTGCAGGGTTATTATTAATGCATTTCTGGCTGGATATATCACTATGGTGGACAGCAGGGGCAGTTGCTGTCTGGATTATATATCTTATTCTGTGGATGTTTTTTATCGGATGGGCAGGAAAATGCGGTGCAGAAAAAGATGCGCCTAAAGAAAATAAAAATCCTTACTCTTAAAGAAGTAAGGGAAACTGAACATTATATACCGGATTAACCCGGGAAAACAGCTGAAATATTTTCGTAAGAAGGAAAGGAGCAACTATTATGGGACTAATTAAAGCAGGCATTGGCGCTTTGGGAGGCACACTGGCTGATCAGTGGAAAGAATTTTTCTATTGTGAGTCAATGCCTAAAGAGGTACTGGTAACAAAAGGACAGAAGAGGATTAGCGGACGTTCGTCAAATACAAAGGGAAATGATAATATCATTTCCAACGGTTCAGGTATTGCTGTCGCCGACGGTCAATGCATGATTATCGTGGAACAGGGGAAGGTTGTTGAGGTTTGTGCCGAGCCGGGGCAGTTTACATACGATGCCTCCACCGAACCGTCCATATTTTACGGAACTCTCGGTGAGAGTGTAAAAGATACATTTAAAACCGTTGGAAAACGCTTTACATACGGAGGAGATACGGGAAAAGATCAGCGTGTCTACTATTTCAACACCAAGGAACTTATTGACAACAAATTTGGAACACCTAATCCAATACCGTTTCGTGTTGTTGACTCAAAGATTGGTTTAGATGTAGATGTTTCTGTACGATGCTCAGGTGTATATTCGTATAAGATTGCAGACCCGCTTCTCTTTTACACTAATGTATGCGGAAATGTAGAACAGGAATATACAAGGGAAGAACTGGACGGACAGCTGAAAACTGAATTTATCAGCGCATTGCAGCCGGCTTTCGGAAAACTGTCAGATCTGGAAATGAGACCTAATCAGATTGTCACTCATACTGCCCGCCTTGAAGAAGCTATGAATACGGCGCTTTCAGAAAAATGGGGAACCCTGCGGGGTCTTAAAGTGGTCAGCATAGCCCTCGGAACTGTCACCCTGCCCGACGAGGATGCAGAGATGATCAAGCAGGCTCAGCGTGTGGCGATAATGCGGGATCCTTCCATGGCAGCGGCAACTCTTGCAGGTGCGCAGGCAGATGCAATGAAAACTGCTGCAGGAAACTCTGCCGGAGCCATGACCGGATTTATGGGAATGGGAATGGCAATGAATGCCGGAGGCGGAATGAATGCTCAGAATCTCTTTGCGATGGGTCAGGAAAAGGCAAAGATGGATGCTGACGTACAGCAGGTTTCGCCCGGCACTGGTGTGGAGAACTGGAAGTGTACATGCGGCACTATGGCCACAGGGAACTTCTGCCCCAATTGCGGTGAGAGAAAACCTCGTGTTCAGCCGGAGGCAGGCACCTGGAAATGCACCTGCGGTGCTGCAGCTTCAGGTAAATTCTGTCCTCAGTGCGGATCCCCAAGGCCTGCTGATTCAATTGGATGGACTTGTTCATGCGGAACGTTGAACAAGGGAAAATTCTGTCAGAACTGCGGAAGCAAAAAACCTGAAGGAGCGCTGCTATATCGTTGTGACAAGTGCGGATGGGAACCGGAAGATCCATCAAATCCACCTAAGTTCTGCCCGGAATGTGGAGATATTTTTAATGATGATGACAAGAAATAGCAACTGAGCATTAACATTAAGAAGAAAATTGATGAAAAAAGTCGAGGCTGCTGAAAACATAAATTTTTTTTTTGAAAGGAGTATTTTCATGCAAAATCTGCAGGAATATAAATGCCCATGCTGTGGAGGCGCAATTGCCTTTGACAGCACGCTGCAAAAGATGAAGTGCCCTTATTGCGACTCAGAATTTGAAATAGAAACGCTGGCAGATTATGATAACGAACTGAAAAACCAGCAGGCAGATGATATGAAATGGGAAACCGGCGCCGGAAAAGAATGGCAGGAAGGTGAAAGTGATGGACTGAATTCATATGTATGTAACTCCTGCGGGGGAGAAATCGTAGGAGACGAAAATACGGCGGCTGCAGCCTGCCCGTTCTGCGGTAACCCGGTGGTTATGATGGGAAAACTTTCAGGTATGCTGAAACCAGACATGGTTATTCCTTTCAGGCTGGACAAAAAAGCGGCGAAAGAAGCGCTTAAAAAGCACATGACAGGAAAGTATTTTCTGCCTAAGGTTTTCAGAGAAGAAAATCACATAGATGAAATCAAAGGAATATACGTGCCGTTCTGGCTGTTTGATGCCAAAGTCAATGCACAGATACGTTATCATGCAACCAGAATAAGAATGTGGAGCGACAGTGATTACGACTATACCGAAACAAGTCACTATATGGCTCTCAGAAGCGGGAAAATAGATTTTGAGCATGTACCTGTGGATGGTTCATCAAAAATGGAAGATGACCTGATGGAGTCCATAGAACCTTATGACTTTTCTGAAGCAGTAGACTTTCAGCCGGCCTATCTTGCCGGATATCTGGCAGACAAATATGATGTGACTGCCGAAGAAAGCATTGAAAGAGCAAATGAGAGAATAAAACGCTCGGCCGAGGAAGCTTTTGCCGAAACGGTTAAAGGCTATGACAGCGTCTTTCCGGAAAACAGCAGTATCAGGTTCCACGGGGGCAGAGCCTGCTATGCACTTTATCCCGTGTGGCTTCTCAATACATCGTGGAATGGAAAAAACTATACTTTTGCCATGAACGGGCAGACCGGCAAGTTTGTAGGAGATCTGCCTGTTGACAAAGCTGCTGCAAGGCGATGGACAGTTATACTGGCGACGCTGTTTTCAGCCGGAATCTATGGCGGTGCATGGCTTTTGAACTTAATCGGACTGTTTTAAGGAGGAGAAGTAATGAAAAAGAAAATATCGGTACTGCTGCTTTCTCTTGTTATATGTTTTTCATTGTCAATCCCGGTTTTTGCCGGGGATGCAGATGGTTTTGCAAGTGAATATGAGCGGGTTCAGGATATGGCAGACCTTCTCACAGATAGCGAAGAATCGGCACTGTTTGAAAAGCTTAATGAGCTGAGCCAGCGCCAGAAGATGGAAGTGGTGGTGCTGACCACTGACACTCTGGGAGGGAATACACCGCGTGATTATGCCGACAACATATATGATTACTGTAATTTCGGATATGGTGAAAACCGTGACGGATTGATGCTGGTTATAAGTATGGAGGACAGAGACTGGTATATAACTACTCACGGATATGCCATCACTGCTTTTACCGATGCAGGAATTCAATACATAGGGGATAAAATGCTGGAAGATCTCAGTGACGGTGATTATGCCGAAGCCTTTGACACCTTCACTGTCCTCTGCGACGACTTTATCACTCAGGCAAGAGAGGGAGAACCTTATGACAACGGCAACATGCCTTATGAACCCCTTTCAAAGAAGTGGATTTTCATATCCCTTGCAGCAGGTATTATTCTGGCGCTTATTGTGGTTTCGGTTATAAAATCCAAGCTTAAGACGGTGAGATTTCAGGCGGCAGCAGAAAATTACACAAGAAGCGGAAGCTTTGAAATTACAGAAAGCCGTGATATGTTCCTTTACAATAACGTCGTACGCAAAGATAAGCCGAAAAATGAAAATTCAGGAGGAAGCAGCACACACACATCGTCGTCAGGAGAAACTCACGGCGGTGGCGGCGGTAAATTCTGAGCGGAATAAAACCGCCAAAAGGTATATTTACGGGAGGATAAAAAATGAGTATTTTTGATAAACTGAAAAACACGGCGCAGCAGGCAGTCAATACGGCTGCACAGTCTATAGGCAGCAGAAAGGAAACATTCTCTTTTGATTCACTGCCGGAGAGCCTTGCACAAATGCAGTCCCTCCCTGTGGCTGATCTTGATACTCCTTTTAAGACAGCAGCACTTACGGTTCTGGCTCTATGTGCTTATGCAGCAGATAAGGATACAGGTATGGAAATGCTCAACTGGCTTCGTGGACCACGGCCACTTAACGGGCAGGATATTTCATTCTTAAACGATCGTTTCCGTGACGGAAAGACTTATCTGCCATTTACATACTTTGCCGGTTCAACGCCGGGAAATAACTACACGCCTGACAAGCCATATACCGTCATTGTGGAAAGTAATCATGTGTCAGGTGAGGAAACGGGTTATATGAAACTGTTCATCCCATGCGGAGGTGCAGATGCCCCACGTCCCATCAAGCTGCGGCAGCGTGGGTCTGACGGCAAGTGGTTTTTATGGGAGCAGTATCTGCTTACCGGTGTACGTATACCTGAAAATGCTGATCCGTGGGCTTAATGAAAAAAGTGAAACAGGTATTACTTTACGGATGAAATATTTGAGTCGCCGGTTTTCGTTGAATAAATCAGCATTACAGCTGTTTTAGATTAATAAATTACAGGAGGAATTGAAAATGGAAACAAAAAAAACAAAAGGATCGGGATTTCTGAAAGTAACAGGTATTTTAATGATTATAGCAGGAGCAATAGCAATTGTTACAAGCATTATCGGGGCTCTTGGTGTAGCCGCACTGGTTTACTTAAGTGACGGAGCTGCTTCATCAGGACTGCTTTATGCTTCAGTTGTTCTGATGATTGTCAGTGCTGGTACAGAGCTTGCTGCCGGAATTATCGGTATAATAAACTGCAATAAACCTGAAAAAGCCCAGACCTGCATCAAATGGGGAGCCATTGTGGCAGGCTTATGTATATTGGGTAACATACTGAACGCTGCAGGGGGTGGCGCTTTAAGCATATTCTCATTACTTCTGGGACTTGTTCTGCCGGTACTTTACATCATCGGAGCTGTATTCAACAAGCAGGAACTGGGAGAATAATATAATCGCATTCTGAGGAGGCCTTGCTCAAGCAGGCCTACTTAACAGATACCATTTGATTAAGGAGGGAAAAGATGGATATCCGAGGGATCTGGAAGGTTAAAGAAATACGCATGCCGACACCGGAAGGAGAGAGGGTTTTTACGCCGTCAAGTACTCTTGATGAAGAGAGATTCGAGGGAATTTTGGAACTGATACAATGCAGGACAGAATTTGCTGAGGACGGTGTACTTAACACGCTTATGTTTGTACCTGAAGAAATGAGAAAAGAGGCAGAAAACCAGGGGGCTGATGTACGTGAAGATGGGTATGCAGTTGTAGAAAGCACATCATGGAAGGAAGAAAACGGAAAATTCTACTATGACACAGGGATAGAAGGAGAGGTTTTGGGAGAAAAGGTTGACTCCTTTGCAGAAATTACAGTAACAGAAGACGGCTGCCTGCTGTACAATTTTGAGATGCTTCTTCTCGAAAGAGCATGAACAGGTACAGTTAAATTCGTTTTCAGTCCAAAAAGGGAAAAGCAGTTATTGTTTTTACCCATATTCACCTTTTGGACCGGGCATATTTTCTGATACTGGAAATTTTCACTTAGCTTTAAAATACTGCATAACAAAAGGCTTTTAAAAGGGTTTAAGACTTTATAATGTGGGGAACCAGCTTATAATTCCAATGTTTCTTATAGAGATATTCCGAAGAAACCTGGAATCAACCTTTATAAAGGCGCTTCCCATGCTATATCTGGTGGTGCAGGAACTACCTATTTTATAATGACTTATGCAATTGTACTGATGTTTGCAGCTATAGAAAAAACAAAAGCATTTTCAGATATGTATGACATAAAAATCCCTTTAATCTGTTTTAAGATTTGGAGGGATTTTATGTTGACCTGAGATACCAAGTTACATTCTATGAAACTGAAAAAAACACCGGTTCAGGAACTTATAAAAAAATATAAGATCTTTATTTCGATCTATAATATTTTCATCAGTAGGTAACATTTCTAAAGTATTCATTGATCGTATCCTTTTAGATTTTCAAGATTAAAATTTCAAAAATCTAAAGATGTCAGTATATGCCTCTTTTTCATATTCCCCTCTTCGAATACAATTTTTTCAGGAAGATTATTCAGTAAGTCAGGTATTTCTTCTAACGAAATAAATTCACAATATTGTGAAGCGATAAAAATAACATATTTCAGAAGATCTTTATAATCATATAAATACTGTAAAAGCTGTCTGTCTCTGCTAAGCTTGTAAAATCCTATAAATTCATCATTTTGCATTTCTATCAAAAGCCCGCCTTGATAGTCAACCAAAAATATTCCCGTGGTTTTGTCTCCTTCATATTGAGAGAGGCTTTTAATGTGTTTTTCCCAATTCTTGCGAAACGAACCGGAATAATCTTCGTAAGTAAATCCACTGAAGTCCTTTCCATTTACAGATAAGTTCATAGTATTAGGGGAAAAGTCTGACTGTTCGAATTGCAATTTCTCTTCTTGGAATGATTCATCCCAGATTTTGTTAGTTTCCTCTTCTTCTTGTCTGAATTTTTCACCTTTTCTTGTCTTTTTAGATGCGGACACAGTAAAATGCTCAATAAAACCTCCATCAAAAAGAAAGTCAGGAAAAAGGCTCTCTTCCGGATTAGGGGAAGCATTGAGTATGGCATTACTGATTACATTACAATCTCTGCAAATATACGCAGGAGTTAATTTATGAAATGTAGGTGAAAAACTGTAACCGCAAATATTTGCTTTCAAATTTTCCAAACAGGTTTGTTCTGATAGTCGTGCCATTGTAAACCTCATTATAATAAATATATCTGACTGTTTTTTCGCTTATTTTAGTTTTCAAACACACCGTTGATTATAAAATTTCTTAATGCCTCATCTGTTTTCATATTTATCTGCGCCGGATTAAGCTGCCGTCCTTCTTTATTCTGGAAGTATTATTTAATTATATATAATAGTATACACAGATTGACATATTTTAAAATGTTATGTAATATAAAAATATATTTATAATATCAAAAAATGCTCAGACAGCACAAAAAAACTGATAGTAAATTTAACCCCAGGCATTTTATAAGGGAGGTATAAAAAATGCTGTTATCAGAAGCAAAAGAATTGTTCATACGTTTCGATGGGTTTTCTTTTCACATGTGGAGGGATGAGCCTGAGAAATACAAAGAATTTGAGGCTCTTAACATAGATGATGATACCAAAGAAGAATGGAGACAGGAAATCATCAGACATTATGTAGATGAATATTAACGGCCTGATGATGAAGAACGGAGGTGGGCTTCAATAAGCCGTCTCATTGATGTTCTTTATTGCACTGACACCAATAAAGAAGAGAATGGAAGAGTACTTCTCGACATCCTTTCTGACGGAACTGAGAGCCTTGATAATCGTCAGAAAATTCTTACAATGGAAAGCATGGCAGGCAGGAACAGTTCATTTGATGGAGGAATAAAATGGATATGCCTTAATACAGATATGGAAAATGAAATGATTGATATTCTCAGAAACTTGGTGGAGTTTGAACCTGAAGAGCGCAGCGATGAAATTGATGGCTGGGCATATCCCCGTGAACGATATATGAGAGCACTCTCTGATATGGACGAAGCAATAAAAACATATGGTAAGAATCATCACCAGCCGCTACTTAAGCTGCGCTGAAAAGTTAATGTAAATTCAATAATACAGGAAACCGTTAAATTCGAACCGGCCCCAAAATTCAGACCAGAAATATAGCCATTGAGAGGGCTGGTTTTTTATGCAGAATTATTTATCATAAACCTCCATAGCCAAAAGAAAGAGGAATACCGGCAAAAGTAAAAAATAAGATAAACCCACTCATCACATATATCTTTATTTTATCCTCCGTCCTTTGCAAATTATATATTCTTAAAGTACCTTTCATAACCAGCAAATGAAGAAAAGGCCGGGAAAATGGAAAAAACATTTGAAATCTGCTGGTATTATTTCTGAAACGTGATATGCTTATTTTAAACAGTAATACTCTTGACCTGAGATTTTTAAACAGAACATATCACATGGTCAGAACCTCTGAAAAAGGAGTTTTTTACCTGTCTGATAAATGATAACGGCCATGGCTTCTATACAGAATGAAAAGGCAAAGCGTATAACAAAAATCGAAAATCATAAAGTGGGAAGTGAAAAGTTATGAACAGTATGGTGGAAGTAGTTGCCGCATTGATATGGGATAAGGACAGATTCATGATTTGCAGACGTCCCGAAGGAAAAGCCCGTGCCAACTTGTGGGAATTTGTGGGCGGAAAAGTTGAGGCAGGTGAAACCAAAAAACAGGCACTGATAAGAGAATGCAGAGAGGAACTTGATATAACCGTTTCGGCAGACAGGCAGTTTATGACCGTAACCCATGAATATCCCGATATAACAGTACATCTGACATTATTTTATACGACTATACAGGAAGGCTGCCCCAGACTGATAGAGCACAGCGACCTGAAATGGATTACTCCGGCTGAGATACATAACTACGAATTTTGTCCGGCAGATAAAGAAATACTTGAGAAAATCATCGCCGAATATGGAGAAAAGCAGTGATCAACCTGCTTATGAAGCAGAGATTTTTCAGATAAAACCGGCACAGGCCTAAAAGGAAAAGTGCGGCGCGTAGCGTACTTTCAGGTAAGAGAAAACTGATTGTTAGTAACTGCAGACAACAGTAAAAAATAATAAACAACAAAGTCACGAAAGGAGAAGATTATGAAACGTGTATATGAATTTTTAAAAAAGGCAGAAACTTATTATCTTGCAACAGTAGAGGGCGACCAGCCGAGAGTGCGGCCTTTCGGAACCATAAACGAGTTTGAGGGAAAGCTGTATATTCAGACCGGCAAGGTGAAACCCGTCAGCCATCAGATTGCTGCAAACCCAAAGGTGGAAATCTGTGCATTCTGCGGCGGACAGTGGATACGTATTGCTTGCGTGCTTGTGGAGGATGACCGCATCGAAGCAAGAAAAGCCATGCTGGATGCTTACCCGGATCTTCGCAGAATGTATGACGAAAACGACGGTAACACACAGGTGTTCTATATGAAAGACGCCACGGCAACCATCAGCTCCTTTACGGCAGCACCGGTAGTGATCGAGTTTTAGGTAAACTCAAAATAATGAAAGTCAAGAGGCTGTATGATTACAATTTGGATGTTGAGATCGAGTTTTAAGCAAAATTTAGGGCAATGGAAGATTACATTGCATCTGTAAAAGATAAAGCCAAATCTGTTGAAGCAGAAAAAGTCTCATGAAGAATACATAGCAAATATAATGTACTCTTTTTATATGGATTTAGGTGAAAGTTTTTAAAATAAGTTTTACTTTTAAGGGTTGCCGGTCATGATATTTGAAATGTCATAAAATTTTCCGCCATTAAACATTGAAATGTCATTACTATTTTGCTATAATATATTTGAAAAGTTTGGATGGAGGAATTTTTATGCTATATCGTAAGATAGGATCTCTCATTGAAGAACATTTAAAATCCGATTCTAAAAAGATTCTTTTAATCGACGGCGCCCGGCAGATCGGCAAAACCTACATCATCAATTATGTTGGGAACAAGCTCTTTGAAAATTATATAGAAATCAATATGATTGAGGACTCTTTAGGCGATCGCCTTTTTGAAAATACGAAAACCGTAGAAGATTTTTATCTGCAGGTCAGTATGCTCGCAGGAAATAAAATGAAGAGTAAAGAAAACACG
>CASFMJ010000041.1 GCA_949295785.1 uncultured Bacillota bacterium | reverse complement strand
TCAGCTTGATAGGAGACATTCTTACGTATTTTGCAACTGCTTTTGCTTCCATTTTCATGTTCTCCTTTCTTATTTCTTAACCTTTGAAGACTTATCGGCGGCATGACCTCTGTAGTTTCTGGTGGGAGCAAATTCTCCCAGTCTGTGTCCTACCATGTCTTCTGTAATGTACACGGGAACATGTTTCTTTCCGTCGTGCACTGCGATGGTATGTCCCACCATCTGGGGGAATATTGTTGATGGTCTTGACCAAGTCTTGATTACTTTCTTTTCGTTGGCTGCGTTCATCTCGTCGATGGCCTTAAGCAGCTTCGCATTGACGAAAGGGCCTTTTTTAAGTGATCTACCCATTAGTTCCGCTCCTTCCTATTATTTTTCATTTCTTCTCTTTACGATATATTTATCTGAAGCTTTGTTTTTCTTTCTGGTCTTATATCCAAGTGCAGGTTTGCCCCATGGAGTAACAGGACTCTTACGTCCTACGGGAGCTCTTCCCTCACCACCGCCGTGTGGATGGTCATTGGGGTTCATTACGGAACCTCTTACTGTAGGTCTGATTCCCATATGTCTCTTTCTTCCGGCTTTACCTATCTGGATATTGGCGTGATCCAGGTTTCCTACTTCTCCGATGGTGGCTCTGCATCTCATGCTCACCTTTCTTACTTCTCCGGAAGGAAGTCTTACCTGGGCATAGTCGCCTTCTTTTGCCATCAGCTGTGCTCCGTTTCCTGCGGATCTTGCCAGCTGTCCGCCTTTGCCCGGTTTCAGCTCCACGTTGTGGATTATTGTACCTACCGGGATGTTGGCGATAGGAAGGGCGTTTCCTACCACGATGTCGGCTTCCGGTCCTGATACTATCACCTGTCCCACCTTCAGCTTGTTGGGAGCGATGATGTATCTCTTTTCGCCGTCAGCGTAAACAATCAGTGCGATATTGGCGCTTCTGTTGGGATCGTATTCGATAGTCTTTACGGTTCCCGGAATATCATCTTTATTTCTCTTGAAATCTATGATTCTGTATTTTGGTCTTGTTCCGCCGCCCTGATGTCTTACGGTTATCTTACCTCTGTTGTTTCTTCCTGCGTGCTTCTTGAGAGTTACAGTCAGTGACTTTTCGGGGGTGGTTGTTGTTATCTCTTCAAATGTGGAGACTGTCATTCCTCTAAGACCAGGAGTAGTCGGATTATATTTTCTGATTCCCATTATTCACATGCCTCCTAATTATAGTCCCTGGAAGAATTCAATCTCTTTACTCTTTTCTGTGAGAGTAATGATTGCTTTTTTGTAGGAGGAAGTTCTTCCTACGTTTCTTCCCATTCTCTTTACTTTACCGTCATAATTCATGATGTTGACTCTGGCGACTTCTACGCCGAAGATCTCTTCGATGGCCAGTTTTACCTGTGTTTTGTTGGCGTCCTTGGCAACTTTGAATGTGTACTTCTTGTTCTGAGCAACATCCATACTCTGCTCGGAAATAACCGGCTCCAGTATGATATCATAAGCTGTCTTCATTACAGGTACACCTCCTCGATTTTCTTAACTGCTTCCTGGGTTACTATGAAGCTTTCGTGGTTTACTATCTCGTAAACGTTCATGGTGCTCACCAGCATAGTCTTTACACCGGGGATGTTGGCTGCGGATCTTACCACGTTTTCATCCTTTTCTGCCATGACGATCAGGGCTTTCTTTCCTGCCTTGACGTTTTCCAGCACCTTTATCATTTCTTTAGTCTTGGGAGCCTCGAATTTCAGCTCGTCTAAAACGATTATCTCTTTTTCAGCAACTTTTGAAGAAAGTGCAGACTTGAGAGCAAGTCTTCTTAACTTCTTGGGAACGCTGTATCTGTAATCTCTCGGCTTTGGAGCAAATACCACTCCTCCTCCGATCTGTGAAGGGTCAGTGGAATGTCCCTGTCTGTGACGTCCGGTTCCTTTCTGTCTGAAAGGCTTGCGTCCGCCTCCTCTAACTTCGCCTCTGGTCTTTGCGGACTGAGTACCCTGTCTCTGATTTGCCAGGTAGTTCTTTACTACTGCGTGAACTGCGAATTCGTTGGGAGTGATCGCGAAGATCGCGTCGTTTAACTCGATCTGTCCAGCCTCAGCTCCTGCCATATTAAGCATTGTTACTTTTGCCATTTTTGCTTCCTCCTTCCTCAGTTCCTATTTGTCCTGACCTTTAACTGCGTACTGAACGCGTACCAGACCGCCTTTGTTGCCCGGAACTGCGCCCTTTACCAGCATCAGGTTTCTGTCTTCAATAACTTTTACCAGAACCACGTTCTGTACCGTAACGGTTTCTCTTCCGGTTCTTCCCGGACCCTTGTTGCCCTTGAACACTCTTGACGGGTAAGTACCTGCTGCCAGTGCTCCGGCCAGTCTCTTATGCTTTGAACCGTGGCTCATGGGACCTCTGTGATGTCCATGTCTCTTGATGTTACCCTGGGTACCCTTACCTTTGGATACGCCTGTTATATCCAGTTTCTTGCCTTCTTCAAATTCGGCAACGGTGATCACCTGTCCTACTTCGTAAGTTTCGCCTTCTTCTGTTCTGAATTCGGCAAGATACTTCTTTGTAACGACTCCGGCCTTGTTAAAGTGTCCGGTGAGGGGTTTGTTCACTCTCTGAGGCTTCTGATCACAAAAGCCTACCTGAACTGCATTGTATCCGTCAGTCTCGACTGTCTTTACCTGGGTCACTACTTCGGGACCTGCTTCGATAACTGTTACAGGAACTACATTTCCTGCCTCGTCGAAGATCTGGGTCATTCCCAGCTTCTTTCCTAAGATTGCTTTCATATTTTTTCTCCTTTTCTTACATTGGAACGCTCTGGTTTGGAATTCACATGGGCCTTGTCTCGCTGACACAGGTATGCGATGAAGGCTTTCCCTCTCATGCGTTCTTACTAAGGGGAGTTCCCTTACTTTGTCTGTCTTTGCTTATCTTTGCCTGTGGCTGATCAGAGTTTGATCTCGATGTCAACTCCTGCAGGCAGATCCAGCTTTGTCAGCGCGTCTGTTGTCTTCAGAGTGGCGTTGGTTATGTCGATGAGTCTCTTGTGAGTCCTCTGTTCAAACTGTTCTCTGGAGTCTTTGTACTTGTGTACGGCTCTCAGTATGGTTATTACTTCTTTTTCCGTAGGAAGCGGAATAGGACCTGAAACTTCAGCGCCTGTCTTTTTTGCTGTCTCTACGATCTTGGCTGCCGACTGATCTAATAAAGCGTGGTCGTAAGCCTTAAGCTTGATTCTGATTTTCTGCAATTCGCTCATTTTGTTCCTCCTGATTTTTTTGTACTGTTTTCGCTATGCTTGTACAAGGGGTTCATAATGCCTTGTTTTCAACGTGCAGACCGATTTAGTATCGGCGCTTGTTTATTCTACACGCTGCCGTGTGTTTTTATATTTTTCTCACACCGCAAAAACCGGCGAATCCCTTCGCCCTCATCGAGTGAGGACATGCTCGGCGGAAATTACCTGATAGCTCAGCAACTTCCCGCTTCTTCGCCATTTTCACAAGCTATTACAGTATATATTATCTGCCGGATTTATGCAAGCTGTTTTTTTGCTTTTTTTTAATTTTTTTGCAGGTAAAATCATGTGTTTGCAATATGTATAGGTCGCTACTTCCGAACACTTTTCCTGGCGTTTTTAATTTGCGTTTTTATGAGTGTTTTTTATTTGCCTCAGGCAATTATACATGCCAGGCAGAAAAAACAGTTGTCTTTTTCAGAGTGATTTACATATATACATTGAAATTTTCTGTGTATTTTTTTCTTTATAGCACACTATTTTTCCTTGTTTTTACGTCGCTATGTGACACTAATTGTAGAAACCTGCCAATTTTGGTGGTATAATCTTACTGACAAAATCATTTCCAGATAAGGAGAAAGTATATGTCCAAGTATTCAAACAACCAGCGGGATCATCGGGATCGCGACGTGGAAAGCTATGGGCTTTGGAATCTCGTGAATCCTGAAGATCTTACATCAGAACAGATAGCTTTCCTTTCTCAATGTATGACGGAAAATTTAGAGCATGCCCGGCATGTGGAAAATGAAAGACTTACTTTTAACAGCATCTTTCTGGCCCTTATCGCCGGTGCTCTTGCTTTTGCCAATGCCTTCAGTTCTGTCGTCGCCTTTGGCCTTTACACTGCTCTGACCATGGCAGGTTTTTTATCAATAGTTCTGACGATACGGTGGAACAATGCTTTTGACCGGCATCTGTTTTATGCTCAGAAGTGTTATACCATGATACACGGCAGTCTGTTCGGCAGGGGGAATGCTGAAGAAACCCGTTTAATACCTGAAGCCGTACCCGGCCTTGGCACTCTTCCCATGTACTGTTTCAAGATACATAAGCCCATAGCCAGATGCAGCATGGAAAACAGGCTTTTTAAAATACGTACAAATAAGCTTTATATATCCTTTTATCTGCTGATACAGCTGCTGCTTATCGCATGTACTGTCTCGGCATTTGTAAAAGTAGTAGGTTAATATACAGGTGAATGATATGATAAGACTTATAGCCCTTGATCTGGATAATACTCTTCTGGAAAAAAACAATGAGATAGCTCCCGGCACTTTATCTCTGCTGCAAAACTGCTCGCATCAGGGAGTACGAACGGCTATTGCCACCGGCAGAATACTTCCTTCTGCTCTTAAATATGCAAGAGAAATCGGTGACGATACACTGATAGTATGCTACAACGGCTGTCTGGCCATTGAAGCCGGCGGAAAAGTGCTTTTCTCAAGAGAACTTTCTACAGATATAATGCGTAAAGTCATCTCTTTTTCAAAAGAAAGGAATCTGTACTGTCAGTTTTACAAAGATCATAAAATAGTAGTGGAAAAAGTAACCGAAGGTACAACCATTGATCCGGATCTGCTCAATACTGCCGCTGTTGAGGTGGGTGATTTCAGCAGTTATGATCTGTCGCCCTCTCCAAAGGCCATGATAGTCATCGAGCCCGATAAGCTTAAGGAAACTCAGAAAGCACTGGATTCATATCTTGCCGGAGAGGCCTACCTTGCTCAGTCTCAGCCGTATCTGATAGAGATAATGCCCAAAGGCGTCAACAAAGCTCATACTCTTGAACTTATATGTGACAGCCTGGGTATAGACAGAAGCCAGGTTATGGCCTGCGGTGACAACACCAATGATGCTGAAATGATCCAATGGGCCGGAACCGGCATTGCCGTAGCCAACAGTGTGGATATAATAAAAGAGAAAGCTTCTTATGTATGTAAAAATGAACGTTCCCTCGGAGTAGCTGAGGCAATAAGAAAATTTGTATCGTCTTTTTAAAATAAAAAATATTTCTGATTTTTATCGTATACTATATGATTTATAAGTTCAGTATCAATGTCAAATAGCACTTGCTTTACAACCCCTTGCTTAATGATATAATCGTATATATCAAGGGAGGTGGAAATATGCCTTTTGGACAAAAGCTTACTGATATAAGAAAAAAACTTGGTCTTACCCAAGAAGAGCTGGCCGCAGAACTGTTTGTTACCAGACAGACTGTATCCAACTGGGAAACCGGTAAAAATTATCCGGATCTCAACACGATTCTTAAACTTAGCGAAATATTTGGTATTTCTCTTGATGAAATGCTGAAATGTGATGAATCCATGATCGCTTCGATGGACAGAGAACGGGCATATGGAAAGTTATACAGAAAAGAATGCAAAATAACAGATGCCTGTATGGGAATGGGCACCGGTCTTCTGATTGGAAGTATCGATTCACCGGCCTCGTTTATCAGAACGGCTACAATAGTAATAGGTTTGCTGCTGATATTCACAGGCTGGTGGAGAAAACAGAAATTTGACAAAAAAGTATTATCTTATTTAGGAACAAACGATGATAAAATATAAATAAATATTTTTAAAAAATTACCATATAGTTCATAAAAATCGGAATCCTGCCGGCAAAACTTTCCATTTCTGCCGGCAGTTTTTTTTAAGAAATGGCAATATATTATAAAGTCCCGGGTTCTGTCAGACCCGGGACTTTTTTGTATAAGAAAACCCCGTGTTAGACACGGGGTTCGTTGAAGCTATGCATTTGAATATTAATTTTCCAACTGCTAAACTAAAAC
>CASFMJ010000040.1 GCA_949295785.1 uncultured Bacillota bacterium | reverse complement strand
GTTTTAGTTTAGCAGTTGGAAAATTAATATTCAAATGCATAGCTTCAACGAACCCCGTGTCTAACACGGGGTTTTCTTATACAAAAATATGGTCGCCTTTCTGGCGACCATAAAAATTATTCTATAAAACATGGCAGACCATGTTCTTCAAGGGCAATATCGATTTCAATCATATCAAATACTTCGTGTTCAATGAAAAAGGAAAATATGATATCTCTCTTGTCGCATGGCGACAGTGCATAACCTGCTCTCGCCAGAAGATCTTTTGTCTCATCTATATTCAGCTTAGCTCCTACACACAAGCGCATAGCTGTGGCTTTATCAGGATGATAACCGGGATTTAATTTAATCTTGGAAAACAGCTGTTTCGTCACTATTGCTCTCTTATATACCTCTGCATTGGTCATATGCTTTGTATTTATCAGATATATCAGATATTGCTGAAAAGTATCAGACAAATGTTCCATACGTTCATTCAGCGCAGATTGATTTTTTTCTGAAAATGTATAAATATCATCACCGTAACTATAAGTTGCTGTGTTTTCACTTACCATCATCGGATTATCACAGACCGAGGAATACTTGTTGAATCGTGGGGCAAATGAGCCGGTTCGCATTTTTCTTTCAGGTGCTTTTACATTTTCTTGTGAACCTTCTTTATCTTTAGGTTTTCTGTTGTAAACATCAAATCCGCAACAGTTGTTTACCCTATTATCCGGATAAAGATACTGATACTCTTCCTGGTATTTATGGCAAACATAATTGTGATCAATGTAAGCTTCCAGATCGGGATACAGATTCATGCCCAGTTTAGTGGCTGCACCGTCGAATACTACAAGATAAACAAGCATATCCTGATTCATCAGAAAAGCATTGATCTCATCTAAGGCAATCCGCATTCCTTCTTCTTTCGGGTAGCTGAAGCTGCCTGTTGCAATAAGGGGAAATGCGATACTTTTGCATCCATACTGTGCCCCTATCTTAAGACTGTTGCTGTAACATGCGCGGAGTTTTTCTTCCTCACCTGAACTGCCATCAATATAACGGGGACTCACTGCATGAATTATGTACTTTGCAGGAAGCCTGAATGCGGAAGTTATGGCGACATCACCTTCGTTGATATGGCCGATTTTCCTCCGTTCTTTTAAAAGTTCTTCTTCTCCTGCTGCTTTGTAGACGGCAGTATCGGTGCCGTAAGAGTATTTCGGTTCCGGATTTGCTGTGTTTACAATGGCATCTGCCGATACTTTTGTAATGTCATTTCTTATGATCTTAAGGGGCATATGCCCACCTCCTGAGTTGATAGTATTTTTTATAATATCAGTTCAGCATCCACCTGTCGAAGCTGTGTGCAAATCGTTTTCTGTCTATTTATAATCAGGATTTTTCCATATACATTTTTTCTACGACCGGCGCTTCATTTTCCCTTCTGGTATTGCATCAGTTCTGTCAGGTAAATATACAGTTTCTCATTGGTTTTCCTGTTTATTCTCATATCTTCTGCAAGCCTGGGCAGCGGCTCGTTAAGACTGCATTCACCGCAGATATCAATTCCTATGACTTTCTGATGTCTGAATATATCCAGTATAAGTTTTTTGAGTATATCTTCTGACATTCTGCCCTGATCCCAGTTGGTTCTTGCATAATAAAGGCTTAATACATCTTTGTCTATGGATATGTATACGGGAAAATCCGGATTGATAGCTGCTTCGGCCTTTTGACTCCGCCCCCTGTCGATTTCTTCCATACTTATAAATACCAGTTTGTTTTTCTCATCTATATCAATTCCGTCCATGCTTTTATGACGGGGGCCTGCTATTATCATCTGCCTGAGGTTTTCATCCTTAAGCAGCAGCATACCTGCCCAGCTTCCGCAGCTTAAAAGATCAGGTATTACAGGTTTCTGCATATCCGTATGATTGTCTATCAGTATAAGAGAATAGGGTGTCCTGATTTTTTCGGTGAAGAACAGCGTTGCATAGTGAAAGTTGCCGCTGTCAAGAAAATGTATCCCTTTGGGACCTGTATCTTTCAGTCTTTTTCTTATTTCTTCTGCGGCCTGTCTTGTACAGAACATATCTGTACCTTCAATATCGCTGAGGTTTATGCGCTTTATACCCTTCTCTGAAAGATCCGCATTGTCAGGATACACATGAGAAAAATCAAGCAGCACATTATCTGTCATTTTTAATCATCTCCCTGTTTTACTGTGCAGAGTCTTTATTTTAACCATGGACAGGATGCGTCATTTCGCAAAAGCAAAATCTTTAATCTATTAGATCCTGTCACAGCCCTCTTTCATATACATCATTTATCACTGCCTGGGCATGCTCTGTCTTTTTCTTTTCAGCAAACTTTTCTCTTTCATCAAGAATCGCCAGCATCTCATCCACAAGATCTTCTATGGCAGGATTTCCTTCTCTGCTAAGATACGAAAGCATCCTTTCTGCGGTATAATCTGTATTCATGTTCCTGTATGCTACTTCTTCGCAAAATGGCTTGGAGTATCCTCTTTTCAGAAGCTGCCGGTACAGTATTTCCGTTTTCTCCGATGGCATATATCATTCCTTCACTTTCTCAAATCTGTATTTCTGCAGTGCATCCGGGTATTTTTGTCTGTCTGTTTCGCCCATAAACATTTCATAAGGTCTTGCATATGTCCTAAACGGCTCATACAGAGCCTTATATATCACCAGCTTTTCTCCCGTTTCTGTATGCTCGGCCATTGCCAGTATCCGGTACAGATACTCTTTGGTCTTTGGATCGGCATACTGCCGTTTAAAATGGCTCACAATGTCGCCTTCTTTCAACTTGCGGGGGGTTGTCTTCCTTTGAGGCTGCGTGGCAGAAGGCATTGCACATACTGTCTTGCTTTCTTTATTCCTGTTTATGCCGGATTTCGTCATGATTTATATCCTTTCCCACATAAGCATATTGCTGTCGATGGCGGCGCTTATCTTTCCTGTGTCTTTGAGCCATGAAAGGTATGAGCGGACAGTGCTTCCCACAAGGACATACTGCTGCATATCCATGGTCAGCCCGTATTGGCAGAACAGTTCCTGAAGCACCTGCTCAAAGCATTTAGGCTGCCTGCATATGTCAAGGATTTTTTCTGCCACTTCATGGACCTTATCCATATTATATTTTGCCAGCTCTGTTACATCTTCTGATGCCTCTGCATGGGCAGGCACAAACATTTTTGCTTCCATTGAAACGACATTTTCCAACGTTTTCAGGTACGCTTCGACATCGTATATAAACGATATACCATATTTATCGAGGGTGGCTTTTGATGAAAGACAGTCAGCCAGATATACAACATCATCAGGTGTTCTGAAACCTGTCATATCGAAGAAATGCCCCGGCAGCGGAATCATCTCAAACCCATCCGGCAGGACATCTTCTGTCAGGTACAGAGCCTGGCTTTCCTGAGCCATGAGGAATTTATGTCTCAGGTCTTTAAAGGGATAGCCTCCATACAGGAAAGACGGTTCCAGCAGAGTATGCCTGGTAAAGTCACATTCGATGCCGGGAGCATATATGCTGCACCCCGTCTGTGACGCAAGGTATCTGTTTCCTCCTATGTGATCTGCATTGGAGTGAGTATTGTATATGGCTTTCAGGCTCCAGCCGTTGGCATCCAGTATCTGGCGGACTTTTCTTCCAGCATCCTTGTCACTGCCGCTGTCAATGAGGCATACCTCACTTTCCCCTGTCTTTACAAGTCCTATCTTTGCCGGACTCTGTATATAATAGCTGTTTCCGTATGCCTGCATCAGTTCATACATTTCTTTTCCTCCCGTTTGTCAAAGCAAAAAAGGGGGAATAATCCCCCGTTTCATGTATATATCAGTCTTCTTTTATGGTTCTTTCTTCTCTTGGGACATAATCCCTCTTTACCGAAACGCTCTTGTATGCCGGTCTGATTATCTTGCTGTCTGTTATCAGCTCCTCCATACGATGTGCACTCCAGCCTGCTATTCTGGCAACGGCAAACAGCGGAGTATAAAGTTCTCTCGGAATATCAAGCATGTCATATACGAAGCCGCTGTAAAAGTCCACATTGGGACTTACACCCTTGAATATCTTTCTTTCTCCTGCAATAATCTTCGGAGCCATTTCTTCTATATTGTTGTACAAAAGCATGTCTTCATCGCGGCCTTTTGCTTTAGCCAGCTTTTCAACAAAGCCTTTGAACACTCTTTCTCTCGGATCTGAAAGAGAGTATACGGCATGGCCCATTCCATAGATCAATCCTTTTTTGTCGAAAGCCTGCTTGTTCAGAATTTTGTCCAGATATGCCCCTACTTCTTCTTTATCTGAATAATCTGAAACATGTGCCCTGATATCATCCATCATGTTCATAACCATCAGGTTTGCTCCGCCATGTTTCTTACCTTTTAAGGAAGACATGGCCGCAGCGATAGCTGAATAGGTGTCAGAGCCTGCTGATGTGACAACTCTTGTAGTGAATGTGGAGTTGTTTCCGCCGCCGTGCTCCATGTGAAGAAGCAATGCAATATCCAGCACCTGTGCTTCCAGTTCGGTGAATTTCATGTCGGGTCTCAGCATGTGAAGCAGATTTTCCGCAAGGGAAAGATCCGGCTTAGGTCTGTGTATGTACATGCTTTCGTCGTTGTCATAATGGTTATATGCATGATATCCGTATACTGCCAGCATGGGGAATCTTCCCACAAGCTGCAGGCACTGCCTCAGAACATTGTCCAGATCCAGGTTATCTCTTTCGGAATCATAGGAAGCAAGAGTCAGAATACTTCTGGTCATGGAGTTCATTATATCTGAGCTTGAGGCCTTCATTATTACTTCTCTGGTGAAGTTCTTTGGCAGGGTCATGCACTGATATATCATGTCCCTGAATTCCATGAGCTGCTGCTGTGTGGGAAGTTCTCCAAATATGAGCAGATAGGCTCCTTCTTCAAAGATATATTTTCTTCCTATGGCGCCTTTAACAAGTTTGGTGATGTCGTACCCCCTGTAAAGCAGTTCACCGTCACAAGGCACCTGCTTTCCGTCTACAGTCTTAAATCCCATTACCTGCGAGATGTTGGTGAGTCCTGTGAGCACTCCATGGCCGTCCAAGTCTCTCAGGCCTTTTTTTACCCCGTATTTTTCAAACAGGCCTGTTTCTATACAGTCATTTTTTATACATTTTGATTCCTGCATTTTTGCGTATTCAGCGATACTGTTCATTTGACCATCCCCCTTTACTGTTCATTCAGTCCTATTATTTCTTTTATCAGTTCCGGCTTTTCTGCCGGCTCTTTTTCTATAACAAATGCCTTTGCTGCTTCATTCAGAGCGTTTTTCAGCTTTGCACTGTCATTTCCGTAAAATATGGCAAGAGTCTGATCCTTTTGGACTCTGTCACCTGTCTTTTTGCATACAAAGATTCCTGCAGAAAGATCGATTGTGTCTTCCTTTGTGGCTCTTCCGGCTCCCGTGTGCTGGGAAGCAAGACCGATTCTTCTTGCTTCGATTTTGTGAATATATCCGCTTTCTTCTGCCTTAAGTTCCATTTTTAAAGAATGCTGCGGGAATAAACCGTAATCTGTGATTACATCAGGGTTTCCTCCCTGAGCTTCTACAAACTCTCTGAATTTTGCAAGTCCGCTGCCGTCTTTCAGCGCTTTTTCTGTCATGGCAGCCCCCGCCTCAGGTGATGCTGCTTTTCCTCCCAGATATACCATTATGCCGCTGAGCTTTACAGCCAGACGGGTTATATCCTCAGGACCTTTTCCTTTAAGGGTTTCAATGGCCTCTATGACTTCTATGCTGTTTCCTACAGCATTGCCCAGAGGCTGGCCCATTTCTGTTATAGCCGCCACCGTTCTGCGTCCTGCTTTGTTGCCTATCTTTACCATGAGTCTGGCAAGGGCTGCCGCATCATGGCGGTTTTCCATGAAAGCTCCGTCTCCCACCTTCACATCCAGCACTATGGCGTCGCTTCCTGCGGCAAGCTTCTTGCTCATTATGCTGGAAGCAATCAGCCCGAAACTGTCCACTGTGGCAGTCACGTCACGTAGGGCGTAGAGTTTTTTATCGGCAGGAGTTATATGAGCAGTCTGTCCTATTACAGATATGCCTATATTGTTTACCTGGGAAAGAAAGTCTTCCGGCTTCAGGGAAGTTCTGAATCCCGGTATGGATTCCAGCTTATCTACGGTTCCTCCCGTAAAGCCCAGCCCTCTTCCGCTCATCTTTGCCACAGGCACTCCGCATGCCGCTGCAAGAGGAGCAACAATAAGAGTGGTCTTATCTCCCACACCGCCTGTGGAATGTTTGTCAACCTTGACTCCTTTGATTGGTGACAGATCTATAGTGTCACCTGAATAACGCATGGCGTCTGTCAGGCAGAAAGTTTCTTCTTCATCCATGCCTTTCAGGCAGACAGCCATGAGAAGGGCCGAAGCCTGATAGTCAGGTATATCACCTTTCACATAACCTTCTATGAACCATTTTATTTCTTCCGGTGAAAGGGCTTTGCCCTCTTTCTTTTTCTGTATGATATCTACCATGTTCATTTGAGAATCGCCTCCCTGAAGCTCTTTCCTATGGAAGCCGGCTCAGCACCCAGCAGGTCTGCAGCAGTTGCTCCCACATCAGCAAAGGTAGACAGTATGCCAAGGTCTGTTCCTGCTTTTACTCCTTTGCCGTAAACAAGAACAGGCACATATTCTCTTGTATGGTCGAATCCACTGTGAACAGGATCGTTTCCGTGGTCAGCCACGATTATCAGTATATCGTCAGATGCCATTTTTTCCATGATCTGGGGAATTCTGGCGTCGAACTCTTCTATACATTGTCCATACCCGGCCGGATCTCTCCTATGGCCGTACTGGGAATCGAAATCCACCAGATTGGTGAATATGAATCCGTCAAAATCCATTCCCATGGCTTCTATGGTCTTGTCTACGCCATCCATGTTTCCCTCAGTATGGACGGCTTCGGTAATGCCCTTGCCATTGAAGATGTCGCTGATTTTGCCTACGGCATAGACAGTTTTTCCCGCTGCTTTTATATTGTCTAAGACGGTATCTTCCGGCGGCGAGACTGCATAGTCTTTTCTGTCTGCGGTCCTTGTCCTTTTACCGTCTTTTATCACATATGGTCTTGCTATAACTCTTCCGCAGGCCACATCGCCCACTAAAAGCTTTCTGGCCTCCTTGCATATCTCATAAAGCCTGTCAAGGGGTATGACATCCGTGTTGGCTGCTATCTGAAAAACGCTGTCGGCAGATGTGTATACTATAGGGCTGCCGGTGGCCTCATGCTCAGGTCCCAGCTGTTCTATGATCTCGGTGCCTGAAGCAGGATAATTGCCTAAAACTTTGCAGCCTATGGCCTTTTCAAATTCTTTGATGAATTTTTCAGGAAAGCCCTCAGGATATGTCTTAAACGGTGTATCGGTATATATACCGGCGATTTCCCAGTGGCCGGTTATGGTGTCTTTACCTTTTGACATCTCAGCCATTTTGCCGAAAGCTCCAAGGGGCTTTTCTGCTGCCAGGTGTTTCCATGCCACACCTTCAATATTTCCAATGCCCAGCTTTATAAGGTTGGGGATTTTAATATCCGGTTTTTTTTCAAGGATGTGTCCGAAAGTATCGGCTCCCTTGTCTCCGTAATCTGCCGCATCGGGAAGCTGACCCACTCCCATGCTGTCTGTTACTATCAGTATGACTTTGCTCATATAAATACCTCCTTCGGACGGGCGTTAAGATAATCCAGCGATACAAGCTCATATCTCACTCCGTTGAATATGCCCCCGGGGCCGTTTTTAAATGCGTCACTGCCGTGAAGATGGCCGTATACGCATGTTTTTACATCATATTTTGTCAGAAGATCGGTAAAGCCGGATCTCTGAAGTTTATCATTTACCGGCGGAAAGTGAAGCACTCCCACCATAGCATCCGCTCCCATTTCTGCGCCTTCTTTGAGTGACATCTCCAGTCTGAGAAGTTCTCTCTTATATACTTTTTCGTCTTCTTCCGAAAATCCGTCGCTGCCGGGGCAGACCCAGCCTCTGCTGCCGCATACGGCAACTGTTTTTTCTTTTTCGCCTGTGCAGCCTGAGCCTGATTCTTCCTGCTCTGTATGCACAAGGACGGCATTGTTCTGGACAAATATAAAATCGTCGCTGCCGTAAAGACGGTTCAGCTTTCCGGCTGATGTCCACCACAAGTCGTGGTTTCCCTTAAATATAAGTTTTCTCCCCGGAAGTTTTCTTATCCATTCAAAATCGGCTTCGGCCTCACTGAGCCTGAGGCCCCATGAGATATCACCGCATATTATGACTGTATCTTCTTCCGAAACGGTTTCTATCCAGTTTTCTTTGAGCCTCTGGGCATGGTCTTCCCACCTGGCCCCGAATATATTCATGGGCTTTTGCACTCTCTCATCGAAAGAAAGATGCAGATCGCCTATCGCAAATATTTTCATAATCAATATTCCTGTTGTTTTTATGTAAAGTCAGCTGCATTTTTTCTGAATTCCGGCATTTTAAGAAGTCTGCCCCAACGCTCAACAGTTCAAAAATTACTGTAATAGTGGATGTATCCCCAAAATGTGAATAGATAAATGTGCCGCGGGATCACGGATTACCCTCGCAGCCTCTCGCCTTGTAGCCGTGTGAGGTTGGGTCCTTCTGCACTTCCGATATTTTTCCATTGCCGTTTATTCAGGTTCCGGCAGAAAAGCTTCTATATATCTTTTCGGTATAATTTTTCGCGACTTTACGACTTTATGTAAGGCCGTATCAGTCCTGCGGCTCGTCCTGCTCTGAAGCCTGCCTGCTATAAACAGAGCTGTCAATATCAAGGATGTTTTCTGCAGCTTTTTCAGGCAGCTGTGTCACTTTTCTCAGCTGGCTCATTATCTTGTTGGTTCTTGTTCCTATCAGCTTATCCAGCTCATCATTGGCCTGGGTTATACGCTTCTGTGTTGCCTGAAGCACTTCACCGAATTTGGTGAATTCCGTTTTCACAGCGCCCAGTATATTCCATACTTCGCTGGAATGTTTCTGTATGGCAAGGGTCCTGAATCCCATCTGCAGACTGTTGAGCAGAGCCGCCATGGTGGTGGGGCCTGCTATATTGACTTTATAGTCTTTCTGCAGCTCCTCCAGCATGCCTCTCCTGACAACTTCTGCATAAAGTCCCTCAAAGGGCAGGAACATTATGGCAAAGTCGGTGGTCTTCGGCGGTTCGATATATTTGTTTCTTATATCTTTGGCCTCACTTTTTATTACCCGTTCCAGATTCTTTCCGGCTTCTTCTATCATGGCCGTATCTCCGGCTTCGTATGCGTCCATCAGTTTTCCGTAGGCATCGCCGGGGAATTTGGCGTCTATGGGAAGCCAGACCTGACCGTCATCTCTTCCGGGAAGTCTTACGGCAAATTCCACTCTCTCATTGCCGCTACCTTTGACATTGACATTTTCGGCGTACTGCTCCGGCGCAAGTATTTGTTCCAGTATGGCCGAAAGCTGCACTTCTCCGAGTATGCCTCTTGTCTTTACATTGGAAAGAACCTTCTTCAGGTCTCCCACTCCGGCAGCCAGATTCTGCATCTCGCCCAGACCTTTGTATACGGCCTCAAGTCTCTCGCTTACCAGCTTGAATGACTGGCTTATTCTGTCTTCAAGGGTCTTCTGAAGCTTTTCGTCCACGGTCTGGCGCATCTGCTCCAGCTGCTTGTTGTTGTCGGCGGTAAGGTCTGCGATCTTTCTCTCCATGGTCTTACGGATATTTTCAAGCTTCTGCTCGTTTTCAACCGCCATGGCTGAAAATCTGCGGTTCAGCTCTGCAAGTCTTGCATCCATGGCAGCAGCACTGTCCCTCTGATTCTGGGAGATCATGTCTCCGAAAGTCTTGAGAGAATTCTGCAGAGCAGGAACTGCTCCGCTGTCCGGCTTTGCAGCTTCTTCTATCTTTTTTTCCATGCGGCCCACTCTTGAAAGGAGCAGTACCACACACACTGCCAGCACTGCGGTTATGGCAATCAGTATATATATAAGTGTTTCTGTCATTTGTTATCTCCTGTATCTTTTATATCTGTCAGTTATTTTTTCTCAAATATTGCTGCTCCTCATTTTTCAAAGCAGGATGTCCATATAATTGAGCTCGAAGCGTTTTCCCTGGTACAGGGACTGTGATCTGCACAGCATATCTTAGGCTACGAGACTGATCTTTGAAGGAATCTTACCCACCGGCTGCACATAGCATCCGGCATTGTTTTTTTCCTCTATACATCCATACCGAAATATGACTTTGGCTTCAGGCATTAAAAACATCCATATTTTTTGTTTAAAGAACCTGCTGCAGCCTGCCTGCTTTTTGCAGTAAACCTTAAAAAATGTACATATTATGTATTAACATTTTTTATTTCTGTTTTTTATAGAGTAATATTATATATTTTATCACAGCTTAAAACTTTCCACAACCGTTTCAGCCGCTACGAGGCCGCTTTGAAATTGTGTTTTTTTGATGAAGAAATGCTATTCAGGCGGCTTTCCGCCGGCGAGGGTGCTTCCGTTACGATTTGCCTGCGGTTTCCGGGATATACTTTGATCGGTTTGTAAAAACAACACCTTGCGATTGTTCTCATCATGTGATATATTATTAAGGTCATAAAAAAGCGCATAGCATGTATATGCTATGATGCTGAAAAATATATGGAGAGATGTCAGAGTGGTCGATCGTGCGGCACTCGAAATGCCGTGTCCCTAACGGGACCCAGGGTTCGAATCCCTGTCTCTCCGC
>CASFMJ010000039.1 GCA_949295785.1 uncultured Bacillota bacterium | reverse complement strand
GTTTTAGTTTAGCAGTTGGAAAATTAATCTTCAAATGCATAGCTTCAACGAACCCCGTGTCTAACACGGGGTTTTCTTATACAAAAACCGGAGCAAGCTTATATCGCTTGCTCCGTCATGGTCTGAGTGGCGGGACTTGAACCCACGACCTCCACCACCCCAAGGTGGCGCGCTACCAAGCTGCGCTACACCCAGACGTTTCAGTATACCTGTATGACAACTGCGGCTTATCATTATCTCTGAGAATCATATAATATGAACATCCACAAGTCACCATATTGGTGCGCCATGAGGGACTCGAACCCCCAACCTTCGCATTCGTAGTGCGCGACTCTATCCAATTGAGCTAATGGCGCATGTGACATTCAGTCTACAGATTAATATTATACACAAGGCTTACAAAAAAGTCAAAGGAAAAAATATAATTTAGCAAAAAGGCATCTGTTCCTTTTCTTATCACCCTTTTTCCGACATAGTTATAGTGTATCATAAAAATATCAGTTACCAATGCCCTTTTAATATTT
Source organism: uncultured Bacillota bacterium (assembly GCA_949295785.1). GTDB lineage: Bacteria > Bacillota > Clostridia > Peptostreptococcales > Anaerovoracaceae > Fimisoma. The sequence continues at coordinate 11,936 of CASFMJ010000039.1, read as the reverse complement.
TGTGAACATACTATATCTTATTTCCGGCAACAATATATATAATATCAGAATTTGGATGGTGATATGAATGAAATCAATCTGGCAGAACAGAACCGTGCTGCCTTCCTTCAATAAACTGGAAGGTGATTTAAAAACAGATGTACTTATAATCGGCGGAGGAATGGCGGGACTTCTTTGTGCCTACAGACTTACCCGCGCAGGCATAAACAATCTTCTTGTGGAAGCCGATACCATATGCAGTGGCGTCACAGCAGGCACAACCGGCAAGATTACTTCCCAGCACGGTCTCATTTACAGCAGGCTTGTAAGGCAGTTCGGCTCTGAAAAAGCAAGAATGTATTATGATGCAAATCAGATGGCCGTAGAAGAATTCCGCCGGCTGTGCAGCAATATAGACTGCAGTTTTGAAAATAAGTCTTCCTTTGTATATACACTAAACGATCCTCGCAAAATAGAAAAAGAATTTAAAGCCCTTGATAAGATAGGCTGCAAGGCAGAGCCTGAGGACTGGCCTCACCTTCCTTTTCAGGTTGCTGCATCCATCAGATTCGACAACCAGGCCCAGTTTGACCCTCTTGCCTTTGCAGCCCGCATTTCTGACGGACTTGACATACGTGAACATACAAGAGTCCTGGAAATAAACGGGCATGAAGTTCTTACAGATTCGGGCACAGTTACCGCAGACCGCATAATATGCACATCTCACTTCCCGTTTATAAACAGCCATGGTCTTTTTTTCATCAAAATGTATCAGTACAGGTCTTATGTGATAGCCCTTGAAGACGCAGATGATGTAAAAGGAATGTATATAGACGGCTCAGGGAAAGGCCTTTCTCTAAGAAACAGCGGCAATCTTCTTCTTATAGGAGGGGGAGGTCACAGGACGGGAAAGGGCGGCGGCGGTTTTGATTTTATTGAAGAAGCTGCTGCAAGATTTTATCCTTCATCCGCACAGGTATGCCGCTGGGCAGCTCAGGACTGTATTACTCTGGACGGAGTACCGTATATAGGCACATATTCAGCAAAGCTTCCTCACATGCTTGTTGCTGCAGGTTTTAATAAATGGGGAATGACTTCATCCATGGTGTCTGCTTTCATCCTTACAGATATGATATCGGGAAAAGAAAATCCTTATGCTCCGGTTTTCTCTCCTTCACGCAGCATACTCCGGCCCCAGCTTGTTTCCAATGGAATTGCAGCTGCCGCAGGTCTTCTTTCGCCTTCTGAAAAACGCTGCAGTCATATGGGATGTGGTCTTAAGAAAAACCATACAGAGCATTCATGGGACTGCCCGTGTCACGGTTCCAGATTCTCAGAAGATGGTCGCATTATAAACGGCCCTGCTGTAAAGTCCCTGGACAAAGACAAAGAAAAATGACAATTTTTCGGGTAACACCACAGGTTCCCTCTTTCGGATAAAATGACAGCCATACTTTCCATGGAAGGGATCTGTCCGGTTCAAATAATGTACACAAAAAAACAAAGCCGCTGCCGAAACAGGTTATGTGATATGTACCCTCTTTACTGGACAACCAGTAAGGAGGGTATATATCATTATGCCTGTTTTCTGCAGCGGTTATCTTTTAAAATATATTTATATTCTTTTTTACATTAGGCAGCATTTCCATGGATACTGCATCTTCTATGTGATCTTCCATCTCCTCAGGTGCATCCTCATAGCGGACAAGGTTTCCGCTTCCGCCTATGCATCCGCCCACGCACGCCATTCCTTCAATAAAGTTGTTGGGTAAAAGCCCCTTGGAAGCCTTCAGCAGTGCTGTGCGGCACTTATCTATACCATCACATACCACCGGATTGAATTCAAAGTCTTTTACCTTGAGTTCTTTGAGCATCTGCTCCACAGCAGCTGCCACACCGCCGGTGGTGGCAAACATCCTGCCGTAGTAAGAAGCCTGGTTCCAGTCGGTCCATTTCAGTTTTTTCAGTTCTATATTCTTACTGTCAAAAAGTGCCTGCAGTTCTTCAAAAGTTATAGCATAGTCCACATACTTGCTGACGGTGTCTTTTTTAACCTCAGCTTTTTTTGCTATGCATGGTCCTATAAACACTATCTTGCAGTCAGGCCTGTGAGTCTTGATATGTTTTGCCAGCTCTGCCATAGGGGACAGATTATGTGATATATGTTCCACCATGGTGGGATGTTTTGTTTCTATATATTTTACAAATGCAGGGCAGCATGATGATGTGAGAAAACCTTTTTCTTTAAGCTCCAGACCCTCTTTGTATGCCACCATTTCAGCTCCCACGGCAACTTCCAGTACTTCTGCAAATCCCAGTTCTTTTATACCGGTAATTACCTGTCCCAGTGAAGCATACAGGAACTGGCTGGCTATTGAAGGCGCCACTATGGCTATTACTTTATCCTTTTCACCCTTTTCCTCAGCTTCCATTATTTCTTTTATCACGCTGACTATACTGGAAACATCTACAGTTGCTCCAAAGGGGCAATGATATACACATGCTCCGCAATTTATGCATTTTTCATAGTCTATGGCAGCTTCACCGCCCGGGGCCATGGAAATGGCATTGACCTTGCAGGCTCTTTCACAAGGTCTCTGAAAATTGTGTATAGCGCTGTACTGACATGCCTTGGCACATCTGCCGCATTCTACACATTTGCTTTTATCGATATGAGCATGCTGATGCTCGTCTATCACTATGGCATCTCGCTTACACGAGGCTACGCAGCTGTGGGCAAGGCACCCTCTGCAAAGGTCTGTCACCACATATCCTGCTTCAGGGCATTCATCACATGCAATATCAATAACCTGTACTATGTGGTCTGTATTTTTGCTTCCGCCAAGCGCCAGCCTTATCCTTTCTGCCACTACCGCTCTGTCCTTATATATACAACATGTCTGCGGAGGTTCTTCCTTTGGTATCACGTTGTTGGCTATCTCGTTGAACTCAGCAAAGGCATCATTTCCTTTCCACGTCTGATAAGCCACTTCTCTAAGTACTTTATATTTTGTCTCCTGCACCTTATTGTCAAATAATTTCAATTATGTCTCCCCCTAATCAGTTATTGAACCATCTTTTCTTTGTAAATAAATAGCAAACCGGCACCGCATACATAAACACAGCAAACGGCAAAGATCTGAAATCTGCTCCCAAAAGAGCCAGAGGCACACTGCATCCTATGGACCATGGAATAAAACATGCAATCAGTATTACTGAATTCTCCATATCTATGGCCAGCTCGGTATCAGTGCCTCCACCGTCCAGATAAGGTTTTTTCATCAGATCACAGCACATAAGAGTGCCTATGGTCTGATTGCAGAATATGGCAGCTATGCCTATGCTCATCATCACCATGACCGCAAATCTTCCTATGCGGCTGCATGCCTCTGACAGTCTGTCCTGCAGACTCATAAGTATGCCCGTACCGTTGAATATTCCCGAATATGTACTGGATATTACCAGTATACCTACTATCTCAAGCATTGATATCAGGCCGCCTCCGTTGAGTATGGCTCCTATTCCTTCGCTGGGAGATTCATATCCCACAACACATATCTTTATTATGTCCACAATGGGAATTCCCTGCACCAGCCAGGCAACAAGTATTCCACATGCTATGCTGGCTGTCATGGCTTTTATTACACCGACTTTCAGCAGCGGCAGTGCTATCATTACTATTGCAGGTACAAATGACCAGAATGATATGACAAACTCATTTTCGAAGTCTGATATCATGCCGCTGTCCACATGGCTTATGGGATTCAGTACTGAAAGCACCGCATATACCGCCATTGTTATTATAAACGGAAGCATACCTGTCTTTAGCATTATCTTCACATTGTCGTATATCTCAGTCCCTGTTATTCCTGCCACCATATTGGCGCTGGATGATACAGGGGAACATCTGTCTCCGAAATATACACCGGACATTATCACACCGGCGGCTATGACAGGATCCACTCCTCCGCTTCTGGCCAAAGCGATAAATATCACTCCTACTGTGCCTGCTATTCCGAAAGAGGTCCCTATAGCATAACTGAGCAGACAGCACAATGCAAAAGTCACTATCAGAAATATAGGCGGCATTATTACCTTCATGCCATAATATACAAATACGGTTATGGTACCCGATGCGCGCCATACAGCAGTAAGCATGCCTATTACCAGCATTACTTTTATAACTACCAGTGATTCACTTATTCCCTTTCTGCTCATCTCTGCCATGCTTGCCAGTGTAAAGCCTCGTATCTTTCCTACAGCAAGGAAAGCTGCAAGTCCTACAAGCAGAGATATTATCATGGAATATCCTGTTATCACAGCAGTAACCATAGCTGCCACAAATATTCCAAATGCGATAAAAAGCTCCATTTTGCTCTCTTTCTCTGTTTTTTATATTTAATATATATCTATCTTCTTAAGTATACTGCAATAAGCTAAAGGAATTTGTCCAGTTCTCTTTCCACCTGCGGCATTTTTTTTACTGCTGGTTTTACTGTCAGATTCCCTCTTGCCATTACCATATCAATATTTCTGAGTGCTTTCAGATCCGAAAGCGGATTTTCAGATGTGACTATCATGTCCGCACATTTACCGGCTTCTATCGTTCCGGTGACATCTCCTAAACCTGCGATACTGGCATTCAGACTTGTTGCCGTATACAATGCAAAAGCATTGGATACACCGCAGTATTTATGGAAATAATTGACTTCTCTCCACATGTCATAATGGGTTATGTAAGGACAGCCGGTATCTGTTCCAAGACCCACCGGTATTTCATTTTCAAGACACGCTTTGGCGCATTCTATTATACCGTCAAAGACTATCCTGCCGTTAAACTGTGCTGTTTCACTTACTCCGCTTACTTCTCTGTCGAAAAGGGCAAAAGGAAGTGCCGGCGATATTGTGGCAACATGACATGCTCCTTTTTCCCTGAACAACCTTATTATATCATCATCCGGTCTTGCTCCGTGCTCTATGGTGTCTACACCATTTTCAAGGGCACATCTTACTCCTTCGGTGCTTTCCACATGAGCCGCCACCAAAAGTCCGGCTTTGTGCGCTTCTTCACAGGCTGCCCTGACATATTCGGCAGGCATTTTAAGTTCACCCGGCTCTCCTTTTACTTTAGCATCAAGCACACCGCCTGTTATCATAAGCTTTATGACATCGGGCTTTCCGCTTATAATTTTTTTCACCAGATTACGGGCCTCATCAGCACTATGGGCTGCATATGCAAGAGAATGGGCCATATGGCCTCCTTCTACAGACACCGCCATATCTGCCGAAAGTATTCTGGGGCCGCTTATCTTGCCGGCATTTATTCTGTCGCGGATCCGGGAATCCATATCCAGTACGCCTCCCATGGTCCTTATGGTGGTAACTCCGCTCATAAGCTGTGCTTTTGCATATTTTTCACACATAGTCCTGACAATATATCTGAAAAATCCATTGCTGGTCAAAAGCCTGACTTTCTTTACATTGTCATCTTCTTTTTTCTTTGGTTTGCCGCTGGCCGGCAGATGCAGATGCAGATTTATGAGTCCGGGCATTATATATCTTCCTTCAAGATCTATTATCTCGTATCCGGCCGGCACTTTCTGACGAGCGTTCTCACCGGCAGGTTCTATCAGGCTGATCTTCTCACCATCCGTAAGTATCGTCATGCCTTCCTGCGGCTTCATATCTTTTGAACCGTCAAGTATTATACCATTTATAAATGCATATTTCATAACGACCTCCGGCTTTCATCTCTGATACTATCTTAACTTTTTGATTATATCACCTTTTTTTAAAATCTACAATCGGAAAGATGTTCATTTTGTGCTATATACTGACTGTCTGCAGCCTTAATTACGGCACAATGTTTTTAAACGGGCTGCGCTTCCTAAGCTGCTGCTGATATGATATAATAACCTATCACTTTAAAAGGAGACAGACATGACAGATGATACAAAGTGGCTTGTCAAAGCCATAGAAGAGGCTGCAGAAACAGCCATAAAAAAAGACGGCACCTACTGGAGAGCTTCATACACAAGAGAAGATGCCTCTGTAACGGCTCTGCTGCGTGAATACATGGAATCTTCCGGAATGGAAACCTTTTTTGACGCTGTGGGTAATCTGCACGGTCTTATTAAGGGACGTGAAAAAGACGTGATAATGACCGGTTCTCACCGCGATACAGTAAAAGACGGAGGAAAATATGACGGAATACTTGGAGTCCTGTGCAGCATACGTGCAGCGGGCAGCCTTTTAGGCCAGCTGGGGCAGCCGCAAAAAACTGTTGAAGTAGTTGCAATGGTAGAAGAAGAAAGCAGCCGCTTTACAGCTTCCGATTATATCGGCAGCTGCAATATCGCAGGCATACTTCCTGCGTCAGCATTTGATCTTGCTGATGATGAGGGCGTTACCATACAGCAGGCGCTTACCGAGGCAGGCTTTAGAGGTGCTCCTGCCGATAAAAGGCGTGACGAGATAAAGCATTTCATAGAGCTTCATGTTGAGCAGGGAGGTGTCCTTGAAAACGAAGGACTGCAGATAGGAATCATCCGTTCCATTGTCGGGCAGTGGGGCGGCTCTATAATTTTTGAAGGAAGACAGAACCATGCCGGTACCACACCCATGTCTCTGCGCCGGGATCCTGTTCCTGTAATGTGCCGGTTTATAAATGAGCTTTTTACATGGACAGACTCTTATTCCGATGATATGGTGCTTACCATAGGAAAAATAGACGTTTTTCCCGGAAGTCCCAATGTGATTCCTCAAAAGGTCTCTTTCACATATGATGCCCGTTCTTCACTGCCAGAACTGGGAAAAGCCATAATGGAGAAGATATATCAGCTGAGAGATAAGTATAATGGCGATATCAGTGTTAAGGTGATACCTGCATGGCATGATGAACCCGCATATCTTGACCGTGAGGGTGTTTCACAGCTGGAATCGGTCGTAAATGACCTCGGGTTTCCGTATAAAGTAATGAACAGCGGCGCCGGTCATGATTCTCAGAACATGGTAAAGTCTTATCCCACCAACATGATCTTTGTCCCCAGCGTGGATGGTATAAGCCATAATTCTAAAGAGTTTACCCGCCATGAAGATATAAACGCCGGCTTTGAAGTACTGAAAGAATATATCAGGAGGCTGGCGTGGTCAGAAGACTGCTGATTTCGTATTGAAAATTTTTTCTTTTACAAAATATGAAAGTTCTATTCTATGGATTCCGCATGCAGATGTATACGGAATCCGTTTTATTTTTACTGTTCTTCCCACCTGCACCAGTTTTCATTTATGACAGGCTGTATTATATATTGCACAGTTTTTTCGCTTAGACCTGCCATATCTTTTCCATCGTCAGCTGTGGTGCCGTCAGCATCAGCCGTATCACCATCCATGAGCCTTTTTATCTGAAGGATCTGCTCGTCTCTCATATCGTATCCGATATCGACTATATCACTTTTCAGTATTCCTAAGTAAAGCACCCCGTTTTTATCTATGATGGTGCATTGAAGAGCGGCATTTCTTACACCAAGTTTCGGATCTCCCGTAAAAAGGTTCTGCACCAGAGCCACTTTGCCGTCTTTTTCTGCCACAGCAAGGCCTGTATCAATATTGCATTCATATGGGGAGGCAGAATGTTCTTTTGCCGGCATATTTGAGTTAAAAAACCGATCATCCAGATCATTTCCTGCTTTTCCGCTGTATATTACCTCATATGGGCGGGTTTCTGCTTCAGTTCTTGCCAGCACTGCCACATAGCCGGCGTGGTTGGTTACTGCAAGGCTTCCGTCATCACCCCATGCGTATGTCAGTTTTTCCGTTAAAGGAAAGATTTTTTGCGGTCCATCTGATTCCCATGTGTCCGCATCAATCATTTCCACAAGGTAATATCCGTCTTTAACCGAGAAAACGGCCAGGTATCTGTGGTCTTCTGACATGGTCATTTCCACATATTCAGCTTCCTTGTCCAGCCGGTATACCATTTTAATCTGATCCGGCAGAGGTTTGGGATCAGGTACTATTCTGCTTCTTCTTCCTTGCTTGACAGTTGCCGTGGCAGAAATTTCTACCGGCATCTCATATATTCCGTATCCCTGGCTTATCTGAGAAACGTCTATGGGTTCTCCCTTAACCGTTCTGTTATTTATTACAAACAGCATTCTGTTTTTCAGGTCATAGTCCGATGCTGATTTTCCGACGTATGAATCATCTGACTGATCTGTATCTTCTACAGCATCATAGGTCAGGCCTCCTGAGAGATCCGGATGGTGCCATTTCCGTCCGTCCAGGATATTTTCCTCCTGAATCACTATTATGGGATCAAACTCATAATAGTCTTCTCCCTCGCCGGAAGACTTGTTTATATCGGTGATATAGGGCAGTTCCGTGGTCTCGTCATAATTCTCAGCCTTTGAGACCGTATATTCCTGATATTCGTTTTCGATTACCGGTATCCTGAACATATTTTTTAACGCGGCATAAAGGTTCACATCCGCCTCATACGAAGATGCATTTTCAGCAGAAAGTATATCTTGCCAGTCGTAAACCTTTAGAGCATGGAGAGCGTTATCGGAGTTGAAAAGTTTGTTCCCAAACTGAAAACTGAAGCTGACGGGGTAATATTCAAGATAATCCTTAAGTCTGATCCTGCCTTTTTCCTCAGTTCCTTCTGCCAGAACTTTCTGCTGGAGCTCATCATAGAAAAGATGAATTTTCTTTTCCTGTAAGTCGCCTAAGGCATCATATGTGAGCCGTGTACAGAAAGGTACGGTTGACCAGCCTGTAAATCGTATATCGCTATAAACCGATCCATCTATTGTCTTATCCATTTCTCCCCTGCTGAAAGCGGATTTTGTCGAATCAGCGCTGTAATCAAAACTGTTAATCCAGTGAAGGTCATCGGTGGAGTCAGCCCTGAATCCCACCATCAGTCCGTCAGCGGCATGTCTGTCACCTGTCACTGTCTCTTCTGTTATGGCTGCCCGGCCTATATGACTATCAACAAAAAACCAACCGTAACCGATAACACCTATACAGATAACTGCCGCCGCAGCAAATAAAATTATGGATCTTTTCATAATTACTGAGTCTCCTTTTTTCCTGCAACCGCTATTACATTATCATTTCATCTGATCTACTGCTTTTCTTATACGATCCTGCCTGTAATCGTACTTTTCTTTTACTATTTCGATCAGTGTTTTACCAGATGATTCTATATCGGCCACACTAAGGTCATCTATTATCTCACTCCTTCTTATGAGAATTGCTCTGTCTATATAATCTGCAATCTCCTCGATCAGATGGGTTGATATGATTATTGTCTCGTCTTTATTCACCACACTTATCAGGACTTTGTAGAAATCTTCTCTGTTAAACACATCATTCCCGCCAAAAGGCTCATCCATAAATACATATTCGGCTCCCTGACTTATGGCAAGAACCACCTCAAACTGGTTCTGCTGCCCCAGACTGAACTCACTGATTTTTTTATCAAGGGGAAGTTCAAAAAATTCCATCAGTGCATCATATCTTTTTTCATTGAATTTTGGAAAATGCATCTTGTAAAACCACTTGTGATCATTGGCCGTTATGGATGGAAAGAATGAATGATCGCCTGTGGCAAATGAGAGCCTTGATATGTTTCTTTCATCTATCTTTTCTCCATCCAGTGTGATTTCTCCATCATATGTGAGGAATCCCATTATACATTTCATCAGAGTGGTCTTGCCGGCGCCGTTGGAACCGAACAGCCCTATTATCTGACCCTTGGGTATGCTGATATTGCAATCGTTAAGAGCGACTCTTTCTTTATATTTTTTGGATACGTTTTTAACCTCGATCATCTTATATCCTCCTAAAAAGGTAAAATGTGTGATAAATAATCTGCATGAAGGGCGATCCTGGGAGTGCCTAAAACATAAATGATCAGATCTGTCAGTGTATGCAGTACCATTATCACGGCTATGAGTAAAGCCTCTATGGCAGGAGCTGTCCATATGGTCCTGTAATATTCCTTTCGGTCAGGCAGTCTTTTCATGACATATACGCTTTTTGTCTTTTTATTGTAATATTCCCAGTTCCAATATGCCTGCAGAAAGAACACCACCACCATGGCGAACACATATCCGTAATACGTATGTTCCTGAAGTTCCCAGAAATATGGCATTTTTGCTTCAGCAGCTATAGATATACCTTTTAAACTGTTTTTTATTTCCTCAAGCTGTGTTATGTACCTGAAGCAGAAAAGGAGGTGCTCTGCAATGCCTGCAAAAATGCATCCTCCCAGCAGCGTATTGGCTCTTTCCAGATTTATTCCCAGAGGCAGAAACCGGCGTCTGATACGTCCAAGATTAAATTTACTTTGTTCTTTTTTCCCACCGGCTCTGCCATAACGATGCAGAGCAGAATCCTCTGCAGCCGGATCATAGGCAGCCGCAGCATGGGTTACTACAGGATTGTTGACCTGAGGGGCATAAACGCTGTCATCAAATTCAAATCCGTCAAGGTCCATTACTCCTGCGTACTGATTGGCCTTGAACGGATCTCCCTTGGGATGCTTTTCTCTTGCAATCACATCTCCTGATGCGACAGCAGCATATCCCAGAATAATTATTATGGCCATCAATATGTATATTTCATTGAGCATACCGGTCCATACGAGAAACATGACAGCAAAAATAACGACTATTACGAAAGACGGCCTTCCGTTATGCCAGCTGAGATAACATGATCTGGCACATTCGCCTGCAAGTGCCAGTACACATACCGCATTAAATGCGATCAGTGACGGATTTGCTATGGGAATAAGCGTCTTCCCTATCTGAGTCCTGAGGAGTCCCAGTGCAAGTTTTGTATCAATGTCAAAAGCCCCCGCCATAGCCAGACCGGTTCTTCCTATGATGTACAAAGAGGCAATGGCCACGCCCCAGAATATAAGGATTATTATAAGATAATAGATAAACATGGTGATATAAGATGAAATCGGCGACATCCTAAGTCTTCTTATGGTGTATCCCGTTGTGGAATGGGCGGCTTTCATTGCTTTCTTTCCATTGAACGAATTTACCAGGGACATAAGCCCTGCCAGAATTATGATGACAAACAGCAGTGCTGCCCATACTCCTCCAAAGGCATGTTCCAGCATCATATAGTAACCGGATTCCCCGGGGTTTTTAGTCCTTATTAAAAAAAGCGCCGCAAAGCTCAGCGGAATGGCCGCTGCAGCAATCAGCACTTTTTTGTATCCGGCTCTGTTATACAGAAACATCAAAGATAAATATCTATTCAATCAAATACACCCCCTGCTGTCAGAATGGTAACAAACTCTGATATACGTTCCGGTGATATTATAATGACTGTGTTATAATTACGGATTGCCCCTTGAAAATTTTTCAGGAAGGCCTGGTATTTCAGTACAGTCCGATTAACTATATATTTAATATATAATATATTTTATTCAAAATGTAAAGTTAAATATATAGCAAAGTATCATTTAAAAAAGAGCAGGTATCTCTCATAAGGGACTGCCTGCTCATTTGATATATTCAGCCTGTTGCTTCTTCATCAAGCTTCTTCGCCTGATCCGTTTATCTCTGCAATTATGATTTTCATATCGCTTTTTAACATTGTACGTCATCAAGTCCTTTTTTTAATCTATTGTTATAATTTTTTAATATAATTATCAGTAGATAGAACTATATGATATTTGCAATTACATTTTGTATGTGCTAAGCTTTTTACGTCTGTATTTTGTTCTGACATTATACGGTCCTCCTAATGTGTTTTTATTTACGTAACCGGCAGGTCACGTTTTTATTATACACATTAGGAGTTTTTATTTCTGAATACATTGCTAAAGCTTTCACAGAACCACGTGACTATCGCGTGGTTTTCTTAATCGGTGCCACCCGTAAAACGGGTGGTTCGAACCGGGGCTATAAGCCCCCACTACTAGCCCGCGC
>CASFMJ010000038.1 GCA_949295785.1 uncultured Bacillota bacterium | reverse complement strand
TCCCTTATCCACATACCGGCTTATTCCCTTGTTCTTTACGGTGAAATGGCCTGACGGGTCAAAGTTTCCTATGGGGTCGTTTTCAGCGTATGTATAGCGGTTCTGAGAGATGGGGCTTGTCATATCTCCCTCATAGGTGTCCATGGAAATAAAGCTGCCTGTCTGGCTGTCATAGTATCTTGTTCTCAGATACTGAAGCCCTGTCCTCTGGTTCTGCTCCTCTCCGTTGAATCCAAAGCCTGTGAAGTTTTCGCTGACTCCTCCGGGCACCGGGTTGCCCTGGCTGTCTCTTGCCAGCCCTTCGTCATACCGCAGGAACAGTCCTTCCTCTGCAAGGACGTAGTTTCCTGCCATGGCCATGTCATAGTCGTAAGTGTTACGGGCTTTCAGTTCTCCGTATGGTCCGTAGCTGTATTCGCTGATGAGGCCGTCTGCCGTCAGTGTCTCTGCCACAGAGCCTCTTCCGTCATACAGATATGCTTCATTTTCTCCCGCTATGCGGTCGTTACCGTAAGTATAGCTTTCTTTTTTTTCACCGTCAATGTCGTACAGGGCAAGGACCTGAGGCTGGGAAGCGGTGAAATCGTTTACATAGAAGGTGGTATCAAAACTGTAGCTTACCACATCGTACTCGAAGTCTTTGGAGTATTCTGTTGTTGTGGTTTGTCCCAGAATACGGGATACTTCTTCTTTTGTAAGGCCGATGGAATACAGACTGAATGTCAGGCCGGCGGTTTCCCCCTGCATGTTTTCCCACAGGGGAGTCAGGCTTTCGGAGAATATGCGGGCGGCTGTCTGGCCGGCTCCGAAACTCATCCTCGATGAGCCCTGCATAAATCCGTACTTGAACACATCCCATGTTGAGGGCTTTACTTCACTGCCTTGTGTCTTTACATCGGATCGGTTTATCTCTGCCCCGGGAACGGTGGCCGTCTCCTTACGGCTTGTATTTTCATCTTCTGTCCATTTATCGGTTCCTTTAAGGGTCTGGGCTTCCTTTTTAAGCACGCTCTGCATTATACGGTTTCCGTTGGAATCGTATAATGCCGCCATGATAAGGTTTCCGTCTTCCCGGACTGCGCTCAGGTTTCCGTTATCGTCATATATGTATTCTGTCCTGGTCTTTCCATCCTTTTCAATCAGGTTTCCGGCCTCGTCGTAAGTATATCTTGTATTGCCGTTTTTGCGGTCTTTTTCCAGTTTAAGACGGCCCATCTCATCATATACATATTCGATACGGTTTTCTTCGCTGCCGCTGATTTTTGCTATACGGTTTCCTGTCAGTGAATAGGAGTATTCTGTCACGGTCTCTATGCCGTCTTTTTCTTCAATACACTTCGAAAGCTGGCCGGACCGGTCGTATTCATAGTATTTTTCTGTTTTTGCCCCTTCTCTGACGGAAGTTTCTGAAACTATGCGTCCCATAGGATCATATGTGTATGCAAAAGTTGAGATCTCTTTTCCGTCTTTGCTGTTTGAAAGGCTTAAAAGCTCTCCTGCCTCAGAATATGTCCTTATTATGCTTGTTTTATCCGAACGGGTTTCTGTCAGCAGGTTTCCTTCTTTATCGTATGTATACTCTGTCAGTAGTCCGTCTTTTTCCACTGATCTGATGTTATCGGAAAGATCATATGTATATATTGCTTTTTGACCGTCAGGATAGGCCAGTTCTGCCACTCTGCCGTATTCATCATAGCTGTAGGCCACGGTTCTTCCTGCGCTGTCCGTAACAGAAATCACTCTGCCGCCCCGGTCATAGGTGTATGTATACTCATCCTTGATCTCTGTAAGACGGCCTGCTTCATCGTAACTGTAGCTCGAATCATTCTTGGAAAGGAGTCTGTCGAGGACATCATAATCGTAGTTCTTTGTCTTGCCGGCTGAGTCTGTCTCACCTTCAAGGCGGCCTTTCTTATCGTAGCTGAAGCTTTGGGACGTCTTGTCAGGCAGTATAACTTCTGTAACCTGCCCCCGCTTGTCATAACTGTATTCTGTAACACTTTCTCCTATGACTCTGTCTGTCATGTTGCCTGCCTTGTCATAAGAATATGTGACAGAGCTGCCCGGGGTCTTTACCTGCGTCAGGTTGCCGGTAAGGTCATAGACATACTCGTTCTTTGCCTCAAGGGGGTCTGTAACAGAAATGGCGTTGCCGTCGCCGTCATAGCAGGCTGTGGTTACGGCTCCGTTTCTGGCCTTTAGCTGAGTGATATTGCCTCTGCCGTCATAGCTGTAGCTTTCGGCTGTGCCGAGAGGATATGTTATCTGTGTCAGCAGACCGTCTCTGTCATAGGAGTAAACCATTGATGAGCCGAGAGGATCGGTCTCTTTTATCAGGTTTCCGGCAAGATCATACTCGTAAGTGTACACCTTTTCTCCCTGTGTCTGCTGTGTCATGCGGCCTATGTCATCGTAAGCATATTCTCTGGCACAAACTCCGGGTTCCCTGCTCATAACCAGTCTGCCGAGGGCGTCATATCCGTACTCATAGACTGCCCCTGTGGCCTTCTTGATGCTGCTGAGATTTCCCAGATCGTCGTATGTATATTCTTCTGTCTGACCCAGGGCATCGGTTTTTGATATTACCCTGTGACCCCCGTCATATCGGTATACGGTCTCATTACCGTCCTGATCCTTTTCTCTTGTGGCGTTTCCTGCCCGGTCATATGTTATCTCTGCCCACAGACCTTCGCTGTCAGATACCTTTACCGGCCGCCCCAGCTCATCGTACAGGTAGGTGTAGCTGAAACCCGAAGGCAGTTTTTTCGAGGTGAGAAGCCCTGCCTGATCGTACGTGTATTCTGTGGCTGCTCCTTTCGGGTCCTTTTCGAGAATCAGGTTGCTGTCTTCGTCGTACTGATAGGTGTACCGACCTCCCCTTGGAGTGGTTTTTTCTGTCAGTCTTCCCAGACTGTCGTATTCATATCGGGTCACATAGCCGTCTCCATCTTTCTCGGCGGTCATGTTGCCCACCTTATCGTAGGCATACTCCCTGATTCTTCCCTCCGGGCTTGTTTCTTTTGTAAGGCGTCCCAGCAGGTCGTACCCGTAAGATGTGGTCTGGCCCAGCGGGTCTTTTACATGGGAAAGCCGCCCTGCCTTGCTGTAGGTATATGTGGTCTTGCCGCCCATGGCGTCTGTTTGTTCAGTAATATTGCCTGTGGCGTCATATCTGTAGCAGGTTGCGGCGCCCAGCGGGTCTGTTTCTTTTATCAGGTTGCCGGAAAGGTCATATTCATATGAATATGTTCCCTCAGGAGCATTTAACAGTATCAGATTGTCTTGCCCGTCATATGAATACCGGCTGATTTTTCCCTCAGGGTCTGTCAGACTTATTAGTCTTCCTTTCAGGTCGTATGTGCTAACGGTGGTGTCTCTGTTAAAATCCACCGTCTTGATAAGATTGCCGTGAATGTCGTATTCGTATGTTTTTTCTCTGCCTGCGGCATCTGTTTCTTTTAACAGCCGGCCGGCAAGATCATATTCAAAGTTCAGGCTGTTTCCGCTGCTGTCTTCTTTGCGGATCATCCTGTCCATATTGTCGTATGAATATTCTGTTATGAGGCCCCGGGCGGATTCTTCTCCTATGAGATTGCCGTAAAGGTCGTACCGGGCTTTTTGAACATTGCCCATACTGTTTTTTATGGCGATGGCATTGCCGGAGGCGTCGTATTCTGTAGACTCTTCATTTCCCTCCGGGTCTATGGTCTTTATGAGCCTGCCTCCTTTGTCATACACATAGCGTGTAACTGCGCCCATGGCGTTTGTGGAGGATGTGAGCTGCTGTTTTTTGTCATATGTATAAGAGGTTACTGCCCCCTCCGGGTCTGTAATGGCTATCAGGTTTGATACTCCGTCATAACTGAACCGGGTGATGTTGCCCATAGGGTCTGTGACAGACAGCACATTGCCTGCCTTGTCGTAGGTATATTCTGTTTTTTCGCCTCCTGCTGCTGTCCGGGAGGTGATATTTCCCTGGCTGTCGTATTCATATGTGACGGTTTTTCTGCCCGATGTCTCTTTTATCAGATTTCCGTCTTTATCGTACTCAAATACCGTCTCCATGCCCAGAGCATCCACCGTCTTTATTTTTCTGCCCAGAGCATCGTATTCACTGCTGGTTTTTCTGCCTCCTGAATCCTCAGACGTAAGCATATTGCCGTTTTTGTCATAGGTATATACTGTTTCAAGGCCGTCCGGGGATACTTCTCTTATGACGTTGCCTGCGTCGTCATATTCTGTTACAAGGCTGGTTCCGTCGGGATATATGGTCTTTGTCAGTCTGCCGAGAGCATCATACTCATACTTGCTCACCCGGTCTTCCTGCCTTTTTTCGATGACTTTGCCGTAAATATCATCGTAATCATACTCCGTCACCAGCCCGTTTTTGCCGATCTCTCTGATCAGGCGTCCGTTGTCGTCGTATTCATAACTCAAAGTATTCCCCAGCGGGTCTGTTTCTTTTATAAGAAGGCCTTTTGAGTCGTATTGATATGATGTAACATTGCCGAGAGGGTCAATCTCTTTTATCTTGTTGCCGTTTTCATCATATTGGTATGTTATTACGGCTCCCTGAGGATCTTTTGCTGTTACCATACGGTTTAAGGCGTCATAAGTAAAATATGAGCCATACCCTCTCGGGTCTGTTTTTTCTGTCAGGTTTCCGTTCCTGTCGTATCCGTAGCTTACCTGTATATCTCCTGTGAGCCATGTGGAAAGTATTTTCCCCTGCTTTGAATAGCTGGTTCTTTTCAGGATCCCTCCCGGCGATTCTTCTGTTATGAGCCGGCCTGCGGCATCATATGTCATGATCGTCTCCTGCCCGAGAGGGTCTGTCATGACGGTCTTGTTCATGGACACATAGTCGAAGCCGGTCTTATGACCTTCTCCGTCTGCTATCCGTGTGATTCTTCCAATGCTGTCATACGTGTATGTTCTGGTTATTCCTCCAGGGAGCTTTTCTTTTATGAGGTTTCCTCCGGAATCATAGGTGTTTGTTGTAATGCTGCCGTCAAAATCCCTGATCCGGATGGCTCTGCCTTTTTCATCGTAAGTGACTTCTCTGTAGCTTCCGTCTGCTCTTTCCTCCCGTATCAGGTTGCCGTCTTTGTCATAGCTGTATTCTGAACTTATGCCTTTTACGCTTGTGGACAGCAGATTACCGTCGTCTGTGTATGAAACTTCCTTTGCTTCGGTCTTTCCTGTTACGGAAGTGGTGCGGAAGTTTTCGTCATACATGTAGACTGTTTCTCTGTCTCCTTTTGTAAGGGTGGTTTTACCGTCTTCATAAGCAAGACGGGATATGTTTCCCATGGCGTCTTCCTGTTTTATGACTCTTCCCAGACTGTCATAGGTGTTTTTTATCACAACATTGCCGTTTCCGTCTTTCCATGACGACATGCGGTCTTCATCGTCGTAGTTATAGACAACTTCTTCTCCGTCGGCATTGACAAATGATGTCAGATTTGCTCCGGTGTAACGGTATTTAAGCACCCCTCCGCCGGGAGTAAGGATGCTTGTCACGTGGCCGTCATCGTTTACGGTAAAGGCATATTTCCTGCCGGCAGGAGTAGTTATACTTTTTATATGATAGTTTTCATCGTAGCTTATTGACGTTGCCAGTCCGTTGCTTTCTTTTATGCCTGTAAGAATACCATAGCAGTTAAATGTATATACTGCCCCGTCTCTGTCGGTTATGGAATATGTGGTGTTTTCAGGCTTTTTGGCAGTATTTTTGCGCAGGGTCATATCATAGCCTTGGGGACTTTTGTAGCCCTGGCCGGTTTTTTCAAACACCAGCCGCTTTCCGTCGCCCATCATATATACCATGCTGCCGTCAGTACGGCCGGCCAGTTTCTGTTCGTACTCAAAACTCCAGCCTCTGCCGAAAAGGCCGTCGGTCTTTGAACCCATGGAGTTATACGATCTTGACAGCTTGTTTTCCTCGCCCAGATCCAGGGTGGTAAAATCGCCGCTTTCAAAATAGTAGTTGCCGATATTCATGTTTACCGGCTCTATGTCAAATTCAGAATAAATACCACGTCCCATGGCAGCGTATATTATATCCCGCTTGTGCTCAAGATCCAGACTGCTGCTTCTTGTATAGGGAACACCGGCGTTTTTCTTGGGGTTTCTTATGAAAAACGTATTCCCGGCAAATGTCAGATAGTCCTGAGGTCTGTTGTCCTTCAGAAGCTGCTCTGTGGTGACTCCGTAGTAAGCAGCCACATGAGGCAGGGTGTCTTGTTCCCGGAAACGGTATACTATAAAATTGTCGCTTTTCCCCTCAGGGGTTGAGCCATCTTTGCCTGAAGCCTTTGCATAGACTGCATAAAGCTTGTTGTATGTGAAGCTTTTGAACAGTTTGCTCTGCCAGTTGGATTCGTGCAGCCCCGTGTACCCGATATTGAACAGTACTTCGTCTTCAAATTCTTTACTCTCGGGATATATTCGTCCGTAATCTGCTTTGTGATATGTGCCGCTGTCTTCATTGTTGAGCCTGTAATTTACATCCAGCTGAGGTCTTACTATGCCGTCTGCAAATACTCCTGTAAGCTGCTGAAGTCCTGTAGAATATGTAAATGTCAGCGGCCGCAGGTTTATGTCCGGCTTGTCAAGAGGCAGGTTTTCGTCTACAGCATTGGGTACGGTCCACGATATGTCAAAATACATGTCGCGGCCTTCTCCGCCCATGCTGCTGTGTGAATTGCCCGGTCCTGAAAGCACAACCGCCTGCTGGTCTTCTGTGGCGGGAGTGAGCATTATGCCGTAGTTGGGCTTTCCGTTTTTCCACTCTCTGACTGCCGTGGAAATATCCCACTCTACCCAGTCCATCTTGCCTGATACATCCTGGGTATCTATTATGTTCATTTCTGACGGTCTGTTGTTCCATGTCTTTTTTGTGCCTTTCCATGGGCTCCGTATATAGCAGGCATTTATCTTTGTGCCGGAAGGTACATTGTCGTCATACTGAAAGGCTTTAAGGCTGGCGGATATTATGGCATTGTCCGGCAGCTGTGTAAAATCGTAATCTATCTTTATATATGAGCGTGTCTGTCCGTAGGTGATTCCTCCCACTCCCACAAGACTGCCGTCTTCAAATCCCACGTACATGTACGGGTTGCTCAGATGTGACACATCAGGGCCTGCCGCTCCCGTATACGGCGGCGGTGCATAGCCGTTTTCTATGAATCCGTATTCAAGGTTGCTGTCGTTGAGGACTATCACCGGGTCTATGATTACAGGGTATGCTCTTTCAGCGGCGTTTAGCCATTCATCTGCAGCTGTTACAGTAAGTATGTTTTTTTCTATTTCAAGAAATACCGCCTGACTCATTTCCCCCTGATTGTCTGTCATATATGGGGCTGCAAGTGTGAACAGAGGCTCTTTTTCATTTTCCCAAAAGGCGTAAAGCACATTGTCTTCTACTGTATATCGGAGGGAGGTATCACTTTTCAGTTCATAGCTGAAGCTGGCTTTTTCTATTGGTTTTGTCAGGATTATATCTTCTTTTACGCCGCTGCCTTTTGCGGTGTACTGCAGATCTATACCGTCTGATACGGCAGTGTATCTTACCGAACTGTTGTCTTTAACCGGGTTTTGAAGGTTTCCGAAAAGAGGCACCATCGTGAGGCTTATCCCCTGTTTTTCTATGGTGATGCCGTCTCCTTCCTTGGGCAGTGTCAGCTCGTAGATGTTTTCAGTGTTTTCATAGCTGTCTGACTTTTCTCTGAGACTGTTGTCAACAGGTTTTTCTCTGCCTTTTTCATCTGTGTAGGTAAGAGGGTCCTGCTGATACCTGGTCAGATAAGTATCGTCTTCCATGAGATAGGTTATGCTGTTTCTGTCTCTGGATATTTCTTTGCCGTCTATATCGCTGCCTGATATTTCTTCATAAGGCAGAGGACTTCTTTTTATCACATCTGCTTTGCGGGTAATATCCTGCCATGTATTTTCTCCCTGAGATGGCTGAAAATCTGTATCTGCCCATGTGGAGTCTTTTGTGGCAAAGGCTTGAACAGGCAGGCCGGTCCACAGAATTATAGCTGCCAGCAAAGCTGCTGCTGCTGATTTTATCTTTTTCCTTGTCATGGTTACTTCTCCTTCTTTTACTTCTGATTTGACACTTTAGGCTGCATTGCGTGTCCGGTCATTGCGTGTCCGGTCATTGCGTGTCCGGTCATTGTATGTCCGGAAAGATTAATGAGCCGTTCACTGTGCTGTTTTTTCACAGACGCCGGATGGATCTTGTTTATCAGACAGCGCCATCATGGACAAAAAAAGGCACAGGGCTCCTGCCGCTGCAGAAACCGCCGTTCTGATAACGGTGTTTTCTGTCAGCATGACAAGACTGCCTGCGCCTGAAGTTGCAAGAGCTATGACAAGCAATATAAGATATTTTTCCGGTGTAAGTCCGAATTTCTTTTTTATCAGATCCGAAAATACTGTGGAATTTTCTTTTTTGCAAAATGACATGAATGCCCCCGCAAGAACCGGGTACATGAGGCACGTTATGATACCTGATGTTATCCTGATGGCAGACATTATCTCATAATCCTGCCATCTGTCTCTTACGGCGGAATTCAGCACCACTGCTGCTGCCCCTGAAATAAGGCCGCATAATATGATGAGGCACACAAAAGTAAGCAAAAATAAAAGCATTCGCTTTGTTATCTCTTTGAGATTTTTTTCCATGCTGCCGTACTTCAGTACGGAGAAAGTTAAAAACAAAGGAATGCTCAGACATATCAGCAATATGTATTTTGTATGCGGTTCTGTGGCGGCTACCGGCAGCAGCCATGCTCCCATGAGCGATATGACTGCTGCTTCAAGCAGCATCACAACATAGAACCTTTTGGGTTTCAAAAGGTCTCTGTCCATTTTCTCTCTCCTCTTCTATTGCATATACACTTTATTTATTAAGTTGTATTTTACATTATATTGTACGTATGGTCAACAAAATAATTTTTATTTATGCTATATTTCTACATATTATTTTTTCTATTTTTATCAGAAAAAAAGGCGCCTCATATTTAGAGGACGCCTCCTTTGGAATCATATATACATGGTTTTTCACACTTCTTCTTTCTTTTTCTCAAACTCCTGATATATGGTTTTAAGAAAATCAGGATCTCGCAGCACATCCTCACCTGTCATGATAAGCGCAGCTGCCTGCAGGTACATGTTATTCAGTCCGTACTCGCTTATGGTACAGCGGGCAAATCCGTCCATATGAGTTCCTATGCTCTCATCCCCCGTTATATCAAACCATCCGTGGATGGCCGGACACCTGTGGCTTACGGCTCCGATATCTGAGGAGCCTTTTGTATGCTCAGGTCTTATGTCGCCTGATATGCCAAGTTCCTTAAGATGCAGAATCATCCGGTCTGAGAGGGTATCGTTGCTCATCATATTATCATAGCTTGTCTCATAATCGGATATCTTCACAGTGGTACCCGTGCATTCTGCTGCTCCTATGGCGCAATGTCTGACTTTTTCCACCACTTCTTTTAGATATCCTGATGTTGCTGCTCTCACATAAAATTGCGCACACGCATATCCGGGCACTATATTTGCTGCCTTTCCCCCGTCTTTTATGATTCCGTGTATGCGGACAGAATCCCGCAGATGTTCTCTAAGCGCATTTATGGCCACAAAGGTCTGCATGGCTCCGTCCAGCGCATTGATTCCTTTTTCAGGTTCTGCTGCGGCATGGGATTCTTTTCCGAAAAATTCAAACTGCAGGGGTTTAAGTGCATACATATTTCCGCTTCCTGCAAATCTGTACCATGGGTGAGCCATCAGTGCCACACTGAGCCGGTCATATACACCTGCTTCTGCCAGTTCCACTTTGCCGCCGTCAGTTTCTTCTGCCGGCGCACCTATGACAGCTACTTCTCCCCCATATTGGTCTGCGGCGTCACGCATGGCTATGGCACAGCAGCATGCAAGGCCTGCTATCATATTATGGCCACAGGCATGACCCATGCCTTTCAGGGCGTCATATTCTGAAAGATACCCTATTACGGGGCCTTCTTTGGCTGACTTGTATACGGCCGTAAATGCTGTCGGAAGTCCCGCCGTATTTTTTTCAACAGTAAATCCGTATTTTTCCAGCAGCCCTTTTTGCAATTCTACAGCTTTAAACTCCTGATGACCGGGTTCCGGATTTTCATAGATTTCTTTCACCAGCCTGTCTATTTCCGGTTTAAGTTCTTCTATCCTCTGCTGTACTGTTTTCATGTGGTCACTCCTTTGTTCTGTTTTTACTTTTCGGCTGCAGCATTATGTATTAGTTCAAAAGTTTTAAAATCATATCTGCTGTTCTCTGAATCTGACGGTTTTAGTCCTGCTGTCCATGCTGTCTATGATAGCTATGGAATAAAGATCGTACCCCATTGCTCTGATTTTGCTTCCTCCGGGCTGAAAACCCTTTTCAATGGCGATTCCTATTCCCTCTACCGATGCTCCTGCTTCTTCGGCAATCTTTATCAGACCTCTCAGGGCGCACCCGTTGGCAAGGAAATCATCTATTATAAGTACCCTGTCTTTGGGTCCGAGAAATTTTTTTGAAACTATAACTTTATTTTTAGTCCTGTGAGTGAAAGACTCCACTTCGGCAGTATACATATCACCGTCCAGATTGATGCTCTGCGTCTTTTTGGCAAATACCACAGGCACGTCGAAATGGTATGCGGCAAGACAGGCAATTCCTATACCGGAGGCTTCTATGGTGAGAATCTTGTTTATCTTTTTGCTTCTGAATCTCCTTTTAAATTCTCTTCCGATCTCGTCCAGAAGATCTATGTCCATCTGGTGATTGAGAAAACTGTCTACTTTTAAAACGTTTCCTTCTTTTACAGTTCCTTCTTTTAATATTCTTTCTTCCAGAAAATTCATGTTATGTTTTCAGGGCGGTCTGAATGTTTTTCATTGCACCGCCGCAGTTCTCCCTTCTCTGTTCTTTATTATATATTTTAAAGGAATCATGCGGTGTGTCAAGACCGGAGGACTGTTTTATATGGCACTGTCAAAAAAGAGCGCCGCCTTTTCAGGTGACGCTCTTTATCATTTTACGTTCTCTGTCATTTTTCTGTTTATAGCCCATACTGATACCGGCTCTGTCTCAGCCGGTTCACGGCTTTCACATTTACAAATGAATAAGTCTGTATTTTAACCGAACATTCCAAGGCCGAAGAAAGTATCCATCTGTCCCAGAAGTACCATTACCATCATTACCGGTGCAACAAACTTGATACAGAAGTCATAGAAAGCTTTTGTGCGGAATCTGCCGCCGTTAAGTGTAACTTCGTCATCAACCAGCTGGGTCGGTACTACGATAGCACAGTAGCATGCTCCAAGCGGCATAAGTATTCCTTCAGAAATCAGGTCTATGGAATCAAGCCATGTACTCTGTCCGAAGAACTGGGGGAATCCGTTGGCTCCAAGTCCGTCCAGAGATACCAGTGTTGCTGTTATGGCAATGGAAACTCCAAGAATTGTAGACAGTTTCTTTCTGTCGGGTTTTTTGCCTTTTTCAATAGCTCTGTCCATGGCAACTGCGGTGATACCTTCGAGCAGTGAAATGGATGAGGTTATGGCAGCAATAAATACCAGTCCGTAGAAAAGGAATCCGAAGAAAGGTCCGAAACCTCCCATGGAACTGAATACTGTCTGCAGTGTTATGAACAAAAGCCCGGGGCCCTGTGAAGGCTCGAGTCCTGCTGCAAATACCGCAGGCATGGTGGCAAGACCTGCCATTATGGCCACGATAGTATCTGCAAAAGGTATTACAAGGGCGTTTCTTTCCAGGTTTTCTGTCTTTGGCAGATATGAACCGTATGCTATCATTATGGACATACCAAGGGACAGTGAGAAGAACATCTGGCCGCCTGCCACAGAAAGTACGGTAATCCAGCCTGTCCCTTCAAAGGCTGACCAGTCAGGTTTGAACATGAACGCAAGACCTTCTGATGCACCCGGAAGAGTAACACTTCTTATTATTACGATCACCAGCATCACGAAAAGGGCAGGCATGGCTATGGTGGTGAATTTTTCTATACCGCCTGAAACGCCTCCTCTTACGATCAGAACTGTAAGTATGACGAAAATCAGTGAGTAGATGACAGTCTGCACCATATCAGTAGTGAATTCGCTGAAATAGGCTGCGCTGTCCTGGCCTCCTGTGCCCCATCCGGCTCCGAAGAGGTCGCCCAGATTTGCCAGAGAATATTTGATGCAATATCCTCCCAGCATTGAATAAAATGAAAGTATGAGCCACGGGGCTATGGCGCCCATCCACCCTATAAACGCATATTTTTCCGAAAGGGATCTGTATGCATGTACTATGCCTTTTCCTGTCTTTCTTCCCAGAGAAAGTTCCGTAAGCATTATTACATATCCTACGAATACTACAAGTACAAGATAAAGAATAAGAAATCCGAATCCGCCGTTGGCTCCCATCTTATATGGGAAGCCCCACAGATTTCCCAGTCCGACAGCCGACCCTATGGCTGCCATCAGGAAACCGAAGCTGGATCCGAATTGTCCTTTGTGATTTTCCTGTAATTTCTGCTCCATTATAAGTCCTCCTGTTGTTCAATAAAACCACACAATTTTTGATAGTATTGTACTAACTTTATCAAAACTGATTGTTTTTGTCAACAAAAAACTGTCAGGTATACAATTTTTATTTTTGAAAGTATAAATTTAAATAAAACGGTTCCTCCTTAATCACAGGTGTGTTATAATAAACGCGGCTCAAATGTGCTTTGCTGCAATGGAAAAACCCGCATATCCATTCACAGGAAGTTCTTTTTATGGCAGCAATCCGATCACATAAAGGCCCCTACAAAAAACTTGATGAGGTATTATTCAAATGGCTATAGAAACAGTCAGGGAACATTTCAGAAAGCTGGGAATAGAAGACCGTATAATGGAGTTTGATGTTTCCAGCGCAACGGTAGATCTGGCCGCGCAGGCTGTGGGCGTAGAAGGCGCCCGGATATGCAAGACTCTTTCTTTCAAAGACAAGGATTCAGGCTGTATCCTTATACAGACTGCCGGTGATGCCAAAATAGACAATCGTAAATTTAAAAATACATTTTTACAGAAGGCCAGGATGCTTTCTCCCGATGAGGTTCTCGCATTTACCGGCCATGCCGTTGGCGGCGTGTGCGCTTTCGGCATAAAAAACACTGATGTCAGAGTTTACTGCGATGTATCTCTAAAAAGATTCACCACTGTTTTTCCGGCCTGCGGCAGTTCAAACAGTGCCATAGAGCTTACCTGCGATGAACTTTTCAGATATTCCCAGGCTCTGGATTGGATAGATGTATGTAAACTGCCTGAGGCAGAATAATCAAAAGGGCAGGTGAAATTTTTATGTCATCCGAGAAAAAAAATCGTATAAAATATGAGATAAAAACATTTTTAGCTCTAACCATCGCGTCAGCAGTGATAGCTTTCAACCTGAAAAGCTTTGTCCAGACCGGAGGTCTTTTCCCCGGCGGATTCAGCGGTCTCACAATTTTAATACAGCAGATCGGTGAAAGGTTTTTCGGTCTTAATATAGCATATTCTGTGATATATCTCCCGCTCAACCTGATACCTGCTTATATCGGTTTTAAATATATAGGTTCAAGGTTTACTCTTTCTTCTTTTTATGTAGTATTCCTGTCAGGTATTCTGACCGACATCTTCCCGGCAGTGACTATCACATATGATACATTGCTCATAAGCATTTTCGGAGGTATTGTGGGAAGCGCTTCCATAAGTATCTGCCTCATAAACGGTGCCAGCGCAGGCGGAACCGATTTCATATCCATATATCTTTCGGAAAAGAAAGGTATTGATGCATGGAATTATATACTGCTTGGCAATGTGGTTATACTGACAACGGCCGGTATACTGTTCGGATTTGACAAGGCTCTTTATTCTATTATATATCAGTATGCATCTACACAGGTCATACAGCTTCTGTTCAAAAGGTACCAGAAAGATACTCTTTTCATAATAACAGAAGTTCCTGATGCAGTATACGGAAGAATACGTCAAATAACCCATCACGATGCCACGAGAATAGATGCAACCGGCTGTTTTGAAGGCGCTCCGCGCCAGATACTGTACTCTGTCGTGGGAAGAGAGCAGGTCAACAGGGTTATCGACGCAATAAAGAAAGTAGATCCGAAGGCTTTTATCAATGTAATCAATACTGAGCAGCTTAACGGTCGTTTCTATAAACCGCCATACTGATGATTACAGTTGCTCCAGTTCATGTTTGCTCTCAAATCAAAAAAATGATATAATATTTTCAGATAATTCTGATCAATGTATTAAAAAGGAGTAATGTTATGAAAAAAGTAGCTCTCATCGGTGTGCAGATGGATATGGGCGCCGGAACAAGAGGCGTGAACATGGGTCCTGCTGCCATCAGATACGCAGGTATAGTAGACGGCATAAAATCTCTCGGTATTGAATGTCACGACAAAGGCGATCTTATTCCGCTTGCCACAGGCAGGACAGCCGACAATATGCGCTGCTATGAACAGGTTCATGATATAAACGAAAAACTTTATAAGGAGGTAAAAGCCTCCCTCGAAAGCGGAGCTTTTCCCATTGTTCTGGGAGGAGATCACAGCATAGCCGCTGGAAGCATTTCGGCCACATCCAAACATTACAAAAAGATAGGAATAATATGGGTTGATGCCCACGGTGACTGGAATAATGAAGAATCTTCTCCGTCGGGCAACATGCATGGAATGCCGTTTTCTGCAGTATGCGGCGCCGGCCCTGATATAATGGTCGATTATGGTCAGGAGCCTGTATATGTGGACACCAGAAACTGTGTTCAGATTGCAGGCAGAGATATTGACCCGATGGAAAGAGTGCGTATGAGGGAACATGGCGTGACTGTATTCTCCATTGCTGACATAGACAGAATGGGTATGCCTGCCGTCATAGAAAAAGCTATTGAAATCGCTTCAGAGGGCACTGAAGGTATCCATGTGAGTTTCGATGTGGACTCCATCACACCTGAATCTGCCCCCGGTACCGGTACCATCGTACATAGCGGTCTGACTCTGAGAGAAGCATTTTATCTTATAGAAACTCTGCATCAGAGCGGAAAGGTTATAGCTCTTGATATGGTTGAAGTTAATCCAATGCTGGATGTGAGAAACAAAACCGGTGAACTGGCTATGGAACTGGTTCTTTCCATGCTGGGCAAAGTTGTCTATTGAGTTCAGCAGAACCATATATAATATGTAAAGGGGGCTGTCGCACAGTTGACCAAATCAGGTTGGGTGTAGCGATAGCTCCCTTCTTTTGCATAAAAGTATGAAAACCCTTGCAAGTTC
>CASFMJ010000037.1 GCA_949295785.1 uncultured Bacillota bacterium | reverse complement strand
GCAGCGTAAAGATATTATTTATCCCTGAAAAAACAACAGAAAGTATCAAAAGAAGTACGAACAATTTTTTTACTCTCTCTCTCATAAATCTTTCCCTTTCTTTAAAAAAATCCACCTGTTTTTTTCACCAAATAACATGTTTTAAAAACTCATTTTATCTTTTTTGTTTACAAAAGCAATATTTTTAAATTCCCTTCAGTACTGTACGGATTTTAT
Organism: uncultured Bacillota bacterium; assembly: GCA_949295785.1. Lineage (GTDB taxonomy): Bacteria > Bacillota > Clostridia > Peptostreptococcales > Anaerovoracaceae > Fimisoma. The sequence goes on along the minus strand of CASFMJ010000037.1, from coordinate 53,492 downwards.
ACATTACACATACTGCCTTTAATAGGCAGAAAAAGTTACAGAATCGGGAGTCCTTGACATTTTCACATCGTTCCAGTCGTAATGGGTGAAAAAGCTCATATCACCGATATCCTTCAAGACATTACCTGTAACCGGATAGGTGTTTCCGCTTTCACTGTCTATATATACGGCGTTAATATAGCTTTCATCCATATGAATGGTGTATTCATCACTTGTGCCCTCAGGCATTGAAAAATTAACCTGGACGCTGTATGTATCACCCTTTGTCATAGTGAAGTAAAAATACGGATTCTGGCTTTCATCTGAAGGAATAAAAAGATTGAGTCTGGAAGAAGAAAGACTATGACATAAATTTCCCCCTTCTACCACCTCTTTTTCGGAAAAACCTTTAAGATATTTTTCAGCTCCCCTGGGCAGCATGACGGTTACCAAATAGTCGTCGGTCAGTTCCGATGAAGCAGTTGTAGCTGAAAGATTATACGTTCCCGTACCTCCAATCTCAACTGACTCCTGACCTGATGCAGGTTTAAAACCTACCGTCACCTCAAAGTTTACGCCATCAGCAGCAAAAGCTGATGTTACCGAAGTGGCAAAGCTGGTCACAACCATCGTAAAAAGAAGAATAAAAGATACGATGCGTTTTCCGAAAGTTAAATTTTGTCTCATGATCTCCCTCCAAAGTCCAAAAGCCCTGAGCCAATACCTTACAGATTTTGCCTGCAGAACGATTATGACAAAAATTTATAAAAAATTGTATAAGAATAAAAAGGCTTCCATAATATGCCATTTTAAATTACTATTTTAATATAATAACATAATTTTGCACAATAGTGGGGGGGGTATTGCAAAAAAAAATGTTGTACGGACAAAAAAACAGCAGTATTTTATTTACATAATATTTTTATAGCAAACTATGGTGCGTGAATCCTTTTAAAATGCATTCATGGGTTACATATTCAGACAACAAACGGGCGAAATCCAAGCTCGCCCGTTTTTATTCAGTATTTGCTCTGTATAACTATCTTATCTGCCGGTTTTCCCGTTTCTCTCATCACAATGTCACATATCTTTGCAACCGTATTGGTGTCAAGTTCCTGCTGGTCTACGGTAACGCTAATGCTGCTTTCTGTGATAAGCACGAAGGAATCAGGAAGCCCTTTTGAGTCTATGAGACTTTCTATGGCAAGTTCTGTTTCCATATATCCCATTATTCTTTTCTTTTCTTCAGACGCAGCTTTTTTTTCACTGTCATTGCTGCTGTTGTTTATGGTGGAGTCCAGAGTGGCTATCAGCTTGTTTCTCTCCAGTTCAAGCTGAGCTCTCATGGCTTCAAAATCTCCTTCTGTTTCTGCAGAGACGGCTGTTTCTTCTTCTGTCACAGCCAGACTGTCCACCAGCACTTCTCCGTCATGTACAGGAATCTCATCTTTTTTTTCCAGTGAAGAACTTACCGCAACTCCCGCACCCAGCGCCAGTATCAGACATGCTGCCGCCAGTCTTTTGCCTTTATACAAGATGTCCTTATAGCTGAACTTTTTTTTCAAAGTCATTCCCCCTGTTCCTTTTCAAAAACTATCACGCTTGACACCGGTATGTTATACAGTGTGGCAACACCATTGGTCAGCGCGTTGGCTGTAATGGGATTTCCGCCCCCTTCTGCAGTGACGATGACACCGGCAACTGTAGAATCTTCATTATACTGTACCATCACTTCCACCTGTCCTGCCCCTTTAATGGAGGAAAGCATGCTGCACAGCTGTTCTTCAGACCCTCCGTCATTATCTATTATCTGACGTCTGCTGTCGCTGTTTTCTGTAAGTATGCTGAGAGCCAGTATGGCAACAGATGCGATAAGAAGTACAGTGATCAGCTTAATGAAGTTTTCTTTTCCGGCAATTTTTTCAAACATGATCTCACTCCTATTTATATGAATCTCTTAAGATAATATTACTGGCCTTTTATCAGAAATATGACAGGCTCTGTGATGATAGCCAGTATCACAACAGAAAAAACAAATCTGATATATTTATCCATGGAAGAATCCGGTATCAGAATCTGAAAAAAAGATACTGAAATTATTATCAGAAAAATATCTCTGACCCATGCAAATATTTCTTCCATCATCAGCCTCCTAATCTTATGATACATGTGATGAATATGATAAAAAGCAATGCTGTAAAAAACATTATGGAAGCAATGGAGATCATACAGCTGCCCATTTCTCCAAGCCCCTGAGATATCTTGGAATCTGTCACAGGTTCTGCCAGCGCTGCCGTAAGCTTATATATGACTGCTACGGCAAGGATTTTTATGAGAGGAACCAGAAGCAGTAATATCAGCAGTATGATACCGAATACCCCCACCACACTTTTTATTGAAGACATGCATCTTAAAAACAGATCAACTGTATCAGAGGTGAATCCTCCTACGATAGGAATGAAATTGCTCAGTGAAAATCTTGCCGTATTGATCAGAAGACCGTCTGAAGTATCTGTAAGAAGACCCTGAATTGATATTATCCCTGTAAGTATGACAAGAAGCAGCCCCGTAAGGGTAACAGAAATATTTCTTATAAGCTTGGAAAGTTTATTTACATAATCTTTTTCTGTTAAACAATTGATGAGACAAAGTATGGTGGCAGCAAACAATGCGGGTAAAATGAAGGTTTTCAAAAGAAACGCCGTGCCTGTAACGCTGCCTATTATCATAGGGCTCAGTACGGTTCCCGATGTGACAGAACCGGTGGCTATAAGGATCCCTATGAGGATAGGCATGAGTATTTCCATTGTATCTGTCATGGTTGTAACCGAATCTATGGCAAGATTGTAGGTTGTTCCGAAGCTTTTTATACAGATACCTACAACCACCATACTGCAGGTAAGCATGCTTATCTGAGATACTGATTTATTTCCGAAGGAATTGGAAAGCCCTTTCAATATACCTATTATGATACATATGCTGAGTATTTCCACACATAATATCAGTGCGCTTTTTATCTCGAGAAAGAACAGATCTTTAAGATTTTCCACAATGGCAGTATCGTCAAAAATACTTCTGCCTTCATAGGTGGCTGTAAGAATTTCACCCGGCGAAAACTGTTTTGCTATGCCCCCTGTTATTTCGTCTGCCTGAGACATTATGTCCTTTAGTGTATCCTCGTCTACCACATTATTAAATTGTTCTTCAAGTATTTCTTTATAATCCATCAGATCAGACTGTCCAGCAATGTGAGAAGTGAGACAAATACAGGTATTGCAGCAAAGAATATTGCAACTTTACCTGCAAGTTCCACTTTCCCCGCTATGGACTTTTCTCCCCCGTCCTGACATATGGCAGAGGCAAATTCTGTTATGTATGCTATTGCCAGGACTTTCAGTATTATCGGAAAGTATTCTTTACCATAGGAAAGTTCATCGTATATCTCAGCCATAAAACTGAAACCGTCTTTGAGACTGTCTATGATAAAGAAAAGCATTACAAGGCCTGCGCATAGTGTGACTTCTATTACAAATTCAGGTTTATATACCCTGATAATGGAGATTATGATAAGGGCTGCGATTCCAATAAAACATATTTTTATTAATTCTTCCATTTTCTTTTACACTTCCAGAAAGGTTCTTACCGTATCGAAAAATTCGCTTATCATACTTATGATTATGGCAAGAACTATGATGACACCGGCCAGAGTAATAAGCATGGCCTCTTCGTCCCTTCCTGCTTTTTTCAGTATTATGTTCAAAAGAGCTATGGCTATGCCAATAGCGGCTATCTTAAACAGTATGCTTACGTCAAAAGACATTTTTTTACCTCTTAAAACAGAATTATTGCAATCATTCCGCCAAGGAAAAATCCCAGTTTTCTGTACATAGGACCCTTTTTTTCTGAGATTTGGGTGGAATCTTTTATCTGGTCTTTCAGTTTTTCTTCAAGATATGAAAAATGATAAAGATGGTTTTCAAAATCAGTCTGTCCGATAAATTCTCCCAGATACTTCATTATTTTTATATCATCACCGGTCAGTGGTTCTTTTTCGTAGGACTGCCGGATAATCACGGGCCATGCTTCTGTTATTTCTCCTGTCCGGACAGCTTCTCCATCTTCCAGTTCTCTGAGAAGATCAAAAGCCTTTGTCCGGCTGTTTTTTTTCAGTCTTGAAAATATTCTGGGCAGCGGCTCCCTGAAATAGTTTATCTGGCCTTTAAGTTCTATCACCATTTTTAAAAAATCTTCAAGGAGTTCTTTGCGCCTCTTTAGTTCTGCTGCTTTCATCATTCCGATAAGTCCGGAGGCGATGACGATGCCCATAAGTCCTGCTATCTTAAGCATTTTCATCATCACCTTCTATTTTTTCTATTGTTCCGGGCCCATCACCGGAAGAAAGATAAATGATGTTTTTAAAGGTATGCTTATGTATGAGTGTTCCTATGGAGCTGTTTATAACATCATGTCTGGATGATCCGTGTATGGAGGTGATGAGAGAAACTCCTGCTGCTGCGCAGGTCTGTGCCGCTTCTATATCTGATGTCTTGCCTATCTCATCTGTAATAATCACATCCGGTGACATGGATCTTATGAGCATAGGAATACCATAGGATTTATCACATCCGTCAAGAACATCTGTCCTCGGCCCAAGATCAAAACCGGGAATGCAGTCATACATGCCGGCTATTTCAGAACGTTCGTCACATACTGCAACTTTAATTCTTCTCTGACTCAGCACCCTTGCCATATCTCTCAGAAGGGTGGTTTTTCCGCAGCCCGGAGGAGATACTATCAGTGTGTTGACCGGTTTTTCATCTCTTATTATCAAAGGAATAAGCCTGTTGGCGCAGCCCTTTATCTCTTTTGCAAACCGTATATTCAGCGAACTTATTTCTTTTATAAGTGCAGGCTGATTGCTTTTCATCACTGCTCGTCCGCAGATTCCCACCCGGTGGCCGCCTGCAATGGTCACAAATCCCCTTGCCATATCTTCTTCGTAAGCATAATATGAAAATCTTATCAGGTTGTTTAATATTGTTTTAAGATCATCTGCTGTTACTGTTCCTGACAGTACCTTCTCACTCTGTCCGTATCTTACCAGGGGACTCTGTCCGCAAATGAGGCGGATTTCCTCCGTCCTCTTTATTATTTCTTCCGGCAGGCATTCAAGTTCACTGCGCATATTTTCAGGAAGCTTTCCGGTTATTTCTCTTATTGTGCTCATTAGATGTCCTCTTTTCTTCTGATTATTACATTCTATGAATAGGACAAGGTTTTATGACAGCAAAAAGTTAAAATATGAAATAAAAAAGAGGGCGGTTTTGCCCTCTTAAATAAAGAATTTTATCATACTGACAAGTTGTTTTATTCAACCGGAACAGTCCATCCTCTCTTATCTTCTATGGCTCCTGTCTGGATACCATAGAGCTCATCATAAAGTTTCTGAGAAAGTGGTCCTATCTCACCGTTATTTATGATAAGATTCTTGTCTTTCCAGTAAAGCTCTCCCACCGGTGAGATAACAGCAGCAGTTCCAGTGGCAAAGACTTCTTCAAGTCTTCCCTCTTCTCCTGCTTTGAATATCTCATCGATTGTAAATCTTGTTTCATTTACTTTATAGCCCCACTCCTTCATTACTTCTATCATAGAAGCCCTTGTAATGCCGGGGAGTATTGTTCCCACAAGAGAAGAAGTGTAGATTTCACCGTCTATTTTGAAAAATGCATTGGAAGTACCTATTTCCTCCACGTACTTCTTGTCGTGAGCATCGAGCCAGAGTACCTGGTCAAATCCCATATCGTGAGCCTTTTTTTCGGCTATGAGAGCTGCAGCATAGTTGCCGCCGATTTTGGCAAATCCTGTGCCTCCCATGGCGGATCTGATAAACTCGTCTTCAACATAGATTTTTGTCGGTGCAAGTCCGCTTTCATAATACGGACCCACAGGACTGAGGATTATAACCATTTTATATGTTTCAGAAGCGGCTACACCAAGGAAAGGCTGGGTAGCTATTATAAACGGTCTTATGTACAGAGCTGTATTTTCTTTTTCGGGGATCCAGTCCTTATCCACACTTACAAGAGCTTTGACAGCATCAACATAAAGGTCTTCGTCAATTTCCGGTATGCAGATTCTTCTGTTTGTATTGTTTGTTCTCTTGGCATTCATATCAGGTCTGAAAAGCTGCACTCTGCCGTCCTTTGTCTTATATGCCTTGAGCCCTTCAAACATTTCCTGGCCGTAGTGGAATACAGAAGCTGCCGGGTCCAGCTCAAGAGGAGCATATGGCACTATTCTTCCGTCATGCCATCCGTTTTCAGGATCATATTCCATTACAAACATGTGATCTGTAAAAATCTTTCCAAAAGGTAAATTGTTTGGATCAGGCTTTGCTTTTGGATTTTTTGTAAGCGTAACGCTGAATTTATTGCTCATTGTCATCATCCTTTCAGGTCTATTTTAAGACGGCTCCCGTATTGGCCGATGAAACGGCTCTGCCGTATCTTGCAAGCCATCCTTTTTTCACATTAGGCTCACGGCAGACGAAAGTCTTCTTTCTTTCTTCAAATTCTTCGTCCGAAACACGGGCATTGATAGAATACTCAGGTATATTGATGTCTATAATATCGCCTTCTTTGAGAAGCCCTATAAGTCCTCCGTCTGCAGCCTCAGGACTTACATGCCCTATTGAAGCTCCTCTGCTTGCCCCGCTGAAACGCCCATCAGTAATGAGAGCAACTGTCTTGTCCAGTCCCATACCTGCAAGAGCACTGGTGGGATTGAGCATTTCTCTCATTCCGGGACCGCCTTTGGGGCCTTCATATCTTATTACCACTACCTGACCGGCTTTTATATCTCCGGCATAAATTGCAGAGATTGCGTCTTCTTCACAGTCAAATACTCTGGCAGGTCCTGAATGTACAAGCATTTCAGGCGCTACGGCGCTTCTTTTTACTACACATCCGTCTTTTGCAATATTGCCCCAGAGAATAGCGATGCCGCCTGTGGTGCTGTAAGGATCATCGACAGGCCTTATGGCACCTGTATTCTTTATGGTTCTTCCTCTTATATTTTCTCCTACTGTCTTTCCTGTTACAGTGGGCAGTGAAGTATCAATGAGTCCCTTTGAAGCCAGCTGTGCCATGACAGCAGGAACGCCTCCTGCATTGTCCAGATCATGCATATGTGTACCTCCTGCCGGAGCCAGATGACACAGGTTCGGAGTTACTCTGCTGATTTCATTAAAGGTTTCAAGATCCAGTTCAACCTCTGCTTCGTGTGCAATTGCAAGAAGATGCAGCACACTGTTTGAGGAACATCCAAGAGCCATGTCGCATGCTATGGCATTTCTTATGGACTTTTCGTTTATGATATCTCTCGCTGTGATGTTCTTTTCAATAAGGTCCATGATGGCCATTCCTGCATGTTTTGCAAGCATGATTCTTTTGCTTGATACAGCCGGGATGCTTCCGTTACCCGGAAGTGCAATGCCGATAGCCTCACAGAGACAGTTCATGCTGTTGGCTGTATACATTCCTGAACACGATCCGCAGCCCGGGCAGACATTCTGCTCATATTCTTTAAGTCCGTCATCGTCTATTATTCCGGCTTTTCTTGCGCCTACAGCTTCAAACATTTTTGAAAGGCTGGTTTCTGTACCGTTTACAAGACCGGACATCATAGGGCCTCCGGAACATACCACAGCAGGAAGATCCATTCTTGCTGCTGCCATTACCATACCGGGAACAATCTTGTCGCAGTTTGGTACAAGTACCATGCCGTCAAATGCGTGAGCTGTCACCATTGTCTCTACACTGTCAGCAATAAGTTCCCGGCTTGCCAGAGAATATTTCATACCGATATGTCCCATTGCTATTCCATCGCATACTCCTATGGCAGGTACCATTATGGGAGTTCCCCCGGCCATTCTGACTCCTGCTTTGACTGCTTCTGTTACTTTATCAAGATGCATGTGTCCCGGTACGATTTCGCTGTGGGCGGAAACTACCGCAACAAGCGGTCTTGAAAGTTCTTCTTCTGTATATCCCATGGCATAGAAAAGGCTGCGCATAGGCGCCTTTTCTACTCCTTCTGTTACAAGTCTGCTTCTTTCTTTCATATTTTTCCTCTTATTTTTTCAGCCAGCTCATCATCTTTCTCAGTTCTTCACCTGTCTTGCACAAAAGATGTGATGCTTCTTTCTTTCTTGTTGCCAAAAATCTTGCCTTGCCGCCTGCATTGAATTCCTGAATAAATTCGCTTGCAAATGTACCATCCTGGATTTCGCTGAGGACTTTTTTCATTTCTTTTCTTGTATCCTCAGTGATAATTCTCTTACCTGTTCTGTAATCTCCGTATTCGGCAGTATTGGATATGGAATATCTCATCTTGTCGAATCCGCCTTCGTTGATCAGATCAACGATAAGTTTCATTTCATGTATACATTCAAAATATGCCATTTCCGGTTCATATCCTGCCTCGACCAGAGTATCGAATCCGGCTTTCATCAGTTCGCATACTCCGCCGCACAGTACAGCCTGTTCACCGAACAGGTCAGTTTCAGTTTCTTCCTTGAAAGTAGTCTCAAGGATACCTGCTCTGCCTGCTCCGATACCGCTGGCATATGCAAGTGCATAGTCTTTTGCTCTTCCGGAAGCATCCTGATATACTGCTATAAGGCTGGGAACGCCTTTTCCTTCCACATACTGGCTTCTTACTGTGTGTCCGGGACCTTTGGGAGCAATCATTATTACATCAAGGTCTTTTGAAGGTACAATCTGATTGAAGTGGATATTGAAACCGTGAGCAAATGCGAGTACATTACCAGGTTTCATATGCTTTTCAACCTGTTCTTTATATATTTTAGCCTGCAGTTCGTCAGGTGTAAGTATCATAACGATGTCTCCTGCTTCTGCTGCTTCTTCAATGCCCATTACTTTTAATCCGGCAGCTTCTGCTTTTGCAGTATGCGCTGAGCCCGGTCTCAGGCCCACAACCACATCTGCGCCGCTGTCTTTAAGGTTCATGGCATGGGCGTGTCCCTGGCTTCCGAAACCTAAGATAGCTACGGTCTTTCCGTCTAACATAGCAAAATTGCAGTCTGAATCGTAATACTTATTGATCATTTTTCTGTCTCCTTTTTGTGTAATTATTTATTTTTCGATACCGGTTACACCGGTTCTGCAAATATCTGTTATATCATAATCTGTGAGCATATCCAGGAAAGCGTCCAGTTTTTCGGGAGCTCCTGTAAGTTCCAGTACCATTTCGTCTTTAGTAAGACTGATGATCTTTGCTCTGTAAATATCGACTATCTCTTTAACTTCTCTGCGTTTTTCCTTATCAGCGGCCACTTTGACCATAAGCAGTTCCCTGAAAAAACTCTTCTTTCCGTCAAGAGTCTTTATGCTCCTGACAACTTCCAGTTTTTCAGTCTGAGATACTATCTGGTGAAGGGTAAGATTATCACCTTCAAAAGTTATGGTAATCCTTGAAATATCAGGATCATTTGTGGCGGATACAGTGAGAGAATCGATATTGAAACCTCTCCTTCCGTAGAGGCTTACGACTCTCGTCAAAACATTGGCTTTGTTATCCACATAAATGCTGACTACTTCTTTTTTCATGTCGCTTCCTCCTCTATTCAAACAGCATGTCATCTATGGTCTTGCCGTTGGGTATCATGGGCAGTACCTTATCTTCAACAGCAATGTTACATTCGATCCATACAGGACCTTCCATATTTAAAGCTTTACTGTAAGCTTCTGCCAGTTCATTCATGTCATTTACTCTGAAACCGTGTCCGCCGAAAGCTTCTATCAGTTTTACAAAATCGGTTTTTCTTTCAGGCGTGGTATTTGAATATCTCTTTCCGTAAAAAGCTGTCTGCCACTGATATACCATGCCCAGTACACGATTGTTGAATATAACTGTTATTATAGGCAGGTTGTTTGAAACGGCGGTACAGGCTTCGTTGAGATTCATATGGAATGAACCGTCACCTGTCAGATGTATGACTCTCTTGTCAGGGTTTCCCATCTGAGCGCCTATTGCCGCACCATATCCGAAGCCCATAGTTCCAAGGCCTCCGCTGGAGAGGAAATTTCTCGGTGATGTCTGCTTTACATATTGGGCTGCCCACATCTGATGCTGACCTACATCAGTGACAAAAACTGTTTCTTTATCACTGTGGTCACACAGATACTCTATGATTTCCTGAGGATTCATCCTGCCGTTATCCTCTTTTACAGTCATAGGTTTTTCCATGTTCCACCCTTTTATTTCAGCAAGCCATGCTGAATGGTCAGCTTTATCTGCCAGAGGAACAAGTTTTTCCAGCACTTCCTTGCAGTCTCCTACTATATACTCCGAAACAGCCACATTTTTACCTACTTCACTCTTGTCTATATCTATCTGGAGTATCTTGGCTTTTTTACCGAAGCTGTCAGGTTTTAATGCTACTCTGTCGCTGAATCTGCTGCCCAGTGTAAGTATGAGATCGGCTTCGGAAATGGCTTTGTTTGCTGCGAAAGATCCGTGCATGCCAATCATTCCGAAATATCTTTCACAGGAAGAAGGCACTGCTCCCATGCCCATCAGTGTGGTAACCACCGGCATATCTGCTTTTTCCGAAAGCCTTATTACTTCTTCATAACTTTCAGATGCTATTACGCCTCCGCCTACCATTATAACAGGCTTTGAAGAAGCATTTATCAGTCTGGCAAACTTTTCAGCTTTCGCCTCACAGTCCTCAGTTTTGATTTTACCAAGCGGATATGGCTCTCTCGGCTCATAATCAACTATTGCCTCTGTAACATCTTTGGTTATATCAACAAGCACAGGTCCCTTGCGCCCTTCATTGGCTATTCTGAAGGCGTTTCTCAGTGCATCGGCAAGATCTTCCTTGTTATTTACAAAATAATTATGCTTTGTTATGGGGAAAGTGACCCCTGTAATACATATCTCCTGAAATGCGTCACGACCTATCAGATGCTTTCCCACATTGGCTGTTATAAATACAGTAGGAATGCTGTCCATATAAGCTGTGGCAATTCCTGTCACAAGATTGGTGGCTCCGGGTCCGCTGGTGGAAAATGCAACGCCGGTCTTTCCTGTTGCTCTTGCATATCCGTCAGCAGCATGTGCTCCGCCCTGTTCATGCGCTACCAGTACATGTTTTATTCTGTCGCTGTATTTGTAAAGCTCATCATATAGAAAAAGAGCGGTACCGCCCGGATATCCGAACACAGTATCTACACCGTGCTCCAGCAGTACGTTCATAACCAGTTCTGCGCCTGTCATTTTCATTTTGATTTTTCCTCCGTTCCCTTTATATAATCTATGAACTGTCTTGCGCTTCTTCCGGAAACGCCTCCGTGACGTACTTCCCATTTGGTTGCTTCACTGTGAAGCACATCAGAATCGATTTTTACTTTTTCTTTTATTGCCAGAACTTCTACTATATGGTGGAATTCTTCCACGGTTGGTTTGCCGTAAAAAATCTGTACACCGAATCTGTCTGCAAGACTGAGTTTTTCTTCCACTGAGTCACTCCTGTGCATATCGCCGGAGAACTCCATGTCGTTTCTGTCTTTCCATGTCTCTTTTATAAGATGACGTCTGTTTGACGTGGCATATATCAGGACATTTTCAGGTCTCTGTTCAAGACCTCCTTCTATCACTGCCTTGAGATACTTGTACTCTGTTTCAAAATCTTCAAATGACAGATCGTCCATATAGATGATAAACCGATAATTTCTTATTTTTACTGCGGATATTATCCTGTTGAGATATTGCATCTGATGCCTGTAAACCTGTATTATCCTCAGGCCGTCTTTATGATACTGGTTGGCCAGAGCTCTGATGCTTGTACTTTTTCCCGTACCTCCGTCACCAAACAGAAGTACGTTGTTGGCCGGTTTCTTCTTTAAAAAAGCTTCTGTATTTTTGGTTAATTTTTCCTTTTGAACCTGATATCCCACCAGATCCGAAAGTTTAATGTCTGCCAGCACTCTTACAGGAATAAAAGAGATTTTTCCGTTTTCAGCGGAAACTGAAAACGCTTTGGATAAGCCGATATTACCCACTCCGTTTTCCATGTAAAAATCTGAGATATCTCTGTAAAAATCATCAGATGAAGAAAACCGGTCTCTTAAATTTTGTACAACTTTTCCCGAATCGGAAAGAGGTGTGATTCCGTTATAGTCTTTCAGAATGCTGAAACAGTCTGTTCCCAGCTTTTCATCAAGTTCTGAAAGATCCATACAAAACAGTCTGCGCAGTACATGGCAGTCTCTGCGTGCAAACACATTTTCTCCCGCCTGGCTGCCGCGCTCGAGAGCCAGTGAAAAGGGATTCTCATTGTATGCGATATACAGAGCTATAAGACTCTGCCAGAGATTCCCGCTGAAACCATATTTTACTGCCAGCTCCAGAATGTCGCGCACTATCTTATATGTCCGCTGTTTCAGGTCTTTTTCTCCTTCTTCAGCTCTTTTACACAGCCGGGCTGTTTCTCCCAGTATGTCATAGCCTTCCCCTGTGGAAAATACTATAAGGTTTTCAAGAATCTTATACATATCATCTATTCCTTAATTTATCAGCAATAATGTCTCCAAGTTGGCCGGTGGTAACAGCTTTGCAGCCGTCTGTCATTATATCCGGTGTCCTGTAGCCATCCTTTAATGCAGATTTTACAGCGTCTTCTACAGCTGCAGCTTCTTCCGAAAGGCCAAAAGTATATTTTAACATCATTGAAGCCGAAAGTATGGCAGCAGTGGGATTTGCCCTGCCGGTGCCGGCTATATCAGGTGCAGAACCGTGTACAGGCTCATACATGCCGAAATTACCTTCTGCAAGGCTGGCTGAAGGAAGCATGCCTATGGATCCTGTTATCATGCTTGCCTCATCTGATAAAATATCTCCGAATATGTTGCTGGTAAGTATGACGTCAAACTGCTTGGGGTCGTACACAAGCTGCATTGCAGTGTTATCAACATACAGATTTTCCAGCTTTACCTCCGGATATTTTTTTGCCACTTCAGCTACTGTTTTTCGCCATAACCTTGAGCTTTCAAGAACATTGGCCTTATCCACACTGGTGACTTTTTTGTTTCGCTTCATAGCCATTGAAAAAGCTGTTTCTGCCACCCTTTGGACTTCCTTTTCGCTGTATAGCTCCACGTCATAAGCAGAAAGTCCCATATCTTGGGTCTGTCTTGTTCCTCTTTCACCGAAATAGATGCCGCCGGTAAGTTCACGAACCACCATCAGATCGAGACCGCCTTTTACTTTTTCTTCTTTCAGCGGACATGCATCCTTTAATTCATCGAACATGATCGCAGGCCTCAGATTGGCAAAAAGTCCAAGAGCCTTTCTTAGTCCCAGCAGAGCCTTTTCAGGTCTTTCTTCTCCGGGAAGATCATCCCATTTTGGCCCTCCTACCGCACCAAGAAGCACCGCATCACTTTCTTTAGCTTCTTTAACAGTTTCTTTGGGCAGACATTCTCCATATTTATCGATGGCATCTCCGCCTGCTGCAAGATAACTGTAATCAAATTTGTGTCCGAACCTGTCTGCTACAGCGTCAAGCACCTTTACTGCCTCTGCCGTTACTTCAGGGCCAATACCGTCTCCCGGTATGACAGCAATCTTAAAATTCATATCTTATCCCTCCATCAGGAATTCATTATGACACTGGTAAGTTTAGGTTTGTAACCTGCCGCTTCAAGTGCCTTGCATATCCTGTTCTTATGATCTGTTCCGAACGCTTCTATGGTAACTTTAAGTTCTACTGCTGCTGCTCTGTTGGTAGAGACAAACTGATTATGTTCAAGTTTGACAACATTTCCCTGTTCTCCGGCAATAGTAGAAGCAACTCTTACCAGTTCGCCCGGCTTGTCAGGCAGCAGTACAGAGACTGTAAATATTCTGTCCCGCATTATAAGCCCCAGCTGAACTACAGAAGACATGGTGATTATATCCATGTTTCCTCCGCTTAGTATGGAAACCACTTTTTTCCCTTTTTCTTTAAGATGCTTCAATGCAGCAACTGTAAGCAATCCCGAATTTTCAACTATCAGTTTATGATTTTCGACCATATCCAGGAATGCGACTATAAGTTCGTCATCTTCTACTGTTATGACATCGTCTAATCCCTTCTGAAGATAAGGGAAGATATTTTTTCCCGGTGTTTTCACTGCTGTACCGTCAGCAATAGTCGATACTTTGTTCAGCGTAGTGGGTTTGCCGTTTTTCAGTGAAGCCTTAAGGCATGCTGCTCCGGCAGGTTCGACACCTATTACTTTTATCTTGGGATTTAAAAGTTTTGCCAGAGTTGCCACACCTGTAGCAAGACCTCCGCCTCCCACAGGCACCAGTATGTAATCCACAAGAGGCAGTTCTTTTATTATTTCCATGGCTATGGTTCCCTGCCCTGTGGCAACTGCCGGATCATCAAAAGGATGAATAAAGGTGTATCCTTTTTCTTCTGCCAGTTTTTCCGCATATGCTGCAGATTCGTCATAGACATCTCCGTAAAGGACTACTTCGGCACCATAGCGTTTAGTCCTGTCCACCTTCATAAGCGGTGTTGTAGTAGGCATTACCACAATAGCCCTGCATCCGTATGCTTTTGCCGCATAAGCCACGCCCTGGGCATGATTTCCGGCTGATGCAGTAACCAGACCTCTCTTTCTTTCTTCTTCTGTCAGAGTGCTTATTTTATAATAAGCGCCTCTGAGTTTGTAAGCTCCGGTCATCTGCAGATTTTCCGGTTTAAGGTAGACTTTATTTCCTGTCTGATCACTCAGATAGCTGCTGTATATAAGCTCAGTGGGTATGGCCACTTTTTTGACCACTTCCACTGCCTCTTCAAAAGCCTGTAATGTAAGCATTTTTTTCTCTCTTTCTTTAGTGTTTATCATTTTATTGAATTAAGCAGTCCGCCTTTTTTAATTATATTGTTTATAAAATCGGGAAAAGGCATTGCTTTATATTCTTTACCGCTGGTTATATCTTTTATGACGCCCGTATCAAAATCAACGCTTACTTCACTTCCTGCCTGGATGGCTTCAGCGGCTTCAGGACATTCCATGATAGCAAGCCCTATATTGATAGCATTTCTGTAGAAAATTCTTGCAAAAGATTTTGCTATAACACATGAAATGCCGCATTCCTTTATGGCGATAGGCGCATGTTCTCTTGAAGAACCACATCCAAAATTAAAACCGCCTATCATTATATCACCTTTTTTTACATTTTTAAAGAACTGTTCATCCACCGGTTCCATGCAATGCTGAGCCAATTCTTTACTGTCGCTTGTGTTAAGGTATCTTGCAGGAATGATTATATCAGTATCAATATTATCTCCGTATTTAAATACTCTTCCGCATGCTTTCATCTACATTACCTCCTGTGGATCTGTGATCTTTCCTGTCACCGCCGAAGCAGCGGCTACAGCCGGATTGGCCAGATAAACCTCTGAAAGATTATGTCCCATTCTGCCAATGAAATTCCTGTTAGTCGTAGCAACACACCGCTCGTGTTCGGCAAGTATACCCATATATCCGCCAAGGCAAGGTCCACACGTAGGAGTAGATACGGCACATCCTGCATCGATAAATATGTCCATATATCCAAGCCTGATGCATTCTTTGTAAATATGCTGTGTAGCCGGAATTACGATGCACCTTACATCCTGCGCAACTTTTCTGCCTTTAAGTATGTCAGCTGCTGCTTTCATATCTTCAAGTCTTCCATTGGTACATGAACCTATGACAACCTGATCTATCTTGACTTCCCCGACCTGATCGATAGTCTTTGTGTTTTCGGGAAGATGAGGAAATGCCACGGTAGGTCTGAGCGCTGCAAGATCAATTTTTATTACTCTGTCATATTCAGCATCTTCATCCGGTTTGAATATTTTGTATTCTCTGTTAACTCTGCCCTTCATATATTCAACAGTGGTTTCGTCAACCATGAATATACCATTTTTGGCTCCGGCTTCTATGGCCATATTTGAGATACAGAGTCTGTCATCCATAGACAGAGAAGAAAGCCCATCTCCCATAAATTCAAGGGATTTGTATAATGCTCCGTCGACGCCTATCTCTCCTATAAGATGAAGAATGACATCCTTTCCTGACACATATTGCGGAAGTTTTCCAGAAAGCTCAACCTTAATGGCAGCGGGAACTTTGAACCATGCCTTCCCTGTTGCCATTCCTGCAGCCATATCAGTGCTGCCTACGCCTGTGGAAAAAGCACCTAAGGCGCCGTATGTACAAGTATGGGAATCAGCTCCTATTATACATTCGCCGGCAGCCACCAGTCCCATTTCCGGCAGCAGTGCATGTTCAACACCCATATTTCCCACATCATAAAAATTATCTATATCGAATTTTCTGGCAAAGGTTCTCGTCTGCTTACACTGCTGAGCAGCCTTTATGTCTTTGTTGGGAGTGAAGTGGTCCATGACAAGTGATATTTTTGACTTATCAAAAACCGAATTAAATCCCGCCTTTTCAAATTCATTTATGGCCACAGGCGACGTAATATCGTTTCCCAGCACCATGTCCAGTCTGGCCTCTATCAGCTGTCCGGCTTTAACTTCTTTAAGTCCGGCATGATCAGCCAGTATTTTCTGTGTCATTGTCATACTCATAAAACTACCTCTTTAAAAATGCTCTGTTGATGGCTGACATCAATGCGTTAACGGATGCATAGATGATGTCGTTATGTATACCTACACCCCAGTAGGTGTTTCCTTTTTTATCTTTCATGGCCACATATGCGGCGGCTCTTGAATTGGACTCAGACTCCAGTGCGTGTTCCTCATATGTCACGAATTCACAGTCAATTTTGTCGGGACCTTTGCGGAGCGCATTCATTATGGCGTCGAGACGTCCGTTTCCTTTTCCTGAAAGATCATATGTCTTTCCGTCTATTACTGTAACGATATCGGCTTCTATGCCGTTGTCTCCCAGACTTTCGGACTGAGGCAGACGTTTGAATGTGGCATCCTTAAGCTCATATTTATCTTTTCTGTTGACATACTCTTTAGTAAATATATCGAGTATTTTTTCGGGAGCCAGTTCCTTGTGATTGATATCTGATACGTGTTTCATCAGATACCCTATTTCCTCTCTCATTGCAGCCGGCAGATGATATCCGAAGTTGGTCTCGAGTATATATGCCACTCCTCCCTTGCCCGACTGGCTGTTGATTCTTATCACATCAGCCTCATACACTCTGCTGATATCATGGGGATCGATTGGGATATACGGAACGTTCCATTTATCCGGTTCAAATTCTTCTCTGTAATGCATGCCTTTGGCAATTGCATCCTGATGAGACCCTGAGAAAGCGGCAAATACCAGTTCTCCTCCGTATGGCTGACGTGGAGGAACTTTCATGTCAGTAAATTTCTCATACATTTTAACTATGTATGGCATGTTTGTAAAATCAAGTTTTGGGTCAACTCCGTGGGAATAAAGGTTCATAGCCACGGTGACTAAATCGGCATTGCCTGTTCTTTCTCCGTTTCCAAAGAGAGTTCCCTCTACTCTGTCTCCGCCGGCCAGTATTCCCAGTTCACAGTCAGCAACTGCGGTTCCTCTGTCATTATGAGGATGGAGCGAAACGATTACATTTTCTCTGTATTTGAGGTTATTGCTCATATACTCTATCTGGGACGCGTAAACATGAGGCATAGACATAGAAACTGTGGCCGGAAGGTTAATGATGACTTTTCTTTCGGGACGCGGCTTCCATATATCTATCACAGCGTTACATATATCAAGGGCGAACTCCATTTCTGTCCCTGTAAAGCTTTCCGGTGAATACTCGAATGTAAAGTTTGTTTCTTTCATTTGAGCTGCATATTCATCAATCATTTTTGCACCGAAAACGGCTATATCTTTGATTTCTTCTTTGCTTTTTCTGAATACCTGCTGTCTCTGAGCCACTGAAGTAGAGTTATAAAGATGAATTATCACATTTTTAGCACCCTCTACGGCTTCAAAAGTTTTTTTGATGATATGTTCTCTGGACTGAGTCAGAACCTGTATTGTCACATCATCAGGAATAAGATCATCCTCTATCAGTTTTCTCAGAAATTCGTATTCAGTTTCGGAAGCGGCCGGAAAACCTACTTCTATCTCTTTAAAACCTATGTCGCATAGCAATCTGAAGAAATCCAGCTTTTCATCAAGACTCATCGGAACGATCAGAGCCTGATTACCGTCCCTCAGGTCAACGCTGCACCATATGGGAGCTTTGTCGATATGGTCTTTCATCACCCACCGGGTGGATTCTGCCGGCGGCATAAAATAACCTATGCTGTACTTTGTATGGTTTTTCATACCGCAAGCTTTACTTTTAATTTCTGTTTTCATTTCAAGATTCCTTTCTGTTTGTGCTATGTCAGGATAATTATCCCGGATATAAAAAAGACCTCATTTCTACCTAAAACAGAAACAAGGTCGCTTTTAACATTATAAATACTTACTCGGTTTCAAGGCAGAATATCAGTTTAAAATTATTTTATTCAAGATAATTAGTTCTAGACCGAGTATAATAATAATGCTCATCATCACTGATATTCTTCTCCTTTAATTTTGTATACACATATATTAACCCTTAAAAATGATGTTGTCAATAGTTTTTTGTGATTTTTTACAAAATTTTCAGTTTATTGATGATTTATTTGCACAAAAATTATTATATTTTATATTATTCTGTCATCTTTTCCTGTTTGACCTTATGGTCTATTATATGACGTGATGCCAGCTCTCTGTGCACATCTTCCACACTGATACCCATCTGTACCATAAGTACCATTATATGATATGCCAAATCGGCTATTTCATATATTGTCTCCTTTTTATCATCAGCTTTTGCGGCTATTATAACTTCTGTGGATTCTTCTCCCACTTTTTTAAGAATCTTATCCGTTCCTTTTTCAAAAAGATAGGTGGTATATGATCCTTCGGGCTTTTCCTCTTTTCGCTGTTCTAAAAGCTTATATAATCCCTGAAGGCTGAATTCAGACAGCGAATCATTTTGCCACACGGGATTGAAAAAACAGCTGTCATTTCCCGTATGGCAGGCAGGTCCGTCCTTTTCCACACAAATGACAAGGGCATCCATATCACAATCTGCTGTTATGCTCACTATATGCTGATAGTTACCGCTGGTCTCTCCTTTAAGCCACAGCTGCTGTCTCGATCTGCTGAAAAAACATGTAAGACCCTTTTCCATGGATATCCTTAGACTTTCCCTGTTCATATATGCAACGGTAAGGACCTTTTTGCTTATTGAATCTGTAACCACTGCCGGTATGAGTCCCTTTTCATCAAATTTAAGCTGATCTATATCTGCCATTCTCAATTCTTTATTCATTTAAATCCTCACTTCTATACCGTTTTTTCTAAGCTGACTTTTTAACTGAGATATCTTTATTTCGCCAAAATGGAATACTGATGCAGCAAGACCGGCATCTATATCAGGTATTTCTTTAAACAGTTTTACAAAATCATCTGCACATCCTGCGCCGCCGGAGGCTATAACAGGTACTTTTACTGCATCGTTGACGGCTTTGAGCATCTCAATGTCAAAACCCTTTTTCACACCGTCTGTATCTATGGAATTGACCACCACTTCACCGGCACCTAAACTGACACATTTTTTTATCCAGCTTATGGCTTCCATACCTGTATCTTCTCTGCCGCCTTTAGCGAAAACTCTGAACTCGCCGTCTTTACGCTTTATATCTGCAGAAAGTACCACACATTGGTCTCCGTATTTCATGGCTGCTTCTTTTATCAGGAATGGATTTTTTATGGCGCCGGAATTTACACTGACTTTATCTGCACCGCATTTAAGAACCCTGTCAAAATCCTCAAGTGTATTTATTCCACCTCCTACGGTCAGCGGTATAAATATACGGCTTGCGACTTCAGTCAGGATATCCGTAAAAAGCTTTCTCTCTTCAAAAGATGCAGTTATATCATAAAATACCAGCTCGTCTGCTCCGTTTTCTGAATAATATTCGGCCAGTTCAACAGGAGAAGACACATCTGAAAGCCCCTGAAACTTCACTCCTTTTACAACTCTGCCGTTTTTTACATCAAGGCATGGTATTATTCTCTTTGTTATCATTTTGCTGCCTCCAAAGCTTCTCTTAAGTCTATGTCGCCTGTGTAATACGCTTTTCCTATGATTGCTCCGTAAAGATTCATTTTTCGCAGTTCCCTGATGTCTTCGATGGTGGATACCCCTCCGGATGCTGTAATATCAAGGCAGAACTCTTCTGAAAGGCGGCTGTACAATTCCCTGTTTGTCCCTCTCATGGCTCCGTCCCGTGAAATATCTGTACATATTACATTTTTCACGCCTATGTCTTCCATCTGTTTTAAAAAATCATAAATCGAAACATCAGATGTTTCAAGCCAGCCGTTGACAGCAATCTTTCCGTCTCTTGCATCTGCCCCTACGGCTATTTTTTCACCATATTCTTTTACGGCCTTTTGAAGAAATGATTTATCATTGAGGGCTGCAGTACCGAGTATCACCCTGTCTGCCCCCGCCTTCAGATATTTTTCAACGGTTTCAATATTTCGTATTCCTCCTCCTATTTCCACAAAAAGAGATGTTTTTTCGGCTATTTCTGCCACCACCAAAAGGTTTGGGGTTGATGCAGACCTTGCTCCTTCAAGATCTACCATATGTATGTGAGTAGCCCCGTATTTTTCAAAGTCCATGGCAACCGACAGAGGATTGTCGCTGTATATGGTCATTTTGCTGTAGTCGCCTTTATAAAGTCTTACTGCTTTTTTGTCATAAAGATCAATTGCAGGAAATATTATCATTTTTCGCCTTCTTTCCGGCAAAATGCCTCAAGTATATCAAGTCCTGCTTCTCCGCTTTTTTCAGGATGAAACTGGCAGCCTGCCACATTATCCTTCTGGACTGCTGCTGTCATTTCAATGCCGTACATTGTTGTTGCGGCAAGACTTTCATCTGCATCCTCAGCAAAGAAAGAATGAACAAAATAAACATAATCTCCATCCTTAGTTTTTCTCAGCAGAGGACAATTCTTTTTTATATTCAGGGAATTCCACCCTATATGTGGTATCTTAAGGTCAGAAGGAATTTTGCCTTCCATGGGTACTATTCTGCCTTTCAGCAGTCCCAGTCCTTTATGGGTACCATATTCATAGCTTTCTTCAAACAAAAGCTGCATACCAAGACATATGCCCAGTATTTCTTTACCGTTACTTACTTCTTTTTTTATAAGTGCATCAAGACCGTTTAATCTAAGTTTTTCAGCCGCATCGGCGAAGGCTCCGACTCCGGGAAGAATCAGCCTGTCTGCTGCTCTTATTTCATCAAAATCTGATGTTACTTTTGCCCAAACACCTATTTTTTTCAGAGAAGCGTTTAATGAAAACAGGTTCCCGACACCATAATCTATTATTGCTATCATCATATCATCCCCTTTGTTGACGGTACCTGCCCGTCAAGAGTTTCATCTATGGAAAAAGCTTCTCTTAAAGTTCTTGCCGAAGCTTTGAATACACCTTCTATTATATGATGAGAGTTTCTTCCTTCAAGCTGTCTGATATGAATAGTGATACCTGCGTTTTTGCTGAATGCGTTCCAGAATTCTTCACAGAGCTCGGTATCAAAATCACCTACTTTTTCTGAAGGAATATCCAGGCTGCAGTAACATCCGCCCCGGCCCGATACATCGACAGCAGCCATAATGAGGGCCTCATCCATGGGAAGTATTATGTCAGCATAACGCTTTATGCCTCCTTTAACCCCTGAAGCCTCTGCAAAGGCCTTACCTAAACATATTCCTATATCTTCTGTAGTGTGGTGATAATCCACCTTTGTATCGCCTTTTGCTTCAATTATCAGATCAAAACAGCCATGACGGGAAAAAAGCTGCAGCATGTGATCAAGGAATCCGCATCCTGTATCTATCTTAAAATCGCCTTTACCGTCAATATCAAGTTTTAGACATATATCTGTCTCTGAAGTTGTGCGCTTTATCTCTGCTTTTCTCATGATTCCTCCCCAAGTATTTTTTCTGTCTCGTCAAGAAAAATCTTCATCTGATCTCTTGTTCCTATGGTTACACGTATATACTCTTTTATTCTTTCGCTGTCGAAATGTCTTACCAGTATACCGGCTTCTTTTAATTTTTCATAAAGCCTTTTTCCGCCTATTTTATCTGATTTTATAAAAAGGAAATTGGCTCTGGACGGAAGAACAGAAAACCCCAACCTTAAAAGATGCTCTTCTGTATATTTACGCGTTTCTGTTATATCACGACAGTTTTTAAGAAAGTAATCCCTTTCCGATAGTGCAGCTATGCCTGCTGCCATAGTCATTCTGTTCACATTATATGGATTAGTCGAATATCTCATTGTATTAAGATCTTTTATTATGTCTCTGTCTGCAATGGCAAATCCCAGTCTCGCCCCTGCCATAGATCTTGATTTGGAAAAAGTTCCGCACACGATAAGGTTATCATATTTTTGTGTCAGGGTTACTGAACTTACAGCTCCGAAATCTACATATGCCTCATCAATCACTACAATATTATTTCTGTTTGAGCAGACAATTCTTTCGATATCTTCCGCAGACAGTGCCTGACCTGTAGGCGCATTAGGATTAGCTATCACGATATTTTTCCCGATATTCTCATAATCTTCCGTATGTACCATAAGACTGTCATCTAAAGGTATTTCTGTATACGGTACATGATAAAGATCTGCAAATACTTTATAAAAACTGTATGTAATGTCCGGAAATACGAAAGGACTGTTTTCATCACCGAAAGCTGAAAAAATCAATGCCAGTATCTCGTCAGATCCGTTTCCCATAACGATGTTTTCGGCAGGGACTCCATATACTTCTGACATTTTCTCTCTTAACAGGGTGCATTCAGGATCGGAATAAAGTTCTGCAAGCCGTGCCTGATCTGCAGCCGCCTCTGCTACACTGGCAGGAGGAGGAAAAGGTGATTCATTGGTGTTCAGTTTTATATATTTCATATCTTTAGGCTGCTCTCCGGGAGTATATGCCTTAAGATTATTGTGCCTGACAGAAAAAAATCTGCTCATTTTTATCTCCTTAATGTATCATCGTCGTTCAGGTTAAGTTTTATATTTTCTTTCAGATGTTCTATCTGATTATTCTTGAATTTAAATGATGCCTTATTTGCAATAAGCCTGGCGCTTATGGGGAGAATCTCCTCCCTTAGCTTCAGACCGTTTTCTTTGAGAGTTCTTCCGGTCTCAACTATGTCAACTATAACATCTGAAAGTCCAACTATAGGGGCAATCTCAATTGATCCGTTGAGCTTTATTATATCAATTTCTCTGCCAAGCCCTGCGTAATATGACGATGCAATATTTACAAATTTTGTGGCTACTCTTAAAGTCTTCATACCATCATCATAAAATTCACCGGGAGCTGCAACAGCCATTCTGCATTTACCCATGGCAAGGTCAAGAAGTTCATATACCTCAGGTTCATATTCAAGCAAAATATCTTTACCTACAACTCCTATATCTGCTGCCCCTTTTTCCACATATATATGTACATCAGATGGTTTTACCCAGAAATATCTGACCTGTTTTTCTTCGTTTTCAAATATCAGTTTGCGATTGGGCTCTTTAACAGAAGGACAATCAAAGCCTGCCTTTGCAAGCACATCATATGCCTTCTCACCAAGCCTGCCCTTTGGCAAAGCTATAGTCAGCATTACTTTATCTCCTTTCTCATATCAGTTATGCGGTCAAATCTCATACCGGCCGGTATGGTTTTCTGGGCTGATACGGTCAGCCCGGATTCTGTCAGCTCACTGATTTTTTCTGCCATCCGGCAGATATCGGTATCATTGTCATAAAGAAGAAGAACGTCAATATCATAATGCCTTTTCTTTTCTCTTATCTGCTCAAGCATATCAAGATAAATCGCAAAACCTATTGCTTTGGATTTTCGACCCATTTTCTTCATCATTTTATCATACTGGCCTCCGGAAAGCACGCTTTTTGACACTCCGTCGATAAATCCGCTGAATGTGACGCCATTATAATAATTCATATTATTTACCGCAGAGAAATCAAAAAACACTCTGTCACCGATTTCAGTGCAGTCAATCATTTTTGAAAGACAAATAAGATCCCTGACAAAATCGTTTATTTTTTCGTCATTTATTTTTTTCAGATTTTCTATTACTTTATCTCTGTTGCCGTACGATGTAACAAGAATCTCAAGTTTTTCTCCGGTGCTTTTGTTTACATCGTATTTATTGCAAATCCGTTTAAGGTCATGAAGATTTTTTTCTGATATGCATTTTATCGCCTCAGATCTGAAGTCTTCGTTATCACACGCTTCTTCAAGAACCACGTAAAGGATATCAAGATGTGACACCTCCAGTACAAAATTGTCAGAAATAAGAGAAAGACTTCTGGCTGCCAGCGTCACTGTCTCATATATATCGTAAAGGTCAATATCTCCTATACATTCCAGCCCTGCCTGCATTATTTCCTTATAATGGCGGCTGCTTTCAGGCACTCTGTATACATTTTCATTATAATATACTTTCTGTTTGTAACCTTTGATATCCTCACCGTTTTTTATTATGGATAAAGTAACATCAGGTTTAAGAGCAAGCAGTCTGCCGTTAGTATCATTAAACGTGATGATTCTGTCGCTTACCAGGAACTCTTTATTGCGCATGTATAATTCATATTCTTCAAATTTATTCATTTTGTACGGCATGTAACCGTATTTTCTGTAAAGAGATCTGAGGGTTATTATTGCCTTCTCTTCTCTTTTCAGCAGATTTTCGTCGATCATTTCTGCTCTCCTTATGAAATAGCGTTTTCCTTTTGCTTTATCACTTTAACGTGATAACACATTAAATTATAAATCCGTTTTTACAATTTGTCAATGATAAAAATAAAGTTTAGCAGCTGAGCATTTTTTCAAAAAAACTGACGCCTCACATGAGGCGTCAGTACCCAAATACATATATTATTTTATGCTGTCGGATTTGCAGGCTTTGGCAGTCTCTGAGCTATGATCTGCATCAGGCTGTCAGTACATGGAAGTTCATCAACTACCGGACCATCGCCGACTACAGCAAGGGCTGCATCTTCAGCAGGAGCAAGTACTCCTCCCAGAACTTCTCCTACCTGAGCATACTTATATGCATCTACTGTATCGCACATTTCGTCTGAAATGTCATCGGTTCCGTCCCAATCAAGATCAACTTCGAATACATGAGCGATTTCTGCGGCAACTTCCCAGTTGCTGAACATAATATCTTCGTCTATGGCAGCCTGTACCATCTGCATTCTTCTTTCTGTGTTGGTGAAGGTTCCGTCAACAGATGCAAATCCTGTTCCAGGGATAACCACATCAGCTTTTGCACCGAGTTCAGTCATATGTGTATCACATACAGCGAGGAATTCAAGTCCTTCAGTATCGATATCGGCATTTTCACCAAATACCACAAGAGCCTTTACGCCTTCAAGAGCTTCTTTTCCTGCAGTGATTCCCATGTCAACAAGACCCTGGGAATTGTTTTTTGCCTTTACCTGGAGTATACCGTCTCTCGGTGTTCCTATATGACCGGAAAGCATTGCAATGTCTGCTACCAGTTTGGCTCCGTCAACAGTGAGGAAGTTCTGCTGGTATACGATCATTGCTTTCTTGGCTGCAAGATACTGGTCTGCGATAGCCTTAGCTTCATCAGAAACCTTTACGCCTGCCACAGAAGCGGCAAATTCATCATATCCGGCAACTTTCTTTGCCTTTCCGCTGTCAATGATGGCCTTGGCTATTTCCTTAAGGAATCCGAGATCGTTTTCTCCGTTGCAGAGATCTACGACTTTTGCACCGGCTTCCTGAGCCTGTTTCATCTTGAGAGCGATAACTCTTGAATCTTCGTCTTTGAATCCGACTCTGAGAATCAGGTTTGTGGAGAGAAGTTCATCTATTGTATTTGGAGATGCATCAAGACCTGTAACTGCCTTGAGACCGCTTTCTCTGTTATTCATGCAGAGAACTTTTGCTCCCATAGCCTCAGCCATTCTCTTCATGGCATAAGCTTCCTCGTTGGTGTATCTGTCAGATATTGCAACCGCTACAGCATCTTTACCATGTCTTGCTGCAACAGTCTGACATCTCTTAGCCACCAGAACAAATGCTTCATGGTAATCTGCTTCTCTGAAGGTTCCGTCTTCTTTTACAAGCGGTTCTTCCAGTTTATCCTCAAGAACTGAGCAGTCAAAGCCCCATTTACCCTTTCCGCAGAGCAGGCCTTTATTTACTGCGCCTTCCTTATCAGGATTTGCCTTGATCAGCATGTCTCCGCAGCTTTCAAGTTTGAGGCTGCATCCTACTGAACAGTATGAGCATGTAGTATCTGTAACTTCAGTCTCAACAGGAGTCTCCTTAATCATAGTTGTTCTCTCCTGGAGTGCTCCTGTAGGACATACGCTTACACACTGTCCGCAGGAGATACATCCGGATTCGATAAGCGGTTTCTCCATGTTTGGCTTGACAACAGTGTCAAATCCTCTGTGGACAAGACCCAGTGCTCCTACTCCCATTACCTCGTCACAGACTCTTACACATAGTCCGCAAAGTATACACTTGTTAGGATCTCTTACTATAAACGGATGATCATCTTCAAATTCTATAGTGCTCTTTTCACCTTCAAATCTTTCAGGATGAACATCATACTGATTTGCAAAATCTATAAGTTTACATTCGAAATAGTCGTGGCATCCGCACTCGAGACATCTTGATGCTTCAGCTACAGCCTGTTCTTCAGTGAATCCTTCAGGTATAACCTCGCTGAAGTTACCCTTTCTTTCTTCAGGTGAAAGCTGCGGGATCTCAGGTCTGCACATTCTTTCTCTGTCTTCGAATGTCTTTTCGGTGATGTCGTCTCTTTCAACTACGAAAGGTTTCTCATATTTGAGGACCTCGCCATACAGATATGCATCAATGCTGTCGGCAGCTTTCTTTGCATCAGCAATAGCTTCGATAGCGATAGAAATCTTGTCGTTACCGCAGTCTCCGCCGGCAAACACGCCCGGAATGCTGGTCATAAATGTATCCGGATCATAAGCTATGGCGTTCTTTCTGGTCTTATCGCAGTCAAATACACTGGCGTCAACAGCCTGACCTATGGCCAGTATCATTGTGTCAATGGCCAGAGTCTCTGTCTTTCCTTCTACAGGAACAGGTTTTCTTCTGCCTGAAGCGTCAGGTTCACCCAGTTCCATTACCTGAAGAACAACTTCCTTGACGTGACCGTTTTCATCTTTAACCACTTCGATAGGATTGGTCAGGTTCTTGAAGATAACGCCTTCTTCCTCTGCTTCTTCAATCTCTACCATATCAGCAGGCATTTCGTCTTTTGTTCTTCTGTAGATGTTGTATACTTCGTCAGCACCCAGTCTTACGGCAGTTCTGCATGCGTCCATTGCTGTGTTTCCGCCGCCGACGATGGCAACTTTCTTGCCCATGCCGATTTCTTCGTTTCTTACAACTCTTCTCAGGAAGTCTATTCCGCCTATTACTCCTTCTGCATCTTCACCTTTGCATCCCACGCCGGTGGATACCCATGCTCCGATACCGAGAAGTACTGCATCATAGTCACTTCTTACTGTTTCAAAAGGAATATCGACGCCAACCTTTGTGTTTGTTATTATCTCTACTCCCATGCTCTCGATGGTAGCGATCTCTTCATCAAGAACAGCTTTTGGAAGTCTGTATTCGGGTATACCGTATCTCAGCATTCCTCCGGCTTTTGGCATGGATTCAAAGATAGTTACCTGATGACCCATCTGTCTCAGGAAATATGCTGCCGAAAGACCCATAGGGCCTCCGCCGATGATTGCTACACTCTTACCTGTATCTTCTTCGCATTCAGGTACGAATACGTCTCCTTCAAGATCAGTATCTGCAGCAAATCTCTTGAGCTGCTGGATTGAAACAGGTTCATCCACAAGGCCTCTTCTGCAGGCTTCTTCACATGGATGAGGACAAACTCTTCCCAGAGAAGCCGGTAGAGGAATCTTGTCCTTGATCAGTTCAAGAGCCTTTTCATACTCTCCGTTGGCAATGAGACCGACATATCCCTGACAGTCTGTCTGTCCGGGGCATGCCAGCACGCAAGGAGGTCTGCAGTCACCTGTATGATTTGACAGCAGAAGTTCAAGATTGGTCTTTCTTGATTCTGTTACTCTTTCTGTATTTGTTCTGATAACCATTCCCGGGGCTATTTCTGTTGCGCATGCCTTGCAGAGTTTTGGATTTCCCTCTACCTCGCACATGCACAGTCCGCAGGAACCGTAGATCTTTGTTCTTTCGTCATAGCAGAGAGTCGGAATAAAAATGTCGTTTTCTCTGGCGACTTCCAGAATGGTCTGGCCGGCAACGCCTGTGACTTCTTTGCCGTTAATATTAAGTCTGAACTTGTTCATCGTTTTCCTCCTCCCTTATTTCTTTTCTATTGCACCAAACTTACATGTCTCAAGACACTTGCCGCACTTGATGCATTTTTCTTTGTCGATAACGTGTTTTTCCTTGACAGAACCGGTGATGGCTCCAACAGGACATTTCTTCGCACAAGCTGTACAGCCTTTGCATGCATCTGTGATGGTGTAGGTTACCAATGCCTTGCATGATGCTGCAGTACACTTGTGATTATAAATATGATCCTCATATTCGTTTCTGAAATATTTCAGAGTGGTAAGAACCGGATTTGGCGCAGTCTGTCCAAGACCGCAGAGAGAACCGTCTTTTATCTTCATTGCCAGTTCTTCCAGCTTTTCAATATCTCCGTCTTTTCCTTCACCTCTTGTGATTCTTTCAAGAATCTCAAGCATTCTCTTTGTTCCTATACGGCAGTAGTTACACTTTCCGCAGGATTCGTCACGGGTAAAGTTGAGGAAGTATCTTGCCATATCAACCATGCAGGTATCTTCGTCCATTACGATCATACCGCCTGAACCTACTATGGCGCCTGTCTTGTTGATATCTTCGTATGTTACAGGTGTATCTATAAGATCTGCCGGGATACATCCGCCGGAAGGTCCTCCCATCTGTACGGCTTTGAATTTTCTGTCATTTTTGATTCCGCCGCCGATGCCGAAGATTACGTCTTTAAGTGTGAGTCCCATAGGAACTTCCACAAGACCGCCCTTCTTTATCTTTCCGGCCAGAGCAAATACTTTTGTACCCTTGCTCTGCTCAGTTCCCATAGCGCCGAATGCAGCGCCTCCGTTATATATGATCCAAGGTACGTTTGCAAGTGTTTCTACGTTGTTGATGTCTGTTGGCTTCTGCCAGAATCCTTTTGCAGCAGGGAAAGGAGGTTTCAGCCTCGGCATACCTCTTTCGCCTTCCAGTGAAGCGATAAGAGCTGTTTCCTCACCACATACGAAAGCTCCGGCTCCTGCCTTGATATATATGTCAAAATCAAATCCGCTTCCGAAAATGTTTTTACCGAGGAATCCTTTCTCTCTGGCCTGTGCCATGGCAATTTCAAGTCTCTTTATTGCAAGAGGATATTCAGCACGGCAGTATATTACACCCTGAGAAGCTCCCATGGCATATCCGCCGATTATCATACCTTCAAGAAGTGAATGAGGGTCACCTTCCAGAACGGAGCGGTCCATGAATGCACCCGGATCTCCTTCGTCAGCATTGCATACCAGATATTTTTCCTTGCCCGGGCTCTGTTTGGCCGCATTCCATTTGAACCATGTGGGGAATCCGGCACCGCCTCT
This sequence comes from uncultured Bacillota bacterium, assembly GCA_949295785.1. GTDB lineage: Bacteria > Bacillota > Clostridia > Peptostreptococcales > Anaerovoracaceae > Fimisoma. Next base: position 23,679 of record CASFMJ010000037.1, on the reverse strand, counting down.
TCCGCGAAGTCCGGAGATCTTTATCTCCTCTATTACTTCTTCAGGCTTCATTGTTTTAAGTACTTTTTCAATAGCCTTATAACCGTCTACTGCGATATAGTCATCTATATCTTCGGGATTGATTACTCCGCAGTTTCTAAGTACAACTCTCTGCTGTTTTTCAACAAACTGCTTATCTTCTTCAGATATGGCTTTTTCTTCAACAGCTTTTTTGTTTATAAGATGATTCTGAACGATTTCTTCAACATCGGCAGGCTGAACCTTGACATATCTTGTCATTTTACCGCCGTCGTCATAAACATCTACTATAGGCTCCAGGTAGCATGTGCCTACACATCCGGTAGTTTCTACTTTTATACCCAGACCTGCGTCAGCAATCTGCTTTTCGAATTCAGCGGCAGTCTTCTTGGCGCCGGAGGCAATACCGCAGCTGCCTTGTCCTACTACTACTCTCATGATTGCACCTCCTACGCTCTTTCTCTAATCTCATCGAGGATCTTTTTCACTTTATCTTTTGTCAGACTTCCGTAAGTCTCATCCCCGTCAGCGCTCTTTACCATCATTACAGGAGCCAGCGAGCAGCAGCCCAGGCAGGCAACGTTATTGAGGGTGAAGAGTCCGTCTTCAGTAGTTTCACCGTCTTTGATGTTCAGATGCTCGCAAACAGCTTCTTCGATCATCTCAGAGCCGTTTACATGGCATGCAGTACCCTGGCAAAGCATTACAAGATACTTGCCTATAGGCTGCAGTCTGAACTGTGCATAGAAAGTAGCTACGCCATAAATTTTTGCAGGTTTGATTCCTGTGGCGTCGGATATGTAATTTATGGTATCTATGGAAAGATAACCATAAATATCCTGAGCTTTCTGCAGGATAGTTATAAGACTACCCGGCACCTTTGCATACTGGTCTAAAACAGGCTGCAGTTCCTTGAACTGCTCCTTTCTGTTTTCGGCACAATTGCAGTTACATACTTTTTCACTCATATTAGTACCTCTCAAAAAATAAAATACATCCATTGGGCTTTCATAAAAGAAAGCACAGTACATCTATATAATTTTAGCAAACAGAACATTGAAAATCAAGAAATCTTTTTTTTATCAAGCATATAGATCTTCACTCTTTCTATTCGCCGCTCCTTTATGGACATAATCTTAAACTTATAATCTTCAAATTCGATTATCCTGCCTATATCGCTTTCATCAGGAATTTCTCCCAGTATGTCTATGAGAAAGCCTCCTATGGTCTCGCTGTTGTCAGATTTTAAGTCTATGCCTAATTCTTCGTCAAGATCATCAAGATCCACATCTCCGTCTACGAGATATGTGCTGTCATCTATTTTATCTATTATCTCGCCTTCCTCATCGTATTCATCATCTATATCGCCCATGACCTGTTCAATTATATCCTCCATGGTAACGATTCCGCTGAAACCGCCGTATTCATCTATGAGCACTGCTATCTGCTGTTTGGAAACCTGAAGTTCAAAAAACAGAGAGTCTATATTTTTGGTATCAGGTACGAAATATGCTTTTCTCAGTATACTTTCAATATCAACTTTATCAAAACTGGTTTCTCTTGCTTTGATAAGATAATCTTTAATATGAAGAATGCCGATAATATTGTCACTGTCTCCTCTGCATACAGGTATCCTGGAATATCTCAGCTTCATCAGCTCATCCAGATATTCATCAGGAGAATCTTCGATATCGATAAGAAATACATCGGTTCTGGGGGTCATTATCTCGTAGGCAAGTTTATCATCAAATGCAAATATGGAGTTTATCATCTTGGTGCCTTCTTCTTTAAGCACTCCTGATTCTCTTCCCACTTCAAGCATTGACATAACTTCTTCTTCTGAAAAAGCTTCATCTTCAAGGTCGGTTTTCTGTTTGAAAATCTTAAGAAAAATATTGGCCACCATCATCAGAATGGCTGTTATGGGCCTCATCATAGCAGAAAAACCATCTGTAAACCGTATCGTTTTATCTGAAATTCCTTCATCATGCTGAAGTCCTATCTTATGCGGGAAGTAATGCCCGAATATGATAATTGTAACCAGAAAAACAACTGCTGTCCAAATCTGAGAGAATGCAAGCCATGCACCAAAGGAGCATGTTATCACCTGAACTGCTCTTATGGCAGCCTGATGTTTTTCAACTATTCTTCCTGAGGTGCTCAATGCAGTACAAAGACATGTAAAAAAGCCATGAACAAATATAAGAACAGCTATTATACATATTCGTATAGGTAAACTGTCAGGATCTGTCAACATAAATCATTTTTCCTTTCTTTTTCTGAGCATGTAAAAAGGTTTTACATCCTTATCCATTTTTATTTTAAGTATCTGCTGAGGATGGGGCGCTGAATCTACAGGATCTCCGTCTTCATTGTACATTTCTTTCAGTTCCTGCCGGAAATGATCAAGATCAGGTCCGAAGATTTCTATAATATCCCCTTTGACCATCTTGTTTCTCTGCTGCACCGTGGCATACCCTGTATCAGGATCATAGTCCTCAACGATTCCGATAAAAGAATATTCTCTTGTATAATCACTGGTTCTGTAATTCTGATCAGTATTATCAGGTCTGTGAAAACAGAAACCTGTGGTAAACTCCCTGTGACTCGCTTTACACAGTTCATCCATCCATTCATCTTCAAAACGGTAGTTGTCAGGATCATCAAAATATGAATCTATAGCCTTCCTGTATGCTGATACAACAGTGGCAACATAAAAGACACTTTTCATTCTGCCTTCTATCTTGAATGAAGTGATACCTGCCTGACAAAGTTCAGGCAGATGTTCAATCAGACAAAGATCCTTTGAATTCATGATATATGTGCCTCTGTCATCTTCTTCAACGGGATAATACTGACCTGGTCGCTGCTGTTCCACCAGAGCATATTTCCAACGGCAGGGATGTGCACACATTCCTCTGTTGGCATCTCTTTCAATCATAAAATTACTTAAAAGACATCTTCCTGAATATGATATGCACATGGCACCATGTACAAAGGCCTCCAGTTCCATATCCTCAGGTATTTTTTTTCTTATCTCTTTTATTTCATCTATGGTCAGTTCTCTGGCAAGAACTATTCTTTTTACACCCATCCTGTACCAGAATGAAGCTGTGATATAGCTGGTCATGTTAGCCTGAGTGCTCAGATGAATTTCAGCATCAGGAATAACTGAGAGTATCATCTCAATGACACCCGGATCTGCTGCAATAAATGCGTCAATATTCAAATTTCTTATGCTTTTGAGATATTCAGTCAGAGGCTCAATATCCTCGTTATGTGGAAATATGTTAAGAGCCATGTGACATTTGACTCCTCTGCTGTGAGCAAACTCAATGCCCTCTTTCATCTGTTCAATTGTAAAGTTCCCGGCGCCTGCTCTTAAAGAAAAACTCTCACCGCCGAAATATACAGCATCTGCTCCGTACATTACGGCAACTTTCAGTTTCTCCAGATCTCCTGCCGGAGCAAGTAATTCAGGTTTTATCATTTTTTATACCTGCTGAGTGCAAGCCCATCTCCACATGAAAGTATGACTGTGTCCAGATCTTCTCTTTCAGACAGATGGTCAAGATACCCGCGCATCCTTTTTATATTTGTTCTGAATCTTCTGGTTTTGCAGAATTCATCGGAAGCTGTTGTTCCCTTAAGCAGCACATTATCTGATATTATCAGTGAACCGTTCCTGCATACGGAAAGAGCAGCTTCTAAAAATCTCTCATAATGGCTTTTAGCTGCATCAATAAATATCATGTCAAACGGCCGTTCTTTTATGAGAGTCTCTAATATTACTTTTTCACCGTCACCTGTAAAAACAGTCACCTTATCTTCAAGTCCGGCATCTGACACATTGTATCTTGCCGTTTCTGCCATGTTTTCATCTATCTCTACAGTGAATACATCAGCTCCCAGCTTGGCAAAAAAGATTGCTGAATAACCTGTTGCAGTTCCAATCTCCAGTATCTTTAGCGGAGCTTCAGATCTTATAAGAAACCCCAGGAAGCTTTCAGTTTCTTTGAGTATAATGGGTATTGAATCTTCTTCGGCCTGTATTCTCAAGGTCTGCATGAAATCATCAAGAGGCCTGTAGAAGCCGTTTATATACTCTGTAACCGAATCGTTTGTAATATTCATAAAACACCTTAACTGTTGGCTTTTTCATAAGCATCATAATATGCCTGAGAATCTTTCTGGAATTTTTCATAATTGTCGGAGAAATTAGACGTTCCATCCAGTTTCTCACTTAGTACAAAATACAGATAATCTGTATCTGCCGGATAAAGAGCTGCTTCTATAGCATCAATGCTTGGTGAACATATGGGCCCCGGAGGAAGACCCTGATGAAGGTAAGTGTTATAAGGCGATTCTATCTGTGTGTCAGCATATGAAAGCACAGGTTTTGTCTCTCCCAGTATATATTGTACTGTAGAGCACATCTGAAGCGCCATGCCCTTTTCCAGTCTGTTATATATGACACTGGCGACTTTGTCACCTTCCTTGGCCACATCACATTCCCGCTGTATTATTGACGCAATTATAATCACATCATTCATTGAAAGTCCCAGTTCTTCAGCCCTTGCATAATGCTCGTCAGTAACTTCTTTACCGAACTGGTTCAGCATAACTTTGATATATGCTTCTTCTGATGCGCCTGTCTCAACAAAATATGTATTTGGATACAGGTATCCTTCCAGACGATTTTTGTTGTCCTGCGCATCTTTAAGGAAAGGATATTCTTCCGAAAAATCTTCTGTCTCCAGGATTTCCGTAAATCGTTCTTTATCAACATAGCCCAGCTGGCTGAGAGTGTCTGCCACCTGATATATGGTGTATCCCTCGGGTATTGTAAACTTAATGGTGCTTACCTTTCCCCCCACCAGTATCTCTGCTATTTCTTTAAAACTCATAGATGGCGAAAGTGAATAGGCTCCGGCTTTATACTGGCTGTCATAACCCTTGATTCTTGACCATAATTTAAATTTGCCGGGACTTTCTATTATTCCGTTTTCTGTAAGCATCTGGGCTATCTGCGACGTTCCCGAGCCGGATTCTATTGTAATTGTCATATATTCCTGATTATCAGGGTCCGCAGGTGATCCCATACTGCTTATTGTTATGTATGCTGCAATAAGGACTATTAGTATTACTGCTGCTGCAATGAGTATTATTTTCTTTTTTCTGGTGTCTGCAAGATTCGCTAATGTTTTTTTTATATCCATCCCATACCTCTTTTATCCGGAACAGGCAAGAAAGGACGCCGGTAAAATGCGTCCTTTCAGCCCGGTTATTTTATTTAGATCTTCCCAGATATTCTCCTGTTCTTGTATCTATCTGGATCACTTCTCCTTCTTCAATAAAGATAGGAACCTGTATAACAGCACCTGTTTCCACAGTTGCTGCTTTTGTTACATTAGTAGCTGTGTTGCCCTTTACACCCGGTTCTGTTTCAACGACTTTAAGATCCACAAAATTAGGTGCTTCCACAAGGAATGCGTTTCCTTTATAGAATTTGATCGTAGCTTCATCGTTTTCTCTGAGATACTTTATGGCATCTTCCACCTGTTCCTGCATCAGAGGAACCTGTTCGTAAGTCTCCTGATCCATAAAGTAGTAAAGTTCACCGTCATTGTAAAGGTACTGCATAACCTTGGTATCTATATGAGCCTTGGGAAATTTGTCATCAGGATTAAAAGCCTCTTCTCTTGTCGCTCCTGTCAGTATGTTTCTGTACTTGGTTCTGACAAAAGCTGCTCCCTTGCCCGGTTTAACATGCTGAAAGTCTAAAACTACATGAGGCTCTCCGTTAATTTCAAAAGTAATACCTTTTCTGAAGTCGCTTGCGTAAATCATCGTATCTCTCCATTCTTAACAATAATCTTTTATTATATCAGAGTATTATCAACTCTTTTTCTGACCTTGTGCAATTTATTATACCAAATTTCGTCACTATTGCCAAGTCCTCAATACGTACTCCGAATTTGTCCGGCAGATATATACCCGGTTCAACGGTAACTGCCTGATTTTCTTTTAGAATTTCCTCACTTCTTGCATTAAGTGTGGGAGCTTCGTGAACCTGGATGCCCACTCCGTGACCTGTGCCGTGGATATAATATTCTCCGTAACCGGCTTCATCTATTATATTCCTTGAGGCTTTATCCACATCGCGGCACAATACACCTTCTTTTACTGCAGCAAGTCCTGCCAGCTGAGAACGGAGCACTATGTCATAGATTTTTTTCATCTCATCTGTGGCATATCCAATGGCTACTGTTCTGGTCATATCGCCGCAATAACCTTTATACAGGGCTCCCAGATCCATAGTAAGAAAGTCACCTTCCTGTATCTTCTTGTCAGAAGGCACTCCGTGAGGCTGGTTGGAATTGACACCTGATACCGCAATTGTATCGAAAGAAAGCCCTTCCGCACCCATGGCTCTTAATACTCTCTCTATTTCTTCTGCCACCTGTATTTCAGTCATGCCGACTTTAATAAAATCAAGCATGTACTCAAAAGCAGCATCACCCATTGCTTCTGCTTTCATTATCAGAAGCAGTTCCTCCGGTGTTTTTACAGTTCTATCCAAGTATATCACCCATTCCTGTAGCTTCTCCGATGATTTCATAAACATCTTTCATCATTAAGGAAAATCTCATTTCAGCCTGTATATAACCTGCTGCAAGAGGATCTTTCAGAAGTATGCCGTAAAGCTGCTGAACGCTTGCCATATCTTCTGATGTCATTTCCTGTCCTGTCATCTGCTTGGCCTGCAGTTCAAACTGTTTGGACTGAAAATCCTTTATCATCTTGTCAAGTTCTTCATTTTCTCTGACCTGCTGCCTTAATCTGTCATATTCTTTGAATTCTTCAGAAGCCTTTATTGCCTGTGCAAGTCCGTGAGCCTGATCATATACATTCATATTTTACACCTCCAAAAATATGGGCAGAATAATGGGTGTTCTCTTGGTTCTTTCATACAGATAGTCTCCAAGAGAATCTCTTACCTGCGATTTCATATTGTTCCAGTCTCTGATTTTTTTATGCTGGCATTTCTCAAGAGCTTTTTCAGCCACTTCTCTTATATCTTCCATCAGAGACTCGTTTTCCCGTACATACACGAATCCTCTCGAAATTATATCCGGTCCTGATACTACCAGCTGGCTTTCTTTTTCAATGGCTGCCACCACTATTATAAGTCCGGACTCAGAAAGCATCTTTCTGTCACGGAGCACTATATTTCCTACATCCCCTACACCAAGACCGTCTACAAGAATGGCATCGGCTTCTACTTTTTCTTTTGATATACGTGTGCTGCGTTTTGTAACATCAAGTATCTCGCCGTTTTCAAGGATAAAAATATGATCCTTTTTCATTCCCAGACCTTCAGCCAGCTTTTCATGGCGTATAAGATGTCTGTACTCTCCGTGAACCGGCATAAAGAACTTAGGTTTTATCAGAGAATGAAGAAGTTTCAGTTCCTCCTGACATGCATGACCCGAAACATGGATATCAGCAATGTCAGAATATATAACCTCTGCTCCTTTTTCAAAAAGTTTGTTCACAACATTGGAGACAGTCTTTTCGTTTCCGGGCACCGGTGTAGACGATAATACCACCATGTCACCTTTTTTCAGCTTTATGGCCTTATGCTCTCCCGTAGCAATCCTGGAAAGAGCCGACATTGGTTCTCCCTGACTTCCTGTAGTTATTATGACCAGCTTATCATCAGGGATATTTTTTATTTTTTTCAGATCCACCAGTGTTCCTGCCGGAATGTTAAGGTATCCCAGTTCTATGGCAAGTGTTACCACATTTTCCATGCTTCGTCCAGAAATAGCAACCTTTCTGCCCAGCTTAACTGCATTCTCAATTATTTTCTGCACTCTGTGCACATTTGAAGAAAATGTGGCAATTATTATTCTGTTCTTTGCCGTTCTGAAAATATTCTCTATAGTTTCTCCTACCACTTTTTCAGAAGCAGTGAATCCCGGTCTTAAAACGTTGGTACTGTCACATAGCATCAGTGTGACACCCTTTTTCCCTATTTCGGCCAGTCTGCAGAAATCTATAGGTTCCCCGTCAATAGGAGTGTAGTCTATCTTGAAATCGCCCGAGTGAAACACCATTCCGGCAGGTGTGTCTATGGCAAGACATATGGCATCAGCGATAGAATGAGTGGTTCTTAAAGTTTCTATCATAAAGCATCCCAGTTTTATCTTGTCACCGGCTTTTATGGTTCTCAGATCACCTTTTATACGGTGCTCTTTAAGTTTGTTTTCTACAAGTCCCAATGTGAGCCTTGTTCCGTAGATCGGCAGTTTTATCTTTTTGAGCAGATAAGGTATTGCTCCTATATGGTCCTCGTGACCGTGGGTGATGATCATTCCCACTATTTTTTCCCTGTTTTCTTCAAGATAAGTGAAATCAGGAATCACTATATCTATGCCGTACATTTCATCTTCCGGAAAACTGAGCCCGCAGTCGATTATCAGTATCTGACCGTTACATTCAAGGAGGGTCATATTTTTTCCGATCTCATTGAGTCCTCCTATGGGTATCACCTTGAGCCGCGGAATCGTTTTCCCCGGTTTTGTTATTTTTCTTCTCATAAATTTTATTCCGTCCTTTTTCTTTTCTTCTAAAATAGTATGAGAAGATAACTGTTGGCTTATATTAAATTTTTATTTTACTACGATATTTATCAGTCTGCCCGGTACCGCTACCACTTTGACAACTGACTTTCCGTCCAATAATCTCTTGATCTTATCATTTTCCAAAGCTATCTTCTCAAGCTGCTGCCTGTCTGCTGCGGCATCTACCATAAGCTTTTCTTTTACTTTTCCGTTTATCTGGAGAACAATTTCTACCGTATCCTTCACAAGAGCGCTCTCATCATATTCCGGCCAGCGCATGGATGTAACGGACTCAGTCTGGCCTATGTGCTGCCACATTTCTTCGCAGATATGAGGTACAAATGGAGAAAGCATCAGAATAAGATCTTTTGTAGCCTTTCCGAGAAGTCCAACATTCACATCATCTCTCTCCTTATATCTGTACATTTCATTTACCAGTTCCATAACAGAACTGATAGCTGTGTTAAAGTTGAATCTGCCACCTACGTCCTCACTTACTTTTTTTATGGAATAATTCAGTGAGTAATTGAGTGATTTATCCGCCTCAGTCTTTATTTCAAAAGCATCAGGTACATCAGGATATTTTTCTTTTATCTCATATACAAGTCTGTATACTCTGTTGAGGAATCTGTAACTTCCCTCAACTCCCTTGTCTGACCAGTCCAGCTCTCTGTCGGGTGGAGCAGCAAACAATATAAACAGTCTTGCGGTATCGGCGCCGTATTTGTCTATTATCTCTTCAGGGCTGACAACATTACCCAAGGATTTACTCATTTTCTTTCCATCCTTGTTTACCATGCCCTGAGTGAGCAGATTGCGGAACGGCTCCTCATCTTTTACGAGACCCATATCATAAAATGCCATCTGGAAGAATCTTGCATACATCAGATGAAGTATAGCATGCTCAACGCCGCCTATATACTGATCCACATTCATCCAGTAAGCCGCCTTCTCGGGTGAGAACGGGGCGTTTTCATTTTTAGGATCGCAGTATCTCAGGAAATACCACGAAGAGTCCAGGAATGTGTCCATTGTATCCATTTCTCTTCTTGCCGGTCTGCCGCATACAGGACACTTGACATCTCCAAAAGTCTTGGAAGTAGTAAGGGGAGATTCTCCCTTGCCGGTAAACTCCACATCAGTGGGAAGAAGAACCGGAAGATTCTCTTCCTTTTCAGGGACCCATCCGCATTCTTCACAATATATCATAGGTATGGGTGTTCCCCAGTATCTCTGCCTTGAAATAAGCCAGTCACGAAGCCTGTAATTGACAGTCTTTTTACCTATTCCTTTTTCTTCAACAAGCTTTATAAATTCATCTATGGCGACTCTGTTATTCATCCCGTTGAACTTGCCTGAATTTATCAGTTTACCTTCTGCAGCGCAGGCTGCTTTAAGGTTTGAAAGATCAATATCAGGATCACCGGGATCTACCACCGGGATTATATCCAGTCCGAATTTTGTGGCAAATTCGAAGTCTCTCTGGTCATGGGCAGGAACACCCATTACGGCTCCGGTACCGTAGCCCATAAGAACATAATCGGAAATATAAATCGGTATTTCTTTTTCTGTAAAAGGATTGATGGCATACTGACCGATGAACACACCCGTTTTTTCATTTGTTGTGGAGGTTCTTTCGATATCGTTCATATGCTCTACTTTTTCAATATAATCAAGAACAGGCTTTTCATACTCAGTTCCTCTGACCATATCCATTACTGCCGGATATTCAGGTGCAAGTACCATATATGTTGTTCCGTATATGGTATCTACCCTTGTAGTGAATACAGTAAGAATCTCTTCTCTGTCTTTTATCCTGAAGTCTACTTCTGCACCTACGGATTTTCCTATCCAGTTTTTCTGCATCACTTTGACTTTATTTGGCCATCCGGGAAGCTTATCGAGATTGTCAAGGAGTCTTTCAGCATAATCGGTTATTTTGAGATACCACTGAGAAAGATTCTTTTTTCCCACAGGAGTTTTACATCTTTCACAGCAGCCGTCTACCACCTGCTCATTGGCAAGAACCGTCTGACAGCTGGGACACCAGTTTACAGGATTTTCTTTTTTATAAGCAAGACCTCTCTTGTAGAACTGTATGAATATCCACTGCATCCATTTGTAATAATCAGGATGACATGTAGCTACTTCTCTGTTCCAGTCGTAGGAAAGTCCCAGCTCCTTGAGCTGGCTGCGCATCTCAGAAATATTGTCCCATGTCCATATACTGGGATGTATACCATGTTTTATTGCAGCATTTTCTGCAGGAAGTCCGAAAGAATCCCATCCCATTGGATGAAGCACATTATATCCGTCCATCTTTTTAAATCTTGCTACAACGTCTCCTATGGAATAGTTTCTTACATGTCCCATATGAAGTTTTCCTGAAGGGTATGGAAACATCTCGAGGCAGTAATATTTTTTCTTGTTTTCGTCTTCTTCTGTACGGAAGCAATCATTTTCTTCCCAGTATTTTTGCCATTTTTTCTCGATTTCTTTAAAATTGTATTTCTCTTTCATTTTTCGGTCTATTCCTCCACTTCAATGAATCGGCAGTCTCCCCATACCTTTTCGATGCCGTATCTTTCCCTCATTTCATCAGTAAATATGTTCACTATTATATCTCCGAAATCCATAAGCAGCCATCCGGAGCCATGTTTGCCCTCTACAGATCTTACAGGAAGATTATTTTCCATAAAGAGTTCTTCCACGTCATCTGCAAGAGAAAGAACCTGTCTTTCGGAACTTCCCGAGCATATGACGAAATAGTCAGCAAAGGTGGCTTTTTCCTGGATATCTATTATTACGATGTCCCGGGCCTTTTTATCAGACAGAACCTTTGCAGCCAAAAGGGCGTATTCTTTATTTGTCATCTGTTCTCTCCTTTTTTTCTATCATTTCTTCCAGGTACTCCTTGGCGCTTACAGTTCGGCGATCAAGAAAATTTCCTTCGGAAGTAACATAATCTATAGTTTTTTTCAGTGATAAAAGACATGCTCTGTCAAGGTCTTGCTCCGCCATTTCTCTAAGATCTTCAACACCCGGATAACTCCTGGCAGGCTCAATGGCGTCCGCTATATATATAATCTTATCAAGCAGAGTCATTTCAGCACGTCCTGTAGTATGATATCTGACAGCATCTATTATTTCTTTGTCTTTTACTCCGAAATCTCGCTGTATCATCTCTGCCGCAACCGGTCCGTGAGCAAGATTCGGTCTGTCGATATATGAAGGATCAAGGCCAAGATGTCTGACATGATAATTCAGGACTTCCGCTGCCACACCTCTGTATAAGTCATGCAGAAGTGCTGCCATCTCGGTCTTTGCAGTATCGCAGCCGTATTTTTCTGCAAGGTGAAGAGCCGTTTTTCTCACTCCGTAAGTATGAACTCTTCTTTTCTCAGAAAAGTTTTTATCTATATATGTTTCTATTTTATTTATAGAGTCCATTTGACATTATATACCTTTCAACCTGCTCAGGAACCAGATCTGTAACCGGTTTTCCCTCTGAAAGCAATTTTCTGACAAGTGTTGATGATACAGACGGCATCTTTTCCTTTATCATCACCACTTCTGTACCGTATTTTTCTTCATACTCTTTTATCTTATCCCATAGCTGATCTTCGCTGTAACCGGGTCTTGCGCAGACTGCCAATGAAAATGACCCGAGTATATCTTTTCCTCTATACCACGTGTCAATTTCCATAAAAGAATCAGTACCGGAAATGAAGAATATCTCATGGTCAGGATATATTTCTTTAATATGCTCAAGAGTCTTTATGGTATATGACAGAGAGCCTCTGTTCATCTCATAGTCAGATACCTCAACTTTATCATTTCCGTCAAAGGCAATCTTTACCATGTTTTTTCTGTGTATGTCATCAGCCACCTTGACGCCCTGCTTAAAGGGCTGCATCCGTGCCGGCATAACAATAAGTTTATCTAGTTCTGCTTCTTTGATAGCAGCCTTTCCTAAGGCCACATGAGCCAGATGAACCGGATCAAATGTCCCTCCAAGTATGCCTATCCGTTTTTTACCCTGTCTTAAATCCTGACTTGTGTCATCTTCACCCGTAAAAGCAAAATCTGTTATTTCCAGATCCGCAAGATGCGGAGTTTTTTTAAAGAATGCAGCCCAGAATTTTTCAGTCATAGAATAGGTTGTCCCCGATTCCATAACGATGACTGATGTCTTATCTTGACACTCCGATATGGTCACGCATAAAATAAGATTCATGGTAGTGATCAAAAGATTTTCAAATAACAATGTTTCCGTTCTGGCTGCACCCGTATTCACTGTTCCGGATTCTTCCATGCTTCTTATTTTTCCATATCCCGCATCAATGACAGCTTTGCGGCATGTTTCAAAGGATGCCTTGAAGGTTCTGTATTTCTTGGATGATCTGAAATTTTCTGCATAGATGTTTCTGAATTCACGTTCAAGAAGTTCTTTTGTCTCGTTGCTATAGGATGAAGAGTCCAGCTGGTTCTGAAATTTTTCTTTTACCTGCATTCCGTTTTTTTCATTCATCATGTAAGCATCATGAAGAAGCTTCCTGATCTTTGGGCTGCATTCTTCGCAGAAACATCCGTCAGAATACACAAGAGAATAAGAGTTTTCCGTGAATTTTATTTTTTTCCCGCAATTAGAGCAAATCTTAGGCATATGCAATGACCTCCGTCATACAAGTTTATGCTGTGAGTTATTTATCCACTCTTACGCCAAGTTCAGTAAGCTGCTCATCATCCACAGGCGCCGGTGCATCACTTACAAGACACTGAGCATTCTGGTTCTTCGGAAATGCCATTACTTCTCTTATTGAAGGCTCTCCAAGAAGCAGCATAACCAGCCTGTCAAGGCCATATGCAAGTCCTCCGTGAGGCGGAGCTCCATACTTGAAAGCTTCAATAAGGAATCCGAATTTTTCTTCGCATTCTTCGGGAGTAAGTCCAAGAACCTCAAACATCTTTGCCTGAAGGTCTCTGTCATGTATTCTTATGGAACCCCCTCCCAGTTCTACTCCGTTGAGAACGATATCATATGCATCCGCATTGACTTTTTCAGGATCAGAATCAAGGAGATTTATCTGCTCAGCTTTAGGTGAAGTAAATGGATGATGCATAGCTTTTAACTTGCCTGTCTCGTCATCTTTTTCAAACAGAGGAAAATCAACAACCCACAGCAGATTGTACTGCTTGTCGTCAAGAAGCCCCATTCTGCCTGCAATTTCTCTTCTGAGGAATCCCAGGCTGTCAAATACAACCTTGCTTTTATCAGAAACAATCAGTATGAGATCTCCGTCTTTTGCACTGAAAACCTCTGCTATGTCTGAAAGCTGCTTCTGACTGAAAAATTTATTCACCGATGAATTATATTCCTGACCGTTGACTCTTATCCATACCAGACCTTTTGCTCCATAACTTCTTACAGCTTCTGTAAGCTTGTCTATGTCTTTTCTGCTGAAGAATGAACTTCCGCCGTCTATACATATACCTCTTACTGTCCCTCCGGCGTTCAAGGCATCGGTAAAGACCTTGAAATCACAGCCGGATACCACATCATCCAGTTTTTTCAGTTCGAATCCGAATCTTGTATCCGGCTTGTCTGAACCGTATCTTTCCATAGCCTCATGCCATGTGATTCTTGGAAGTGGAGTACTGATATCAACATCCAGCAGTTCCTTAAAAAGTTTCTTGAGAAATCCCTCCTGAACATTTATCACATCGTCCGTATCCACAAAAGACATTTCCAGGTCTATCTGTGTGAATTCGGGCTGTCTGTCTGCCCTTAGATCCTCATCTCTGAAACATTTGACTATCTGCATGTATCTGTCGGTTCCTCCCACCATGAGAAGCTGCTTGAAAAGCTGAGGTGACTGAGGCAGAGCATAGAACGAACCGGGATACACTCTGCTGGGCACAATATAATCTCTGGCGCCCTCAGGAGTGGACTTTATCAGCATAGGTGTTTCTACTTCGGTAAAACCCTGCTGGTCAAAATAATCTCTGGCAAGTTTGGTGACTCTGTGTCTGAATGTGAGATTTCTCTGCATTTTAAGCTTTCTGAGATCAAGATATCTGTACTTGAGTCTCAGGTTGTCGTCTACGTTATCGTCATCTTTTACATAGATAGGTGGAGTATCTGCCTGAGAGTATATTACAAGGTCATCTGCAAAAACTTCTATTTCGCCCGTTGAAAGATTGGCATTCTTAGCCGTTCTTTCTCTGACTTCTCCTTTGATACCGATTACATATTCACTTCTCAGGCTGTCAGCTTTTTTAAAAAGTTCTTCCGGTATTTTATCATCGAAAGTGACCTGGACAATACCGGTTTTGTCTCTCAGATCGACAAAAATAAGCCCGCCCAGATTTCTCCGTTTGGCAACCCATCCGTTGAGAATGACTCTCTGTCCCGCATCTTTTATATCCAGACAGCCACACATATGGGTCCTCTTAAATAAAGTGCTCATCGCTATACTTTCTCTCCTATTTCATTACTTCTTTATAAATATCATCTATTTTGATTTCTCTCTGCTGTGAGTTTTTCATGTCTTTTAAAGAAACAACGCCTTTTTCCAGCTCATTTTCACCTATTACAAGTGTATATCTGGCATTAAGTCTGTCAGCATATTTAAACTGACCCTTGATATTCCGGGCAAGAGTATCCATCTCTGCTGTTATGCCTTTCTGTCTCATCTCTCTGCAGAGTTTAAGACCAAAGGCTTTTGCCCTATCACCCATTACAGCGATGAAAACATCTGTACTGTCATCTTCAGGAAAATCTGCTCCGCATGCCTCCATCAGCATCAGGAGTCTTTCTATGCCAAGGCCGAATCCCACTCCCGGAATTGGAGGACCGCCTAATTCTTCTATAAGGTGATCGTATCTTCCTCCTCCGCATACTGTGCCCTGTGCACCTATACTGGTTGTTACAAATTCAAAGGCTGTTTTGGTATAATAATCCAGTCCTCTTACTATATTAGGATCAACTGTATATTCTATGCCCATGGCAGTGAGATTTTCTTTCAGCTCATCAAAGGCATCTCTACAGTCGTCACACAGATAATCCAGCATTCTGGGAGCATCTTTTACTATATCCTGACAAATTTCTGACTTGCAGTCCAGTATTCTCATAGGATTTCTGTCAAATCTGTCTTTACATGTATTGCAGAGTTCGTCATATCTTGGTTTTAAGAATTCTTTTAACGCTTCTCTGTGTTTTTTCCTGCACTGGGGGCAGCCTACACTGTTTATCCTGAGCTGTATCTGAGTTATGCCAAGATCGTTGAGAAAATCATTGGCAAGACAGATAACCTCTGCATCAGCCAGCATATTGGGAGTTCCGAATACCTCTATACCGAACTGATGAAAATGTCTTAACCTGCCTGACTGAGGCTTTTCATATCTGAAACAGTCTGTGTCATAATAATATTTTGTAGGCTGAACTTCAGCATACTGTTTGTGTTCTATAAATGCCCTGACTGCTCCGGATGTACCCTCCGGTTTCAGGGTGATGCTCCTGTTTCCGTGATCATTGAAGGTATACATCTCTTTCTGCACTACGTCTGTAGTATCACCTATACCTCTGGCAAATACTTCTGTATGCTCAAACATCGGTGTCCTGATTTCTTTAAAACCGTATCTTTTGCATATATCAGCAAATTTTTTCTCGACATAATGCCATTTATATGCCTGGGCGGGTAGTAAATCTTTTGTTCCTTTTGGTGCGTTGGTCAACACTTCCCCTATACCTCCTCAAAAAATTTTTTTTCTTTTCTATCTTTCATTTCTTCCAGTCGTTCTATATATATACTGTAATTGGAAACATTTGGCACTCTTTCCAGCCTGTTTTCATCAGCATAAAATCTTTTGCTTATGGCACCGGCGCCAAGGGCAAGAATGCTTTGGTTTTCGTCCATTATTCTTATATTATATATACACGGCTTATCATTCCTGCAGTAGCCTACATTCTCCATTGCACCGGCCATATGTTTCTGACGATAAAGATAATATGGCCTGTAGCCGGCTTCACTCAATAACGTGCGGGATATCTCAAGCATTTTTTCTACCGTCTGAGACTGTTTATAATGGTATGCGGCATCAGAGTCCATAAGCCTTGATGCTCTTTTTACTGCCAATGTATGTACCGTTATATTTTCAGGACCGAGATCAATTACTTTTCTTACGGTATTCTCAAAATCTTCCGGTGTCTCTTCAGGAAGGCCTGCGATAATATCAGCATTTATGATAAATTTATCGGTCTTATTTGCAATATCAAACGCTTTTATTATATCATCACATGTGTGGGAACGTCCTATCAGCTTGAGTGTGTGGTCTTTCATAGTCTGAGGATTGATACTTATCCTTTTAATGCCATAATCTGAAATAACCTTGAGTTTTTCCTCTGTAACAGTATCCGGTCTTCCTGCCTCTACAGTAAATTCTTTTAAACAGGATAAGTCAAACGAAGTCTCTATTCTTGAAAGAAGTCTGTCTATCTGATACGCTGAAAGAGTGGTTGGAGTTCCTCCTCCGATATATACCGTCTCGACTTTTTCTCCGGATTCTTTCATTTTTCTTCCGGCATATCCGATTTCATCAAGGAGCGCATCTAAGTATCGTTCTATTTCTTCTTCTCCTTGCTGATTTGATGTAAATGAACAATATAAACAGCGGGTAGGACAAAATGGAATACCTATATATAGTCCTGCCGTTTTATCCTCTGGTTTTAGTGCAAACTGCGACTGGTATCTATATATATCAATCAGCAGCCGGGCTTTTTCTTCACTTAAAAGATAAAAATCAACAAGCTTCTTTTTTGTCTGTTCGATGCTGCCGTTTTTTTCACATATCTCCCTTGCAAGCTTAACAGGCCTTACTCCTGTGAGTATTCCCCACGGTGGAGTTTTGCCGGTTATCAGGGAAAGGCCTTTATATATTTCTCTTTTTATATGATCTTTATGGGCAAATCTCTCCCCATTGAATTCTATTGTTACTCCCTCATGTTCTAAAGAAACATCATATTCGGTTTCAGTAAAAAGCGTATATTCCTCCGGCTTTAAAAAGATCTTTATAAGCTCGTTATATTCATATTTGTCAGTTATGCCGTCAATTATTATGTTATACAAAAGGATTACCCCTTTTTTCTTCTCCTATTGTGGTAGCTCCCATATGTCCCGGTAATACCACCGTATCATCAGGAAATACATAGAGCCTGTCTTTGATTGAATTCTTGATTATCCTGTAATCTCCTCCATAAAAATCTGTTCTTCCTATTGAATAGCGGAAAAGGGTGTCGCCGCTGAAAATACAGCCGTCAGCGTATATGCACATACCTCCTTTTGTATGTCCCGGGGTATGGAGGAAAGTCAGCTTAAGTTCGCCTGCCTGAAGCTCCTTGTTATCAGTTACCCATATATCCGGTTCTACCGTGACCGGATGGCCGAACATTTCGGAAGAACTGTTTAAAGCGGGATCTGAAAGCATTTCCTTTTCATCAATATAAGCCACAACGTCAGCATTTGGGAAATCCTGTCTGAACCTTGCTACTCCTCCGATATGATCACCGTGACCGTGGGTGAGTATTATATACATTATTTCAATATGTTCTTTTTCGGCATCATCAGTTATCCTGCTCTCATAGCCGCCCGGATCTACTATAAATCCTTTCTTGGTTTTTTCATCAAATGCCAGATATGTGTTGACCTGAAGCGGTCCGGTCAAATAATGCTTTACTTTCATCTTTAATCTCCTAAAAGGTTTTTCTGCTGTCTAATAATATGGTTACTGGTCCGTCATTATATATCCTTACAAGCATTTCTGCTCTGAAAATGCCTTCCTCCACCTTAATACCGCCTTCTTTCACAAAGTCGATAAAACGTCTGTAAAGTCTGTCAGCTTCATCAGGTCTTGCCGCGGATGAAAAGCTTGGACGTTTTCCCTTTCTGACATCACCAAGAAGAGTGAACTGGGATATAGCAAGAATACTGCCGCCCACGTCTACCACCGAAAGATTCATCTTTCCCTCATTGTCTTCAAAAATTCTGAGCCCGGATATTTTATCAGCCATATATCGTGCATCGTCCTCACTGTCGCCCTCTTCAACTCCCAGAAGGACTGTAAGTCCATGTCCTATGGAACCTGTAATCTTATCTTCTACAGTCACATCCGATTCTTTTACTCTTTGTACTACTGCTCTCATTTTTCACCTATGCTTTGGCTCTGTATACCTGAGTCACTCCTTCAATATTTCTTAAATTTCTCAGCACTTTCTGCATTTCCTGTGTACTTGATATGGAAAGAATCACTGACATTGTCAGACTCCCGTCTCTTCCTGCCTTTGCGTTGACGCCGGAAAGATGTATATCCATATCTTCACAGGCTCTTGATATGTCGGAAAGTATGCCCTTTCTGTCACTTCCGATTATGCATATCTCCGCATCGTAGGATTTGCCTGCTTTAAGATCTTCCCACTCTACTTCTATGAACCTGGCTTTTTCCTGTTCGGGAAGATTTGTTACATTGGAACAGTCCTTGCGATGAACGGATATCCCCCTTCCTTTAGTGATAAAGCCTACAATATCATCTCCCGGTACGGGATTACAGCAACGGGCCAGTTTTATCATAAGATTGTCTGTGCCTTTTACAATTACGCCGGGACTGTCTTTCTTGCGATTCTCGAGTTTCTGGCGTTTTGCCTCAGCGGCTTTGATGTCTTCCAGAACACTTTCGTCTGTTTTTTCTGCAATTTTATTATCTTCATTATAATATGAAAAAAGTAAATTGCAGAATTTGCTCATCAGAGATCCACCGCCTGCCAGCTGAGCATATCCTTCGTCAGTGCTGGCAAAATTCATGGCTTTCATTGCCCTGTTGATATATGCTGTCTTTGCACATAAAGCCGGATCATATCCCTTTTTACGTATAGATTTGTCAAGAAGATCTTTGCCTTTATCTATACTGTCGGATTTATTTTCTTTTTTCAGCCAGCTTCTTATTTTATTTCTTGCGTTTGAACTTTTTGCAATCTTGAGCCAGTCAACACTCGGTCCGCTGGAATTGGCCGATGTTACAATTTCGACTATATCACCATTTTGCAGGGTGTGGTCGATAGTAACCATTTTACCGTTAACTTTTGCACCGACACACTTGCAGCCTATGGCAGAATGTATCTTGAAGGCAAAGTCAAGAGGTGTTGAGCCTGCAGGAAGTTCTATAACATCACCCCGTGGAGTGAAAACAAATACCTGGGTTGCAAACAGATCCATTTTCATGGTTTCAAGAAATATTTTCGGATCATTTATATCCTTCTGCCATTCCAGTGATTGTCTCAGCCATGCCAGTTTGATATCATCAGTGGATGCCTTTCCTGAAGTATCCCCTTCCTTGTATTTCCAGTGGGCAGCAATACCATATTCCGCAACCTCATGCATCTCATGAGTCCTTATCTGTATTTCAAAGGGCTCGCCGTTATCACCTATCACAGTAGTATGCAGCGACTGATACATATTAGGTTTCGGCATTGCGATATAATCCTTGAATCTTCCCGGTATAGGTTTCCACATCGTATGAACTATGCCAAGAACTGCATAGCAGTCTTTTACTGTATCCACAATTATACGCACTGCAATCAGGTCAAAGATCTCATCGATCTGTTTCTTCTGGAATTTCATTTTTTTATAGATACTGTAAAAATGTTTGGCTCTTCCATATATTTCGTATTTCAGATCCATGTCGTCAAGGGATTCTTTTATCTCACCTATTACCGTATTTATTGTTTCTTCTCTCTGTGACCTCCTCAGGCTTACTTTTTCCTGAAGATCCTTAAATTCGTCAGGATGCAGGTATTTAAGCGCTATATCCTCAAGTTCAAATTTAACAGTGGATATACCCAGCCTGCTGGCTAAAGGTGCATAAATCTCAAGGGTTTCCTTACACTTTTCTTCTATTTTCTCAGGCTTCATGAATTCTATGGTTCTCATATTATGAAGCCTGTCGGCGAGTTTTATTATCAGGACTCTTATGTCTTTCGACATGGCAAGAAACATCTTACGAAAATTCTCTGCCTGAATCTCTTCTTTAGATTCAAATTTGATAGTGCCGAGTTTTGTGACTCCATCTACCAAAAGCGCGATTTCCTCCCCAAAATCCGCTACAAGTTCTTCTCTTGTATATTCGGTATCTTCAACAACATCATGCAAAAGCCCGCCGATGATAGTTGCCTCATCCATTCCCAGCTGAGCCAGTATTATTGCCACATTTATCGGATGAATAAAATATGGTTCACCGCTTTTTCTCAGCTGACCTTCATGGAGCAGTCTTCCCTTGTCGTAAGCTTTTCCTATCAGTTCGGTGTCGTATTTAGAGTTTATATTCAGTATTTCCTGTAAAAATTCCTTTCTGCTTTCCATCAAATAAAACTCCTGTGACGAATTGATTTACCTGTTCTTCTTATTTTTGTTTCTGTTCTTCTTATTATTATTTTTATTATTGTTCTTCTGTTCGTTCTTCAGTTCAATTTTTTTCTGATCATCATTATTTTTATTATTATTTTTATTTTTATTATTGTTCTTATTGTTTTCTCTTATCTGTCTGGTATATTTTGATTCTTCGCTTCCTTTGGAAAGGTCATAATACAGAGGGCTGCATACAAATATGGATGAGTAGCATCCGACAACGACTCCGACCATCAAAGGAATAATGAATTCTCTTATTGATGATGATACAAGAATACAGAGCGGGATCATAACCACCAAAGTTGTGAGAGAAGTCATTATAGTCCTGTTTAAAGTACTGTTGATACTTCTGTCAATATTCAGCTCAACACCTTCTTTTCTGTATAACGATCTGTTTTCTCTTATCCTGTCAAAGATAACTATAGTATCATTTATTGAATATCCTACCAGTGTAAGTATGGCCGCAATGAACGGGTTATTTACAGTGAATCCGAAAATTCCATAAAAAGCAATGACCATCAGCACATCGTGAACCACTCCCGCGATAGCTGAGAAACCATATTTCCATGACTTGAATCTGAAAATAATATATATGAGCATTCCCACGGAAGCAATAAGCACAGCTTTCAATGCGTTAACTTTCAGCTCGTCACCCACAGAAGGTCCAAACTGTTCTGATGCAAGGACATCTTCTTCTGTCACATCGAATTTTTCTCCCAGAACATCAGTTATTTCTGCTCTTTTTTCATTGTCGAGAGACTCTATTGTTTTTATTACTATCTGCTCATTATTTTCGCCTGCATATATTATTGAAAGATCGAGATCATATTCCGAAAGAGCATCTTCAACTTCAGAGATATCCACCTGCTTGTGCATATCCATCTGAATCATGGTGCCTCCGGTAAAATCTATTCCGTAATTGAGCCCTTTTGCAAAGGTGAAGGCAAAGCCCAGTATTATTACAGCAGCGCTTATGCAATAAAATATCTTTCTGTTTTTCATGAAAGAAAAAGATTTATTTATAAACTGCTTAGGTGTTCCATCTTCATTGACTCCGAAATATTTATTCTTTGAAAATCTTTTGCTTTCTGCAAGAAGCGAGATAAAAAGCTGAGTTATTATTACGGCAGTGAATATACTTATTACTATACCGATCATCAGTGTAAGAGCAAATCCTTTAACTGATGTTGTTCCGACTTCGTAGAGAACTACTGCTGCTATAAGAGTTGTTATCTGAGCATCCAGAACCGTAGTCAATGCATTTTTAAATCCTGCATGAACAGCAACCCTTATACTCTTGCCTGCACATATTTCTTCTTTTATCCTTGCAAAAATTATAACATTGGCATCTACAGCCATACCTATCGAAAGGATAAGTGCCGCTATTCCGGGTAATGTGAGTACTACATCGAAAAGAGACATTGACCAGATAAACATGGCCACATACAGCATAAGAGCTATATCCGCTATAAACCCAATGAGACCATAAAAAACAAGCATTATCAAAAATACTATGGCAATGCCTATTGCACCTGCAACTATTGATTTGTCCAAGGCATCAGCACCAATGGATGCTGCCTGTACTGAAGACTGAACTTCCACAAGATCAACCGGCAGAGCTCCTCCTCTGATAAGGGCAGCTGTAGTGGATGCTTCTTCTTTTGTATAGCCTCCTGTTATCTCACACTGCCCTCCTGTAATAACATTCTCAACTCTTGGGTTCACAATTATTTCATTGTCAAGTACGATAGCAATCTGATTTGCCGAGACCCCTTCAATAGCAGGCGTAACACTTCCGTTCAGCGCTTTTCTTGTTCCTTCCTCAAAGAGATCTGCACCTTCACTGTCAAACTTTAATTCTATCTTATATTGTGAGCCATCTGTGGCAATCTGCGCATCCTCCACATGGCTTCCATCCACCACAAGACTTCCGTCTGCCAGCAGAAACTGAAGCTGTGCTGTCTTTCCTACTGCTTCGATTGCCTGCTCTGCATCCTTTTCTCCGGGTATCTCTACTCTTATTCTTTTTTCACCTTCTATGGTAACAGCTGATTCTGCTACTCCCATCTGATTGACACGGTTATCTATGACAGCTCTTGTCTGTTCCATCAGATTTTTCAGTTCTTCTCCTTCTAAATCTGTCTGAGCTTCCATAACCACATAGACTCCGCCGTTAATATCCAGTCCGTATTTTAAAGTGTCTTTAGCTGAATCTATAGGACCTATGCCAAAAATACTGACATACCAGGCAAAAATTGTAATAACAAGTACCAATATAGCCAGTACTTTTTTGACCGTCTGATTCATTGTGTTTTTACCTCTTTTCCTGTTGATTTTTTATTATGCAGATAGTATAAATAGCGTAATCAGTGCTTTAATACATAGTATCGGCATTTTATTTTACATTATATTGTACTACTTTTTCCACTGTTTTACAAGAAACAATATGAAAATAGCAAAACAAAAGTCCCGTTTAGCGGGACTTTTGTGGCTCTATAATAAATGTTGGGGTGGCTGAAAAAAATATTCAGTTGTCTCAACTTTTTTATTAAAAAAAATTGAGCATAAGCACAATC
>CASFMJ010000036.1 GCA_949295785.1 uncultured Bacillota bacterium | reverse complement strand
GAAACCGAAGAAACAAAAGATGCTGCCAAGTAATACGCCTGGCAGCTTTTTAATTTATGTCAATACACGAGTGGTTTACCGTTTACGTTCATTCTTTATCGCCTCTCCATTATTAAGATCAATATGTACCAGCTCAACTTCAGAGTTGGTATAAGAAAAGTCTACGTTATATACTGCATCATTGGTTATATAATGCTCATCGGAAGCTACTTCTTTGACATAATATAGACCATTAGGTACTTCTGTTTTAAATTCACCGGAATATTCATCAGAACCCTCTTTTAGAGCTATTCCCGTAGTCTCAATGAGACCGCCCATCGGCACGCTGCTGCCGTCTTTGGCCACTATTTCCTCTCCGGCAAAAATACCAAATGATATTTTTTTGCCGGCATCTTCAGCACTCAGATTATATGTGTCATCTTCTTCGATATGCTTTATGAAGCTTATTTCGAGCCTCTGACGGTTATTTTTAATGTCAAGGTTTTCTTCTACCACCGGCTGTGTTTGATCGGCATATGAGAGTGTAACAGTGTGTACTGTGCTATCAAGCACATAACCATATATTGTTTCAACTTCCTGAACATCATATTTTCCAAGATACAGTTCTTTGGATTCTGCTTTTCCTGAATCATCTGTAATGAGTGTATCTACCACCTCACCCTGCTCATATTGCAATACACCGTCCGGAGTAAAGATATCTTCAGCTGCTCTGACCTCAAATTTGATTCCTTCAAGGCCGCCTTCTTCAAACACAGGTGTGTATGTGCCATCTTCATTTTCTGTCCATGACATTAAAATCTCACCTGTTTTCTCAACAATGATTTTTCCACGAGTAAATTCATTGATTATTTCAATTTCTATTACTTCGCCATCCTTGCTGATATTAACTTTATATTCTTCATCATTAAGTACGCAGCCTTGCGGTGCTTCGATTTCTTTAACTATATATTCACCGTATGGCATATCTGTAAAGGAGAACTCTCCTTTCTCATTAGAAACGTCTGTCTTAATAGCATTATCAGCTGTAAATTCAGTTTCATCATGATAGAAAATTCCTATTAAAGAACCTTTAAGATCTGTACCATCCTCTGTGACCTTATGGCCAATTACGTCGCCTCTGATGAGGTCATTTTTTATCGGTTCCCCATCATTAGCTACGATATCAACTTTTTCGGTTTCCTGTCCGGCATACTCGAATGATACATCATATTTAGTATTATCCAGGATGTATCCGTCATCTGTTGCAACTTCTTTGATGTAGTAGGCTCCCAGGGGCAGATCTGTTTCAAATTTACCGGAATATTCACCTGTGAAAAACTCAATTATTCCCTTTGAAATTCCTGTAATCTCAATGAGACCGTCTGCCGGCACGCTGCTGCCGTCTTTGGCCACTATTTCTTCTGTGGCAAAAATGCCAAACTTGATTTTTTCATCAATGTTTTCACCTCTATAAATATCATCTGTCTCTATTGACTTCTTAAATGATATTTCCACTTTCTGGCGTACATTTTCTACAGATAAATCTTCATTAACCAGCTCTACATCCTGACCGCCGTATTCAAGACTTACTTTAAATTCCTGCTTATTGATTACATATCCTTCACTTGCCTTCTTTTCTTTTACGATATAATCTCCAAGGTAAAGCTCAGGACTTACGGCCTTACCGTTTTCATCCGTTACTATTGTTGCAACTTTCTGGCCATCTGTATATCTGACGGTTCCATCACCTGTTATTACATCACCGTCAGCATAGATTTCATATTCTGTTCCGGCAAGGCCGCCTATTTCAAATATCGGTGTGTATGTACCGTCATCATTAGCTGTCCATGAGGCAAGTATTTCTCCGGTCTTTTCAATGGTTATAGTGCCTTTCTGCGGCATGTTTTCAGCTTTAATTGATATGGCCTCCTGATTTCCATCTACAGTAAAAGGAATAGGCTCAGAAGACAGAACATATCCTTCCGGTGCTTTGACTTCAACCAGTTCATACTTACCATACATCAGAGGTTCAGGCAGCTGGAATGCCCCGTTCTCATCTGTAACAAAAGTGTCAAGAGTATAATCATGCGGATATTTTATGTCAAAGCTTACCCACTTTGAATCATCAACATCCCAGATTTTAAATTCAGCACTGGATGAAGTTATGACCTTACCGGTTTCTGCATCTACCTTTTCTACTCTCAAATCGGCTCTTACCATGGCATTATTCATAATGTACCGGTAAACTTCTCCATCAGCTGAAATAACTACTTCAAAATCTTTAGAAAGATGATGTCCTTCAAGACCTTTGGTCTGATGGACAATGTATGTTCCGTATGGCAGATCCTTTGTCTCGGCATATCCATCACGGTTTGTAGTGATGACATCTTTCTCATACTCCGCTGCCGCATCATATGACCCCGCTGATTTCAGGTAAACCTGAAACTCAGCTCCTGCCTCCGGCTTATATTGAACCGTATCATCCGTACCGCCGTATGTCTTGGTCAGTCCGATTTTACCTTTAATAACAGTGTCTTCACCTTCAGCTGACACATTGTTATACCTTACAGTAAATTCACCCGGCTCTGTACCGTCAATTTTATATACTGTCTCATTAAGTAGATATCCTTCAGGTGCAGCAAGTTCTTTCAAAGTAAATCCGTCATCGCAGGTATAATAGTCGGTGGTGAATTTACCGTTTTTATCAGTTGTATATTCTTTCAGCAGATCTCCGTCTTTATATAACCCGTACTTAGCCCCTGCAAGAGTTGAATCCCCCTGAGCTGTATTCTTGCCAAGATCTGTATCATTTTTAACGAAATTGATTCTAAACTCTTTTCTATATTCCGGAACAGTAGGCTCATTATATACAAGGGTCTGACCGCTCTGCTTTAAAGTTCTTATGAAATGCTCAGTATTTATGACATAACCCTCTGGAGCTTTAGACTCATAGATTTCATATGTTCCAATCAACCCAATGGCCTGACCATTTTTATCTTTATATAATGCATCTCCTCCAATTTTAAAATTATCTAATAATGCTATCTGACCATTTTCAACTGTCTTAAAAACCCAGGTCCTTTCCGGGGTCAGTCCTTTTACATCATCTGTTATTTCTGTGTAATATTTTACAGTAAATTCTGCACCGGCAAGAGACGGTGAATCTGCTCCATCACTTCCTCCCATATCTTTTTTCTTCAGCAGTATAGCCATAGGGTCAGTAAGCAGTGGCTCGATCGACGTAACTGTTGCTGTCTTATTTTTCTCTACTGTTACCGGATAGGGTGGGTTTGGATCTAAAGCAAAGCCGGGAGAGGCTTCGATTTCTTTTATCCAATACTGCCCTATTTTTAATTTCACAGAATCAGTATTACCGTTTTTGTCTGTAGTGAGCGTGGCTACACGGTTTGTACATGATGAATTTGAGTACACACCGTATTTCGCCCCGGCCAAGCTATAATTTTCACTGCAAGCAGAAAGTAAGGCTGGGTCGCTTGCAACCTTTTTAACCTTTGCAAACCCTTTGGAAAGGTGCTCGACAGAATTCACTGTTGTGGTCTTTCCGGATTCAACCTTTACCGTATATGTCTTTGAATCAAGATCAAACCCCTCCGGTGCAGCTGTCTCTTTGACATAATATGTTCCCGGAGCAAGAGTAAGGGTGTTACTTTTGCCCGTACTGCCTGTTGTCAGCGTACCTACGTTAGCAGATAAGCTGCTGTTGGAATATACACCGTATTTAGCACCGGAAAGGCTGTATGATGTACTTTCAGCTGCCGACTTTTGCAGCGTTAAATATCCTTCAGGGTTATATTCCCATGTCATAAGATCCTGCCCTGAATCACCCCTTAGCCTATATACAGTAAAGCCTGAAGGAACAGGCTGGGATGATATATAACTTTCAAAAGCCGAAAGGCCTGAAACATCATAGACTCGCCCAGAACCACCAGCTTCGTTATATGCTTTTGTTAATGCCATTGATGTAACAGATATACCACACGCTTCTGTCTTTGAAGATGCTGCATTTCCTGAAAAAATTTGATATACACCGTTGTATGTACTGCTGGCGAACCCCGACCACTGTCCTGGGCCTTCATAACCATAATACAGAACTTTTTTAATCTGATTTAAATTTTGACCTGTATATTCGCTCATAGTTAGTGTAGCAGTAGCGCCTACCGTTTGTCCCATGGGAGCCGGTATTCCGTGTTCAGCACAGTAGATCATTCCGCCTGTTCCGGATGATGAAAACATACTGTGCAGATTTTCTGTTGGATGGCCTCCCGATGAGTCATAACTATAGGTAGCTCCATCATATCTCACTGTTATGTTAGATGCGGCAAATGCTGTCATAGACGGTGTTACAAAGGTAAACAGCATTGCGAAAATAACTAACAGTGAGATAGCTTTCTTTAGACTGTTTAATTTTTCCATCTTATTCCTCCTTACAATGTTTTATATATATATTAAAGGCAGCCAAAAGGCTGCCGTTGCACTGGTTTATCCTCTTTTAATTCATAAAAAAAGAGCAGTTTTACTGCTCTCAGACCGTAGACAAAGCCCGGCCTAAAACAGAAGGCTGGGCTTTTCTAATGCTTAAAATGATAGCTTTAGTCGAAATCTAAAATGG
>CASFMJ010000035.1 GCA_949295785.1 uncultured Bacillota bacterium | reverse complement strand
AGAAACCGAAGAAACAAAAGATGCTGCCAAGTAATACGCCTGGCAGCTTTTTAATTTATGTCAATACACGAGTGGTTTACCGTTTACTTTTTGGATTTTAGATTTCTCAGGAAAAACCCTTTAATCCTGTGATGTGATGGGCTTATACAAGACCCTGAGCCATCATGGCCTCTGCAACCTTTTCGAATCCTGCGATGTTGGCTCCGGCTACCAGGTTGTAACCGAGACCGTATTTTTCGCATGCTTCGGCAGCGTGCTTGTGAATGTTGACCATGATAGTCTCAAGCTGCTCGTAAACCTGAGCAGGTGAGAATACGGTGTGGCCTGCGTTCTGTCCCATTTCGATGCAGGAGCATGCAACTCCGCCGGCATTGGCAGCCTTTGAAGGTCCTACGATAACGCCGTTTTCCATCAGATAGCTGATAGCCTCGTTGGTGGTAGGCATGTTGGAACCTTCGCAGAGGAACTTGCAGCCGTTGGCAACCATTGTCTTGGCATCTTCAAGATGGATTTCATTCTGAGTTGCGCAAGGAATATAAAGATCAGCCTTAACTTCCCAAGGTTTCTTTCCGGGGAAGAACTTGGCATTAGGATATTTTTCTGCATAAGGAGCGCAGATGTTCTTTCCTGAAGCTCTCAGTTCAAGGAGATAATCCACCTTATCGCCGGAAACGCCGTCTTCATCATATATGTATCCGTCCGGTCCGGAGATGGTTACTACTTTTGCGCCCAGCTCGTTGAGTTTCTGGGCTGTTCCCCAGGTAACGTTACCGAAACCGGAGATTGCAACAGTCTTGCCCTTAAGCTCTTCTCCGCAGTGTTTCAGCATTTCTCTTGCAAAGAATACGATACCGTATCCGGTAGCTTCTGTTCTTCCTGCCAGTCCGCCGAAGGAAAGACCCTTTCCGGTGAGGACTCCCTCATATCTGTTTACTATTCTCTTGTACTGACCGAACAGGTATCCGATCTCTCTTGCGCCTACGCCCAGGTCGCCTGCCGGAACGTCTGTGTTGGGTCCGATGTGTCTGTAGAGCTCAGTCATGAAAGCCTGGCAGAATCTCATGATCTCTGCGTCGGATTTGCCGTTGGGGTCAAAGTCAGCTCCGCCTTTGCCTCCGCCGATCGGAAGCCCTGTAAGGCTGTTTTTGAAAATCTGTTCAAAACCGAGGAACTTGATGATTCCGGGATATACGTTCGGAGCAAATCTCAGGCCGCCCTTGTAAGGTCCCAGAGCGCTGTTGAATTCATATCTGTATCCTCTGTTTACATGTGTCTTACCATTGTCATCAGTCCATACAACTCTGAATGAAATACCTCTTTCAGGTTCGATGAGCCTTTCGATAAGACCGGATTCTATATATTCCGGATGTGCTTCAAGGACCGGTTCGATAGAAGTCAGCACTTCTTCAACAGTCTGGTGAAATTCAGGCTCGCCCGGATTTCTTTTTTTAGCAAGTTCAATGTACTTCTCAACAATGTTTGCCATGGTTAATCTCCTCTTCTCTTTAACATTTTCGCTTTAAGATTATGGTTTTGTTACTAATACAACAAAGTCTTTACATTCTCAATTTATCACTATCCACAGGCAATGTCAACACCGTGTATACAATATTCTTGTGTATTTTTTTCAGACCATTTAAAGCCGGTTTAAAGAATTTTCCGGCAGAGCATTTAAAGGGATTTTTAAAGATATTTTAAACAAATTTTGCAGATATTTTTTGTGGCTGAACAAAAATTTTCTCAGATAAACTGCAAAATAATTGTAAAATAAAAATATCAAAAACGGCAAAAAATAACTTCCCCAAGTCTCAATACTGCCAAACTTCTGCCTTGCAAAAATGTCCTCAGGTGATATATAATAAAATAGTTAAGGAAAGTAGAAAGGAGTCAAAGATATGGATTCTGTCCCTGACAGTAATAAATTCAAAAATAAAAAATCCTGTTTTTGCTCCGGGAATCATCACAAGAGATAAAACCTCCCCATGATCCCGGATACAGGGATCGGAAAGGAGGAGATCACATTGGATCCTGCAATGCTGAAAGAACCCGAACAGGCGGCAGACGAGTCGCTGGAAAAAATATTCGGTTTTATAGAAGAAAAAAAGTATTTTAAGGCCAGAGACGAGCTTTTAAAACATAACGAAGCAGATATAGCCGAAATGTTTGAAGAAATGCTCGCAGAGCCGGACATCCTTGAATCCACCATAGTCATATACAGACTGCTGCCCAAAGATGTTTCCGTGGAAGTATTCTCTTATCTGCCCTCCGACGACCAGCTGAAGATCGTCGACGGCATCACCGACGCCGAACTGAGTTATATAGTGCAGCAGCTGGACTTTGACGACAAGATAGATATACTCGAAGAACTTCCCGCCAATCTGGTGGATAAGATACTGGAGAAAACACCCAAAGACGAGAGACGGCTTATAAACACCTTCCTCAATTATCCCGACACCTGCGCCGGAAGCCTTATGACACCGGACTACATCAGCCTTCAGAAAGACATGACTGTAGGGGAGGCTCTGGCATATATAAAAAAGGAAGGAATGGATGCAGAGACCATTTACACCTGTTATGTCAAGGATACGGGAAGAAAACTCATAGGCATAGTATCTCTGAGCACTCTTGTGGTTACAGATGACGATGTCAGAATCAAAGATATAATGCACACGGATTATGTGTGGATAAATGTCTACGAGGATCAGGAGGAAGTCGCCGAGCAGTTCAAGAAATACGGCTTCATAGCCATGCCTGTAGTTGATAAGGAACACCGGCTGGTGGGCATAATAACCTTCGACGACATTCTTGATGTAATCGAAGAAGAAAATACAGAAGATATCGAGCGTATGGCAGGTATCATCGACTTCGAGGACTCGGATAAGGACTACCTTGATGTGTCCGTATGGCAGCACGCCCTTAACAGGCTTCCGTGGCTCATGATACTGATGGTGGCATATATATTCACCGGCATGATAATAACCGGATTCGAGGCAAGACTGTCTCAGGTGATCAGCCTGGTGGCATACATGCCCATGCTGATGGGAACAGGTGGAAACAGCGGCTCCCAGGCGGCAACCCTGATTATACGAGGCATTGCCATGGACGAGGTTGACCCTTCCGACGCACCGAAAGTTCTGTGGAAAGAAGCCAGGATAGGACTTATCATAGGGCTCATTCTCAGCGCATTTAATTTTGCAAGGATATGTCTTATCGACAGATGCAGCGTAATGATTGCTCTGACAGTATGCAGCGCCATGCTGTTTATAGTTATTTTTGCAAAAATACTGGGGAGCATGATTCCTCTTCTCGTAAAGCGAATGAATCTGGACCCGGCTCTCATAGCTAATCCGGCTATATCGTCTATTTCCGATGCAGTAGCGCTGACAATATATTTTGCCATGGCCGTGCTGTTTCTGGGACTGTAGATTTATTAAGAAACAGAAATACGATTATATACACAGAAAAAGCGAGAATCCCTTTCAGGTGATTCTCTTTTTTGCAGTATGAGTCATGAAGACGGATCTTCTGGTAAAAAAATTTACGGAACGGTCTATAATAACGGTTTATAATATCAGAAGTTTTATGATATTTCGGAAGTAAATTTATAACAGTTTTGTAAGTGAAGTGCTGATATTTGGGAAGCCATCAT
This sequence comes from uncultured Bacillota bacterium, assembly GCA_949295785.1. GTDB lineage: Bacteria > Bacillota > Clostridia > Peptostreptococcales > Anaerovoracaceae > Fimisoma. Next base: position 27,234 of record CASFMJ010000035.1, on the reverse strand, counting down.
CAGAATAATACGAGGTATATTCCCTTCGCAGGCGGATATGGTTTGATTTGTCAGCATTTGTTTCATTGCTGTCTGCATCTTTTTCTTTGAAAGATGCTGCTCTTCAAAAGTAGAACCAATTTTGTTATCAAAAAATTTAACTAACGTCTTTTTCTATGAAAGATACTGTTCTGCGAAAGCCTGCCGACTTATGGCGCATTTTGAAGCCTTATGGTATCCGGGGCTAAGCTGCTTATTCTTTCGGATTTTTGATGTGAATTTTTCAGGTATTTTGGTTTACTGTGCGGGTCTGCGCTATTGTGGCTCTGTGCTGTTGCGGTTCTGCTCTATGGGGTACAGTTTAGTGTGCAGTGCAGTTTGACATAGGGATGTTGGCAAAATTTCAGAAATACAAGTTTTTGCCAACATTTCATAGAATTTATGATTGAAAAAGACCATAACAACATACGGAAAATGGCTATTGATGGCAAAAAAATCGTTTTCGATTTTTTTGCCAACGTATTCGACAAAAGATGTTGTACATATCGTCTAACTTTTTTGATTATGCCAACTTCGACTTTTTTCGACGCAGGCAAATCACCTGATACTACCGAAATTCAGAGAATTTGTTGGCATAAATATGAACAATTTTAAAAAATGTCAACATGATCAATACAAGGCATATAAGAAAACTCAGCCTAATAAAAATCGACGCATATACAAATTCAGAAATTTAAACTTAGCCGTCGCAGAACAGCCGAGCAGCCGTATGTCAGCCGAACCGTCACAGATCCGACGAACCGTCACAGATCCGACGAACCGTCACAGATCCGACGAACCGTCACAGATCCGACGAATCGTCGCAAAACAGCCGATCAGCCGCAGTCCCACTAACCCCCACAAATACGCTGCAGATCCATGGATTCATAAAAAGAAGATGAAAAGAGAAGTTTCTGATATGGCAATTCTAAGCCATTATAAATAAAAAAGTGACGATCTTTATCGGCTGGGAGGAGACGGAACTAGTGAACCGTTATTCAAAAGACAGAACATATAAAATAAACTTCATATCAAGCAACATTTCGTTGACAGGGGAATATGCCCGTGCTATACTGATACCATAAATGACAATTATAGTTGTCAAAATGACAAAGAAAATTGTCAGAACTTTATGGATAATCATAAGTAATTTGTACATGATTTTTAATCGTCAATCATAAATTACAATTCGACAAAATCCGTCGGCATGCAACTTTTAAGCTTCCGTCGGCATGCAACTTTAAACTGCCGTACAGGCTTCCTGCATAATATAGAAAAACCGCCGGCGGAAAGCAGAACCACATAAATACATCCAGGAAAACGCAGCAAAAATTCTGCGGGGGGGGGTATAAACTTTCCCGCTACGGGGAGGTGAAATAATGCCGCTGACAAACAGGCTTAAAGAATACAGAGCCAGGATCAATGCCAACCAGTCCGATTTCGGCAAGATGATTGGAGTATCCAGGCAGACCATAAGCCAGATAGAGCGTGGCGACTATTCACCGTCCGTTACTCTTGCGCTGAAGATAGCTGCCGTATGCGGGGCGAAAGTAGAGGATATTTTTTCATATGAGGAAGAAGACGGGGAGAAAGATATATGAACAATGCTACTAATAAAAAAGAAAACAGAAAGGCTTTAAGATTTTTTATACCTTTCCTCATAGTAATGGCCTTTGGGGGAGGAGTCATAGGGGTTTTGTCCACCACCGATTCTGCCTCCCGGGTTTCCCAAAGAATTACATCTTTCCTGGAAGCTTTCATGTATTTTGTATCGCCTTATATGGTCATCATTTTTATTCTTGCGGGGATAATAACAGCTCTGATATATTATAGAAGAGGAAAGAAAGAATACAAAAATATGCTCGATTCTGATGATGAAGACATCCAGGATATGTTTTACAGGAATGCCGACTGCAATCTTGCCAAAATGATGACATATATGAGCATCTGCGATATTTCCGCATTTATCTTCTTTGCTGTTGTCGTAACATATATAAGGCAGTATGTTGAAAACAATCTTGATACATACCTTATAGCTCTTTTGGTCTTTGTGGTGGGAAACTTCATAAGAATGCGGCTTCAGCAGCTGTCTGTGGATCTGATCAAGACCATGAACCCGGGGAAAAAAGGCAGTGTTTTCGACCTGAGGTTTCAGAAAAAATGGGAAGAAAGCTGTGATGAAATGGAGAAGTTTCAGATATACAAAGCATCGTACAAGGCCTATAAGACCGGAAGCATGGCATGCGTCATCATATTCGTTTCACTGCTGCTTCTCAGCTTCTTTTTCGACTATGGTCCGCTGCCTGCCATGGCTGTGGGAGCCATATGGATGGTCAATACAGTATCCTATTGCAGAGAATCAATGAAGCTTGAAAAGGAAAAACTCAATCTATGAATTTGACCACAAAAGGCCATAAAAACCAACCGGCAGAAATCTGAAAATATGCCGCCCGAAAATCTGAGACCGGCTAAGTGATGCCGGATAACCGGGAAAGGGTAAGTGATGGCAGATAACTGATGTCAGCCAGGTGATATCATATAGCCGGTGTCAGGCAAGTGAGCCGGCATATAAATCAATGATATATAATAAATATATAATATATATGGAGAGGAATTAAAATGAGTCTGATAGTAAAGAATCTGAAAAAAACCTATGGAGACAAAGTGGTTGTAGACAATCTCAGCTTTGAAATGCCGGGACCGGGAGTGTATGCACTTCTTGGAACCAACGGCGCCGGAAAGACCACTACCATAAGGATGATATTAAACATGCTGGCAAGAGACAGCGGAGAAGTGCTGTGGAACGGACAGCCTCTCACCACAGACAACTGTAATGTAGGTTATCTGGCAGAAGAAAGAGGCCTTTATCCGAAATATTCTCTTATGGATCAGCTTCTTTATTTTGCGGCCTTAAGAGGAGTTCCCAAGGCGGAGGCAAAGGAGAGGATCAGATACTGGGCCAAAAGACTTGAGGCAGAGGAATATTTATATCCACAGGCATCAGCAGCGCCTGCTCTTGGGGAAAAGAAAAAATTCACTTCTTCGAGGAAAAAGAAAGCATTTAAGCCCAAGCTTGCCGATCAGCTTTCAAAAGGAAATCAGCAGAAGATACAGTTTATGATAGCCCTCATATCAGATCCGGAACTGATAATCCTGGATGAACCCCTTTCCGGACTGGATCCTGTCAACACAGACCTGTTCAAAGGGATCATAAGAGAACAGATTGAAGCCGGAAAATATCTGATTATGTCCAGCCACCAGATGGCTACGGTAGAAGAATTCTGCACGGATATAACCATAATGGATCGTTCAAAGACGGTACTTCAGGGCAATCTTAACGAAATAAAGAAAAGTTATGGCAGAGTAAACCTCCATCTTAAGACTGAGCAGGATGCCGCAGCTGCCATAGAAGATGCCGGCATAAAGATTCTTTCAGAAAAGGAAATGGAGTATCAGCTCAAGGTTACAGGCGAAGAGCAGGCCAACACACTTTTAAAAAATCTTATGGAAAGCGGAATCACAGTCATAACCTTTGATCTGAGAGAACCTTCTCTGCATGAGATATTCGTGGAAAAAGTAGGTGAGATCCATGAATAAGAAGGGTACATCTTCGGGACTTGGGAAGGTTTACCGGTTCACCTTGTCCCAGCTTTACAAAAACAAGGCAAATATGGTCACTTTTATCATACTTGTGGCCATTGCAGCATTTGCCATACCGGTGCTGTCGTTTTTCATGGGAAGCGGAAATCCGGACGGAGCGACTTTCTATACTTCGGTCATGACCATGGAAGATTTCTTAAACCGTGATACAGTGGATTCTGATGCCAGATATACCCTGCAATACGCATACTCCATTATAGTCATGATAGTATGCATATTTTCAACCACATATATAGTAAGGGCGATAATCGAAGAAAAAACTTCCAAACTTGTGGAGACGCTTATGGTAAGCATAAGATCCGACGCCATGATACTGGGAAAGATACTGGCAGTCATAACCTTTGTGTTTTCCATGATAATTTCGGCCATCGCAGCTTTTGCCGCATCGTATCTGATTACGGGAATATTCAGAGACGTCTCATTTGTAAGCGAAAAACTTGAGGCGGCCGGCATAACCTCAGAGATGTTTCATTTGGGCCTTGATATATTCTTTATTATAATATTTTCGGCACTTCTGGCATGTGTGTCTCTGTCACTTATCGCCGCTTTGAGCGGAGCAGGATGCTCAAGCATGGAAGACATGGAGTCGGCAAACATGGCTGCTACCATGATAATACTTGCCTGCTATATGGCTACTGTAATCATTGCGCCTTTGGGCAGCGGCGCTGCCGTATTCATGTCCCTCTGTCCGTTCCTGTCCTGCTTTGCCGCTCCGGCATACTACATGACAGGAGACATCGGTATCGGTATACTGGCATCATCATGGCTCATACAGGCTGTATGCATATTCATAATATACAGACTTTCGGGCAGAGTATACGACAGCCTGATAATATATAAAGGAAGCAGACTTAAGATGGGAGCCATCTTCGGAATGGCTGTAAGCAGAAAGGAGGGAAAATAAATGAAGCAGCAGCTCAGAGGCTTTTCAAAGATTTTTTCCTTCACTTTTATACAGCATATAAAAACCAAAGGGTATAAGAACAGTACCATAGTGATCGCGCTTATGTGTCTCATAATACCTGTCGCTGCCATGGCAGGGCTTGAAGCATGGTCATCTGACGAAGCTGTCACAGGCGATAATAAGCAGGTGGAAACATATGCTGATCTTTCTTCCATAACCGATATCTATCTGGTGGATCTGAGCCGGGACAAAAAAGCAGATATGTCCTATCTGCCTGATATGCTTGGCCAGGCAGGAATAAATGCAGATGTGACAGACTGGGGAAGCGATATGGATAAGGCGGTTAAATCAGCCGCCGGACAAACAGGTACCCTGCTTGTAATAACAGAGCAGAAGGGCAGTAAATATACCATGAACATAGTGCTACCCGAAAGAAGCGATATTTCAGATGATACAGCAGAAGGTTTCAACAGCATTCTGATGGCATATGCCGATTCTCTCAGCGTTGCCTCAGGAGGCCAGGCACAGTATTATGACGACACCGATACCGGTCAGAATCCTGAGGAAACCATGAAGCAGGTTCTGCTGATGGTATTTTCGTTTATAAACCTGATGGTGATATATTTCTTCGTGCTGGCTTACGGACAAGGCGTAGCCAACAGTGTGGTTACAGAGAAAAGCTCAAAGCTTATGGAAAGCATGCTGGTGGCCGTAAAACCTGCAGCCGTGATAATGGGCAAGCTTATGGCCATAACCCTTACCGGGATAATACAGCTTTTCAGCTGGATAATTTCGCTCATCATAAGTTTTGCTGCCGGCACAGCCATAGTCAGACAGATGAACCCGGATTCGGATATGCTTATATTAAAAGTTTTTGATATGATAGGAGATGCTGCCGAAGGAATGTTCTCACCGCTAAACTGCGTACTGACCATTATAATGATAATGGCAGGCATGCTGCTTTACTGTGCGCTGGCCGGCATCGGCGGAGCCATGGCAGGAAAAGCAGAAGATCTTTCATCGGCCAATGCCATATTTTCTCTGGTGCTTGTTGCAAGTTTTCTTATCACACTTTATGCCGGCGGCATCATGGATGGGGAATTCTCCCTGTCCGTACTGGACTGGATACCGTTTACATCGGTGCTTCTGACTCCGTCCAAGGTGCTTCTTGGGACGGTACCGCTGTGGGCAGGGGCGGCAAGCCTTGTGGTTACCCTTCTGGCTACAGTTCTGGTAATTCTGGCCGCCGGAATGGTATATAAGACACTGGTGCTTTATAAGGGAGAACCTCTAAAGCCGGCTAAACTTATCAGAATGTTAAGGGGATGATGAAATGAACGAGACATTAAAGACCATAATGACGAGGAGAAGTGTAAGAAGCTTTTCCGAAAAAAAGATTAAAAAGGAAGACCTTGACGCAATTCTAAAGGCGGCCATATATGCACCGTCCGGTATGAACAGACAGACATGGCAGTTTACAGCTATCACAGACAGAAAAAAGATACAGCAGCTGGCAGCCATGATAGAAGAGAAAACGGACAGAGAAGAATATGACTTTTACAAGCCGGATGTGCTTATCATATCTTCCAATGAAAGAGACAGCAAATGGGGTCCTGAAGACAATGCCTGCGGACTTGAAAACATTTTTCTGGCTGCATGGTCACTGGGAATAGGTTCAGTCTGGATAAATCAGATAAGAGATATATGTGATGAACCTGAAGTCAGGAATCTGCTGAGAGAATGGGGAATACCGGATAATCATACGGTATACGGAGCCGCTTCTTTAGGATACCCGGACCGGGAGCCTCCTGCCTATGTGGAAAAAACAGGAATAATACAGATAGTATAAAGAAGTCTGTGCAGCAGATGTTTATGATAAATACATTTTGCACCTGTGCCGTAACATTTTAAATATGGTCAAAATAAAGATACTGCCTCACAAAGCCGGGCAATGGAATGCCATGGTATAGCGGGGCAGTACTTTTTACATGAAAACATATACAGGCAGATACATTCGATCGCCTTTGCATAGCAGATAAATTTTGATAAGGTTTTTACACCACCCTGTTCAGGCTTTTGCCATCGAGGAAAGCTTTGAGGTTATCACCGCAGGTGGAACATATCACCTGACGTGCTTCTTTTGATGTCCATGCCATATGAGCTGTTATAATCAGATTGTCTATTCCCAGCAGCGGGTTATCAGCCTCTATAGGTTCTTTGGACACAACATCAACAGCAGCACCTGCCAGCTTACCGCTTTTTACAGCTTCTGCCAGATCCTGCTCATTGACGAGAGCACCTCTGGCGGTGTTGATGAGATAAGCGCCATCTTTCATCTTTGATATGAATTCTTTATTTATGAATCCTTTGTTTTCGGGCGTGGCCGGACAATGGAGAGAAATAACATCGGCCTTTATCGCGCCTTCAGCATTGCGGCTGTATGGTATAACAGTCATTCCGAAAGCTTCTGCAATCTGTCCTACACGTTTTCCTATGGTACCGTATCCTATTATGCCCATAGTCTTTCCGCTGAGCTGATACATGGGTGAGAGCACCATGGAAAAATCAGGAGATGCAGCCCATTTACCCGACTGAACGGCATCGTTATGAAGGCCTGTTCTGTTGCACAGTTCCAGCAGCAGGGCGAAAGCGTGCTGGGCTACTGCTTCTGTGGAGTATGCCGGAACATTGCATACGGCTATGCCACGCTTTTGAGCCGCTTTTATGTCGATATTATCATAGCCTGTAGCCAGCACCCCTATAAACTTTATATCGGGACAGGCATTGAGCACGTCTTCTGTGATACGGCATTTACTTGTGAATACCGCCTGGCTGTCACCTATCCTCTCTATGATTTCTGATTCCGCTGTCCTGTCATATATGGTCAGGCTGCCCATCTTTTCAAGATCTTCCCACGAAAGATCACCCGTATTTACCGTATAACCATCCAGAATAACTATTTTCACTTTATCGCCTCCTCGCATAATCTGGTTATATTATATATCCCCACAAAAATGAAAACAAGTTATAGAAGCTCAAATGCTTTAAATAAATCTTAAACTATGGTACAATAAATGTGTTCACTATGTGAGAGAAAAAATATAAGACAAAGGCGTATCGTGTATAAAAATATGCCTGCAAATAATATAATAAACTGACAGGAAGGTAAAGACAATGAGAAAAGACGGAAGAGAAAAAGACAGGATAAGGCCTGTTAAAATAACAAATAATTATCTTATGAGCCCACAGGGTTCTGTACTTATTGAAATGGGAAACACCAAAGTCATATGTACGGCTTCGGTGGAAGAACAGACTGCCCGTCATCTTGCCGGGACCGGAAGGGGATGGGTGACTGCTGAGTATTCCATGCTTCCGGGCTCAACTGCAACAAGAAAAAAGAGAGACAGAGGCAAGACCGACGGAAGAAGTGTTGAGATACAGCGCCTTATCGGAAGAGCTTTAAGGTCAGTAGTTGATATGGATGAACTGGGAGAGCGGACCATATGGATCGATTGCGATGTCATACAGGCTGACGGAGGTACAAGAACCGCTTCTATAACAGGAGCATTTGTTGCAATGGCTGAAGCAATGAAATGGATGAAACAGCAGCAGATGATCAGCCGTATACCCCTTAGAGGCGCAGTTTCTGCCATAAGTGTGGGAATTCTTGATGACGAGAAAATCCTTGATCTGTGTTACGAAGAAGACTCGGCGGCAATGGTGGATATGAATGTGGTTATGACAGATAAAGGCGAATTCATCGAGATTCAGGGCACGGGGGAAGAAAGGCCTTTCAGAAAAGAAGAACTTGAAGAACTGCTTCTTCTGGCCGAAAAAGGATGCACACAGCTGCATCAGATACAGAAAGAAATAACAGGAGAATTTTAAAGTATGGAAACAATAATAGCAGCCTCGTCCAACCCTCACAAAATAAAGGAAATACAGGCTATAATGACAAAATACGGCATGAAAGTCATCTCAAGAGATGATGCCGGAGTTCCTCCCTTTGAGATAAAAGAAGACGGAGAGACTTTTGAAGAGAATTCGTATAAAAAGGCATCAGCCATAATGCAGGCCACAGGAAAAACCACCATAGCCGACGATTCGGGTCTTATGGTGGAATATCTGGGCGGAGCTCCGGGAGTGTACTCGGCCCGGTTTGCAGGAGAAGAATGTAATGATCAGAAGAATAATGAAAAACTTCTCACATTGCTTAAGAACCAGGTGGGAGATGACAGAAAAGCAAAATTCGTATCAGTGATTACACTTATTTTCCCCGACGGAGAAACTCTGGTGGCAAGGGGAGAATGTGAAGGCCGCATAATAGGTGCTCCTACAGGAGAAAACGGATTCGGATACGATCCGCTGTTTGTTCCTGCAGGCTATGACAGGACTTTTGCCCAGCTCACAGAAGAAGAAAAAAACGCCATAAGCCATCGGGCGAAAGCTTTGGCAAAGCTGGAGGAACTTATGGCAGAGAGGTGATTATATGAAAAGAAAGCTCAAATATGAATGGATAAGAGCAAAGAAAATACTGATGCTCATGCTGACACAATTTTCAGATCCGTTCTATCAGGGGGTAGCCGCTCAGATTGCTTTTTCCCTCTTTCTTTCCATAGTACCTATTTTTATCCTTATGTCCCAGCTTCTGGGACTTTTTTCCCTGTCTCTGGATGAGATAGGAGATCTTATAGATGAAAACATTACAGTTGAGGGAGCCGACAAGCTGCTGTCACTGCTGGAATATACTCCTTCAGGAGCAAATAACCTATTCCTTGCTGTCATAGCCCTGTGGGCTTCATCAAGAGCTCAGTTTGCCATGATCAGAGTAACAAATTATACACTCACAGACGGCAAAGTGCTGGGAAAAGGGTATGTGCGTGACAGACTCAGATCCGTCAGAACCATACTTATGACCATATTTACAATAGTGTTTTCACTGATAGTGCTGGTATATGGAGAACTGCTTCTTAATCTGGTTTTTGGTGCAGTAGTAGGGGAAGAAATATCCAGCATAACATGGGCTCTTATCAGATGGCCCGTAGCCATGGCACTGTATTTTCTGATGATTTCCTACAATTACTATATGCTGCCCACCCATAAAGTACCTTTCAGGGACATAGTGCCCGGCAGTATTTTCGCAGCCATCGGATTTTTGGCAGTGACATATTTTTACAGCATATATACCAGTATTTCATCCAACTACAATATACTTTACGGCTCGTTTTCCAATATTGTGATGCTGCTTTTCTGGTTCTGGTTTTTAGCATGGGTCATGTGTATCGGAATAAGCTTCAACAGAGCATGGTGGGCCACCAGAAGAAAGAACAGAAAGCCTGTGCCCGATGAAGTACAGGCCAGAAGAAAACCGATGAACATATTCTGATATCATTACAGAAGAAAAAGGAGAAAATGAAATTGGGGCTTAAAGAAAAGAAACTGTTTCTGCTGGACATGGACGGCACCATATATATAGATAACAAATTATTCAGCGGAGTCGGAGAGTTCCTTCATTATATAAAAAAGACAGGCGGCAGATATATATTCCTGACAAATAATTCTTCAAAGAGCGTTTCCGCATATGTGAGCAAGCTGAAAGCCATGGGAATCATAACTGATGCCGATGATTTTGTAACTTCGGCTGATGCCTCGGCAGAGATTCTTAAACCTTTCAGAAAAGAAAAGATGTATATAATGGGGACAGAATCCCTGCGGGATTATTTTTCAGAGGCAGGCTTTAACGTGACATGTGAGGAGGAAGACGACATAAAAACTGTTCTCTGCGGCTTTGACAGAGAACTGACATATAAGAAGCTGGAAGATGTGTGCAGGATCCTTTCCAAAAGCGATGTCCGGTACTATGCAACAAACCCCGATCTGGTATGCCCGGCAGAATTCGGTTATGTGCCCGATTGCGGAAGCATGTGCAAAATGATAGAAAAGGCCACAGGCAAAGTGCCCACATATATCGGAAAGCCCCGGCCGGAAATGGTTTTTCTTGCACAGAAAAAGACCGGCTTCAGAGCCTGTGAGACTGTGGTGATAGGTGACAGGCTGTATACGGATATTGCCTGCGGCATAAATGCCGGTATAGATACGTGCTTCGTGCTTTCAGGAGAAGGAAAGATGGCGGATATAGAAGATACAGGTATAAAGCCTGATTATGTCTTTGAAAATATAGAAGAACTGTACAGGAGATTAAAAGATGAAACTTGACAACAAAAAGACCGTTTTAGTAGGCTTTGCATTTCTTGCTATCAGCGCTTTCTGGCAGGTTTATGACAGCATTATTCCTCTTATACTCAAATATTTTTTCAACATTGGTGATACGCTGTCGGGAGCAATAATGGCTCTTGATAATATTTTTGCGCTGATTCTTCTTCCGGTATTCGGAGCATGGTCAGACCGTATCAGCAGCAAACGAGGCAAAAGGACTCCTTTCATACTGGTGGGAACCGTACTGTCTGTGGTGTTCATGCTCATACTTCCCGCAGCTGCCAACGGAAGAAACATTACGTTATTTATAACGGTTCTTCTTGCAACCCTTGTGTCAATGAGCATATTCCGCTCGCCGGCTGTATCCCTTATGCCCGATGTTACGCCCAAGCCTTTAAGGTCAAAGGGAAACGCCATCATCAACCTGATGGGAGCAGTGGGCATAATAATGGCACTTGGACTTATAATGGTACTGGTGGGAGAAGGAGATACTCCCGATTATGAGCCTGTGTTTATTGCTGTAGCCGTGATAATGGTAATTTCGCTTCTTATCATACTGTTTAAAGTGGATGAGAACAGGATGGTCAGAGAAAGGATAGAAACTGAAATCCAATGGGGCGTGGAAAAGGAAGAGGATGAAGAGACAAAAGCAGGTGAGTCAAAATTACCGGCTCCTGTAAAAAGAAGCCTTGTATTCCTGCTTTTCTCAGTGGCTTTCTGGTACATGGCATATAATGCCGTAACCACGGCTTTTTCCAGATATGCTTCCGAAATGTGGGGAATGGAAGGCGGTTCATTTGCAGGAGCGCTGATGGTGGCATCAGTAGGTGCCCTTGTATCTTTTATTCCTGTAGGCATCGTATCAAGCAGGCTGGGAAGAAAGAAAGTGATACTGTTTGGCGTCATATTGCTGGGAGCAAGCTTTTTCACGGGATTTTTGTTCACAAAGCCCAGCTTTGCCATAAACATAGTATTTTTCCTTGTAGGAGTGGCATGGGCATCCATAAATGTCAATTCATATCCCATGGTGGTGGAAATGTGCAAGGGCAGCGATATCGGCAAGTTCACCGGGACATACTATACGTTTTCAATGGCTGCCCAGGTATTTACACCTGTACTTTCAGGATGGTTCCTTGAACATGTAGGCTACCGGACTCTTTTCCCGTATGCTGCCGTCTTCTGTGCACTTGCTTTTGTGACCATGATTATGGTGAAACACGGAGACAGTAAGCCAATGCCGGCAAAAAGCAAACTGGAAGCCTTCGACGTAGATGACTGAAATCGAAAGGATTATATTGAGAGGATCATGATGGAAAAACCACAACTCACAAAAGAACTTTTACGTTACAGATATGCCCACAGGGGGCTTCATTCAAAGCCACATATACCGGAAAATTCCATGGCAGCCTTTGCAAAGGCTGCTGCCGCAGGTTTCGGCATAGAACTGGATGTGCACCTGACTAAGGACGGCAGGCTGGCGGTGATACATGATTCAAGCCTTAAACGGACATGCGGAGAAGATCTTATTATAGAAGAAATAACCATGAAAGAAGCAGAATCTTTCTTTCTTGAAGAAAGCAGCGAGCATATTCCTGATTTTGAAGACGTCCTTGATATGCTGGGCGGAAAAGTACCCCTGATAATTGAGCTTAAGACAGGAGAGAAAAACCACGGTATGCTGTGCACCAGAGTTCTTAAAGCCCTTGAAGGCTATGAGGGACTTTATTGTATCGAGTCTTTTAATCCGGCTGCTGTAAGATGGCTCAGAAAAAACAGCCCCGATACGGTAAGAGGCCAGCTGGCCGGGAGCCTTAAAAGTGAAGGAGCAGTAAACGGGTTTCAGGAATTTCTGCTGAAGAACTTACTGGTCAATATTGCCGGCAAACCCGATTTTGTGGCATACAGATTTGAAAACAGGGATGAAAGGGCATTCAGAAAATATAGCGGTCCTAAATTTCTGTGGACTATCAGAAATCCTGAAGACATGAAAAAGGCTGAAGCTCTTGGAGCCTCAGCCATATTTGAGAAATTTATACCGGAAAAAAGCACTTGCCGTTAAAGAGCCATATATCACACGGGTGGATTAAGGACATCAATGGCAGGATGTACATTATAAAAGTCTCGGAGAGCTTCGTACTGACTCCGGGCTTTTTTTGATTTTATATCATTTTCAATACTTCCGGTTTTGCCTGTTCTTTTTACTGCTTTTATCATTATATTCCGTGAAGTATGCTCGAGACTTGTAAATTCTATCATCGATACATCGTAACCGCATTCTTCCAGCTTGAGACCTCTCAGACCATCGGTCAGATACTCTGTAAGACGGTCTTTCAGGATTCCGTGTTTAAGCATAGGCTGATGAAGGTCGTTTCTGATCTGACTGAAAAGTTCATGCTGGCAGCATGGAACGCTGAGTATCACACTGCTTTTCCATTTTACAGCGTTGATAAGGGCATAGTCTGTAGCGGTATCACAGGCATGGAGCGTTACGACCATGTCAGCGTGGTCATTGGTATAGTCGGCTATATCACCGACCATGAACGAAAGGCCGTCGTAACCAAGATCATCAGCAACCTTGTTGCAGAATTCTATGACGTCTTTTTTCAGATCCAGCCCTACTATTTTTACATCAAGATTCTTTATTATTTTAAGATAATGATAAATTGCAAATGTCAGGTAGGCTTTTCCACATCCGAAATCAATTATCCTGAGAGGCTCTTTTTTATTTTGCAGAAGATACGGAAGGCAGTCGTCCACGATTTCAAGATAGCGGTTTATCTGTCTGAATTTGCTGTAATGTTTTTTTATTACTCTCCCGGATTTGTCCATTACCCCCAGCCTTATGAGAAAATCACATGGCTTACCGTCAGGGATAATGTATTTTTTTGTTCTGTCATGGGAAATTTCAGCGCAGCGTAAAGCCGAGGGCTTTTTTGTAATACGGGGATCTTCAGCCTTTGCTGCAAGAATCTGTAGGTCCGATGAAGCCGTGAAAATATTGGCCTGCTTAAACTCATCGGTTAAGAGGAGCCTGCATAATGAGGCAGCATCATCATAACTCATGTTGCGGTGAATAACCTTGTTTTTGTAATGGTATTCGGCCTGGTATAAGGTTCTGCCTGAGATCATGACAGGGCGCAGAACCACTTTTGTATTTTCTGATTTTTTTGATCTCCTTGCCGAAAAGACAGCCTTTACAGGCGGCTCGTCTTTAAACAGCGTCTGAAAATAGTCTTGTAATTTATCCATAAATTTATTTTATCATAAATGGTGCGTTACTCATAGAAAAAAGTCGGAATTGTAAAGAAAACTTTTGATTTTGTTTTTAATGTCATGCATAGTTGCATGAATGCTTTTGTTTCTGAATTCATTCAGGTGTCGACGAATACGCCTCATTTGTCTTGCAGGTTATGGATTATATAAACCGGGATTGTTTAATGTCTGAACTTGCTGCAGCATGTTGGCAATTTTTTGTTTTTTTGCTCGTCTGCCAACATTCTGACTGGGATTTCGGGCATATGTCATAAATAACGACTGTTTTTAACGGGTTGTTGGCAAAAAATTTATAAAATTGAAATCTGCCAACAGATTTTTAAGAATCTGTTGGCAGAATCCATTTTTATTCTGAAAATGGCAACATGCGAACCAGTCAGGGGTTTTGAAAGGGTTTTTACACGATATTTTTATCACATTGGCAAGAATTTGTTGGCATAAATTTTATTTTGATAAAAATTGACAACATCTCTATGGACAAAAGAATGTGATCGCAAATGAGCAAACGAGGTGAAATGCAAAAGTATGACCTCAAAAACAGCTCGCTAATCAGATGAATCTTCATAGATAAAAACCATAAAATATCTAAGAAGTACGCCCGGAAGTACGCCCGACAGAATGTTAGCGGCCGTTCGGCCTGCATATGGACAAAAGCTTAGTATACCATTGCTTACACATACTTTATAATATGCACACACCACCCTTAAGACCTGATCATGGCTTTATAAAAGATACACCCGGAAAATAAGACCTGATCAAGGTTCTATAAAAGGTACACCCAGAAAATCTGCTGTTGATAATGCTAAGTTTTTAGCTATCTGTTCAATATTATTCACAAGCCACTGGGTATCCTCAACATTGTCATGATACGCAAGTTCCAAAAGAACGGTGGGCGCTTTTGTCTTGCGAAGCTCAGCCAGTGTAGTATTGGGAACTACAGTAACTTCGGACGGGTCCAGATATATGAGTTTCAGATTATTTGCAAATATCTCTGCAGCCGCTTTTCCCTTGGTGCTGTCCCTGTAATAATATACATCTGATCCTTTGAGCATGCCTGAAAGATGTTCCGGCGCCGCATTGGAATGTATAGCCAGATGAAGGTTGTAGTTTCCGGCGTTAGACATGGCGATGGATGTATTGACCGTTCCATATGGATCGTTTCTCCCAAAAGAAATGCCGCTGACCTTTAAATAAGGGATCATGGCATCTGCTATGAGATTGGCATAATATTCTTCACTTTTTCCGGTAGTAGTGATATTGTACTCCTGCGTAGAAGGACTCAAAAAAACTGAAGCCATTAGATAAAATACCTCCTAAAAATTCATATACCATTTTATGACATGAGGATGACTCTTGTGCAAAAGCATTGCTATAAAGTTAAAATCAGATTGACAAAAAAGACACAGGTAAGGCATAATTAAATTAAAGACAAAGCATGCTCATATAAATGGAGATGGTAAGTATGAGAGAAATATCAGAAAAATACTTTAATGAATTAAAGAGGAAATATGCCGAAGTACGGCCTGCTTCCCTGAAACTTCATAAAGAAGCCTGCAGGTATATGCCCGGTGGAGATACGAGGACGGCAACATTTTTCATGCCTTTTCCCAATTTTATAAAGAGAGGGAAAGGAGCATACATGTATGACGCCGACGGTTTTCGCCTTCTTGATTTTCAGAACAACTATACCTCACTGATACACGGCCATGGTCATGAGGGTGTTGTCGAAGCTGTCAGAAGGCAGATTGCAGAAGGAAGTGCATATACAGCACCTTTTGAGAAACAGATAAGGCTGGCCTCACTTTTGACTGAAAGATTCCCGTCCATAGATCTGATCAGATTCACCAATTCGGGCACAGAAGCCAATATGCACGCATTGCGTATAGCTCGCGCTTATACGGGGAGGGCAAAGATAATAAAGATAGAAGGCGGATACCACGGTACTACTGATGTGTTTGAAGCCAGTGTAGATCCCAATATAAAAAAAGCGGGTACACTGGATTCGATCAGAGTGCTGCCGGAAAGCAGAGGAGTGTCTGCCAATGCGCTTAAAGATGTACTTGTTACACCGTTCAATGATATAGAGAGAACTGCCCGTGTGATAGAAAAAAACAAAAGCGAAGTGGCATGTATTATCATAGAGCCTATTATGGGTTCGGCAGGACAGATAACTCCTGATCCGGATTATTTGAGATTCCTGAGAAAGATTACCCAGGACTGCGGCATCGTTCTTATATTTGACGAGGTGGTCACAGGAAGGCTCACCACAGGCGGAGCACAGAAATTTTACGGTATAACCCCCGATATAACCACATTGGGTAAAATAATAGGCGGAGGTACTCCTGTCGGAGCTTTTGGCGGAAAGCGCAGTATCATGGAGATGTATGATCCAAGACTGAAGCAGATGTATCATTCCGGTACTTTCAATGGAAATGCTGTTACTGTGGCGGCGGGACTGGCAGCTATGGAGGCGTATGACGAAGAGGCTGTGGAATATGTGAATACACTGGGGTCATATTTCAGAGATGAAGTAGAGAAAATATACGTAAGACTGGGTCTTAACATGAAGATAAGCGGTGAAGGCTCCATATACAACATCTTATTTACAGATAAAAATGTGAAAAATTACAGAGATGTGGCAGGTTCCCACGAAGATCTGAACAGAGTATTATATATGGATCTTCTGACGCGAGGAGTGTTTGATGCTGAGCGCGGAATGTTCTGTATGTCTACCGCGATGAAAAGATCCGATGTGCAGTGGGGACTTTCTGTCCTTGAAGAAGCTTTGAAAGATATGAGGCCGGTCATAGAAGATGAAGCACCGGAACTGATAAGATAGTCTATATCGGGCACTGCCCGGTGATATAGAAATATACGTTGACCGTTCTACTGTTATTTGGCAGTAAGGGCGGCAGCAAAAGAAATCATAATATTTATGGAGGACAAAGGCTATGACTGAAAAAACTTTAAGGCAACCGAGAAAGCCGAAAGTGTGGGAGGCGCTTATACCGGTGGCAGTACTTCTGGTAACCATGATTATCGGAACGCTGGTATGGGGAGCAGACCCGCATATCCCGCTGGTATTATCATGCATTGTGACTGCTCTTGTGGCAGCTATGTGCGGAAACAGCTGGGAGACCATTATCACAGGAGCGCTGGACAGTATTAAGAGCGCCATAGAAGCGCTGCTCATAATAATGTGCGTCGGAATGCTTATCGCTTCATGGGTATGGTCTGGGACAATGCCCGCCATGGTATATTACGGACTGGATCTTATTTCACCGGGAGCATTTCTTGTAATCGGAGCCGTGCTCTGTGGAATAGTAGGTGTGGCTACCGGTTCATCGTGGACAGCATCCGGAACTGTAGGTGTGGCGCTGATGGGCGTGGCCATGGGTCTTGGTATCGATGCGCCTATTGCGGCCGGCATGGTTATTTCCGGAGCGTATATGGGCGATAAACTTTCTCCCATGTCAGACAGCACCAATGTAGCAGCCGCAGCAGCAGGAACACCGCTGTATGACCATGTAAGAGCAATGATGACCACTACCATGCCCAGCTTCGGACTGGCGCTTGTTGGTTACTGGATTCTGGGAATGATAATCATAGACAAAGACGGATATGATCCACATCTTGCCACCGACATCCAGGATGCCATACTGGACAACTTTTACATTTCACCGTGGATTATACTGCCGGTACTGGTAATCCTTTTCTCAGCTTGGAAAAGGATACCCGCTATCCCATCACTTTTATTGGCAGCTGCGTTTGGTGTTATCATAGCAATAACGGCTCAGGGAGCACATTTTGCTGATGTGATGATCGGATTACAGACAGGATTTTCTGCTGAAACAGGAAGTGAAGTAGCTGATTCCCTTTTGAACAGAGGCGGAATCGATTCCATGATGTGGACAATTTCCCTGATCATGTTTGCGCTGGCTTATGGAGGAATACTTGAAAAATGCGGATTCGCTGAGACTCTCATGGGAGGATTCGTAAAACGTATAAAGAGCCTTGGAGGCCTTGTTGCGGCCACTATCGTGACAGGTATAATATGTGACGTTATACTTACGGACCAGTATCTTGCCATAATGGTTCCGGGAAGACTTTTTGCAAAAGAGTTTGATAAGAAAGGTGTCAGCAGGAGCTTCCTTTCAAGAACTACCGAAGACGGAGCAACACTCTGGTCACCTATGATCCCATGGAACGGCTGCGGAGCCTATCAGTCAGCCACTCTTGGAGTATCCAACTGGGAGTTCATGCCTTATGCGTTTATGAATCTGATCAACCCTGTTTATGCCATTGTCATCACTTATCTGGGCATAGGTATCAAGTATAAGGAGTATGACGGCCTGACAGGAGCAGAGCTGAAAGCTGCAAAGGCAAAGAAAAAGGCTGAGATGAAGGCCGAAAGAGAGGCAAGAAGAAAGCAGGCATAATTATGAGAGAGTTTGTTCCCATAGACACAAAGGTAATGAAAAAATCCACGAGGATAGTTGCTCTGATAGCAGGAGCAGTATGTATCGCCTTGGGCATATATATAAGTTCATGGTATACTGTTCTGGTTGGAGTATTGATTCTCTCAGCCATGGCTCTAAATAAAAAAACTGCCGTGACAGAAAGAGGAATAGAGATAACCTACGATATGGGACTGTTTAAACGTGTGGATCTGTGGAGCTTTGATGATATCCGGGAAATACATAAAGAGTTGTCACCTGACAGAAGTAAATACGCACTTCACATGCTTAAGGATGTAATGTCGAGACGACTGGTTTTTTCCATATCTGATGCGGAAAAAGTCATAGAGCTTGCTTTAGAAAAAAATCCTGATATCCACGTGGCTGATGTGGATTAGACAGAAAGATCAGCTATTTCCAAATCAGTGAGTCGAAGGACATGTTGAGCGGGGCAGGTCTGCCGGGTGGGCCATGTCGAGCGGGTCATGTCAAGCAGGCCATTTACAGATATCTTAATATCGGTTATACCCGTTATAATCTGTGATGACATGCAATCATGTCCCGTATCTCAACAGTTAAGATTGAATATTTACAGATAAAGGTTCCGGTCTGACTGCAGGCCGGAACCTTTGCCATATGATAAGTTTTGAACGAAAGATTACACCTGAGACATTGAACAATGCCCTGTTATGATCATTATGATGTTTAGTCGATTCTGATTTTTATTTTAATGCTTGCCATATCTAACTACATGTCATGATATTGCTTATTTGACCTGAGAAATAAAGTTTAATATATACAGTTGTCACGGTGTTGGCAAAAGAGATTAAAAAATAAGAAGCTGCCAGCATTGAAGATATTTTACAGCCAAATAAGATTAGAATAACCAGAGCTTTATGGGCATTGTTGTCTTTAAAAAATTTTTAAGAAATCATGCCAACAAATTCGACAAAAAATGTCGTACATATCGTATAACATTTTCGATTTTGACAAATTGGACATAATTCGACTGTGAATATACCATTAGATAATATGAAAAACTAAAAATATGTTGGCAGAATCTTTCATTTTTATTGTAAATGGCAACATGAAAGTCAGGTCCATACATAATAGTAAGTAAATTATTATCGGCCAAAATGTCGGCAGAGTTTTTTCTCAGTGAAAAAAGATAATATAAAAATCGCAGAGAGTCTTACCGGAACCCGGGTAACTGTTCAAAGCCTGAACGCAGAGTTTCATCGTTACTGATTTTGATAACTATGCAATTTTTATTATGAAATGCGAAAGTGCATATAAATCTTGATGCGCCCGTCGGTTATGAGGTTGACAGAGCTTTTACACAACTTGAAGCGAATAAATATAAATGAACAAATGGATCAGTCATAGGGCGCAGTCGCAAACTGGCGTTCCAACTCTTATCCAACTCTTATCCAATTCTCATTAAAACTTTCATTAAAGCGGTGTCACCATGGACATATCTCACTGACGATGTTACTATTAACAGCATCCCGGAGCCTTTGGTATTTGCAGGTATTGCTGAACTATAAAAACAAAATTGTATCAGCAATTTGATTTTACGCACCCGGTGATGTGGCTAAACCTCGTTAAAGACAATACTTTTTTGAGAATTTCAACATTTGCAGCCGTCATTAAGGTCAGGAGCAGATCAAGAAAAATACTTTTTTAACAATTCCATCGCCCATTGTATTTGACCCTTATTTGTGATAAAATAATATATCAAACCAGAAAGAAGGACCACTTATATATGAGCGACAGACAAAAGATAATCAATATCGCTGTGATTGCTCATGTTGATGCAGGAAAATCCACATTGGTAGATGCATTCCTCAATCAGAGCGGAGTGTTCAGAGCCAATGAAGAAGTTGCTGACTGCGTGATGGACAGCGATGACATAGAAAGAGAAAGAGGCATAACCATATATTCAAAGAACTGCTCCGTAATGCACGGAGATGTTAAGATAAACATTGTGGATACACCGGGACATGCCGATTTCTCATCGGAAGTTGAAAGAATAATGAAGACTGTGGATACGGTAATACTGCTGGTGGATTCCAGCGAGGGACCTATGCCGCAGACCAGATTTGTACTTAAAAAATCACTGGAGCAGGGCATAAATCCTATCCTCTTTATAAACAAGCTGGATAAAAAAGATGCCAGGGTAGAAGAAGTAGTAGACGAAGTCTATGAACTGTTCATGGATCTTGAGGCTAATGATGCTCAGCTTGATTTCCCCATACTTTACGGTATAGCAAGGCAGGGAATAGCAGTGTATGAGCCTGATGATATAAAAGGCATGACCATAGGCGAAGGTGAAGAAAAGATTAAAAAAAGTCCGGCAGGATATGGAGGACTTGACATAACGCCTCTGTTTGACACCATAACCGGACATTGCGAGCCCTACCCTGATCTTACCGGAGAACCTCTTCAGTTTCAGGTATCTACCCTTGCCTACGATGATTATATCGGCAGGCTTGGTATAGGCAGAGTCACAAAGGGAAAAATAAAAGAAGGTCAGCAGGTGGCCGTGGCAAAAGCCGACGGCTCCATCGTCCAGAGAAAAGTAAACCAGGTGTTTGTATATAGAGGTCTGAAGAGGGTGGCAGTGCCCGAAGCTCAGTGCGGTGATATAGTAGTGGTATCGGGAATATCTGATATCTCCATCGGCGAAACCATCTGTGATACGAAGAATCCGCAGCCTATGGAAATGATACACATAGAGGAACCCACTCTCAGCATGAACTTCATGGTGAACAAGTCTCCCTTTGCCGGAAAATCAGGCAAGTTCGTGACCAGCCGTCACATACGGGAAAGACTTAACAAAGAACTGGAAGTGAATGTGGGGCTTCTGGTGGAAGAAACCGATTCCACGGACTGCTTCAAGGTTTCCGGAAGAGGAGAACTGCATCTTTCCATACTCATAGAAAATATGCGCAGAGAAGGGTATGAACTTGCCGTCTCAAAACCGGAAGTAATACTCAGAAAAGATGGAAACGGCAGACTCCTTGAACCGATGGAAGAAGTCGTCATAACAGTGCCTGATGAATATTCAGGCACAGTAATCAATAAACTCAACATCCGAAAAGGGCTAATGACCCAGATGTCAACAGAAAACGGGTTTTCAAAACTGGAGTATATAGTGCCGACAAGGGGACTTTTAGGATACAGAAGCGAGTTCATCAACGACACAAGAGGCGAGGGTACCATGGTGAGACGGTTCGACTCCTTTGATGAGTATAAAGGAGAGATACCCCAGCGCACCAATGGTGTTGCCATAGCGCAGGAGGAAGGAGTATGCACTCCATACGCTCTTTTTAATATAGGTGAAAGAGTCCAGATGTTTGTTGAACCGGGCACTCATGTATATGAAGGAATGATCGTGGGAATGAACTCCAGAAGCGACGACATGGTGGTAAATCCTTGTAAAGCCAAACGTGTAAGCAACATGAGAGCTGCGGGATCAGACGATGCCATCAAGCTTTCCCCGCCAAGGACATTTACCCTTGAAGAAGCGCTTGAATTTATCGACGATGATGAACTGGTGGAGATAACGCCGGATGATATAAGGCTGAGAAAGAAACTCCTTCACGAACTTGAGAGAAGGAGAAGCGGCAGAAACCTGTAAAAAGGGGGGGATGATAATGGCTGAAATCTGGGCATTCATATCAGGAAGCTTTCTTGGGAACATCTTAGGAGCTGTTCTGATTGTGATTATCGGACTTGTGACCATAAAGGTCGTGACTTCCATAACGAAAAAAGCACTGGAAAAGACCACCCTTGATCAGTCGGTATACAAGTTTATCCATAATGTTATAAAAGCTGTACTTTATATAGTTATTATTATCGTGGTGCTGGGGCAGCTCAGGATTCCTACAGCCCCCATAATCACGGTTCTTGGTGCCGGAGGAGCAGCTATCGCTCTGGCTCTTAAAGACAGTCTCGGCAATATAGCCGGAGGCGTACTGATACTTGCTAACAAGCTTTTTAAAAAAGGCGATGTTATATTAGTGAACGGGACAGAAGGCATAGTGGAGAGTATCGATCTTTTTGTCACAACCCTCAAGACATATGACAATAAGGTGGTGACTGTCCCTAACGGTACCATAACCACTACCATGATCGTAAACTACTCAAAAGAAGAAACAAGAAGAGTAGACTGCGTTTTCGGTGTGGCATATGATACAGATATCCCGGCAGCAAAAGACGTCCTGTATGCTGTTGCGGAAAATTGTCCCGACGCATTAAAAGAACCACCTCCGGTGGTTGGGGTAAGCGACCATAAGGACAGTGCCATAGCTCTGGACCTGAAGGTATGGTGCCCGACTTCCAGTTACTATGATGTAAAATATTTTCTGGAAGAAGAAGTTAAAGCAGCATTTGATAAAGCAGATATTACAATACCATATCCACGGATGGACGTACGTGTGAGCGAGTAATTTTTTAGGGAGAGTAAAATGGGAGAAATTAAAAAATTCAAAAGAGTATTGGTTGCTAACAGAGGAGAAATTGCAATCAGAGTATTCAGAGCCTGCAGGGAACTGGGAATAAGAACAGTGGCTATTTATTCGGAAGAAGACAAAAACGCCCTGTTCAGAACAAAAGCCGACGAAGCTTATCAGATAGGTAAAGGTAAGACACCTGTGGGAGTTTATCTGAGCATAGACGAGATAATTGCCCTGGCTAAGGCCAAAGGTGTTGATGCCATACACCCGGGTTATGGTTTTCTGGCAGAAAATGTGGAATTTGCCAAAGCATGTGAAGATGCCGGTATAGAATTTATCGGACCTACTTCTGACATGATGGACAGACTGGGTGATAAGATCAAATCCAAGATCGTTGCCAATTCCGTAGGCGTACCCACCATTCCGGGAGTTGAACAGGCTATAACTACTGAGGAGGAAGCGGTAGAGTTTGCAGAAAAATGCGGGTATCCCGTAATGCTTAAGGCTGCAGCAGGCGGCGGCGGCAGAGGAATGAGAATCGTCCGCAATGCAGAGGAACTGCTGCCCCAGTTCAGGAGCGCCAGAAGTGAAGCAGCCAAGGCCTTTGGCATAGATGATATATTCATAGAAAAATACCTTGAGAATCCCAAGCATATTGAAGTGCAGATACTGGGAGATAAGTACGGCAATATAGTCCATCTCTTTGAAAGAGACTGTTCAATACAGAGAAGACATCAGAAAGTTATAGAATTCACACCTGCATTGTGTCTCAATGACCAGCAGAGAGAAAACATATGCCAGGATGCGCTGAAGATCGCTCATGCCGTAGATTACAGGAGCGCAGGTACAGTGGAATTCCTTGTTGATAAGACAGGACAGCACTATTTTATAGAAATGAATCCGAGAATTCAGGTGGAACATACCGTATCCGAGATTGTTACAGGAGTGGATATCGTTCAGGATCAGATACTGGTGGCTCAGGGGTATGCTCTTGATTCTCCGGAAATCGCCATACCCGATCAGAAGTCCATTAAAGTTACGGGTCATGCTATCCAGTGCAGAATCACCACTGAAGATCCGGCCAACGATTTCATGCCTGACACCGGCATAATAGAAAACTACAGGAGCCCGGGCGGATTCGGAATACGTCTTGACGGAGGAAACGGTTTTGAAGGGTCAGAGATAACTCCGTTCTATGACAGCCTGCTTGTAAAGATAACTGCTTTCAGCAGAACTTTTGAAGATGCCAGAAGAAAGGCCATCAGAGCTCTGTCGGAAATGGTTATAAAAGGAGTTAAGACCAATATTGCATTCATGCTCAATGTACTTAACCATCCTACATTTGCAGCAGGAATGTGCGATACAGGCTTTATCGCCAATACACCGGATCTTCTCAACATAGAAAAAGTACAGGATAATGAGCTTAAGGTAATAGAATTCCTCGGTAACAAGTTTGTAAACGAGACAAAAGGCCATAAGCCTCAGTTCAATGTACCTGTTTTCCCGAAATTCAAGAAAGAAGAACTGGAAGGACTAAAAGGCACCAAGCAGCTTCTTGATGAAAAGGGTCCAAAGGCTGTGGCAGACTGGGTGAAAGAGCAGAAGAAACTTCTCATAACAGACACCACCATGAGAGACGCCCAGCAGTCTCTGATGGCAACAAGAGTAAGAACTGTAGATATGGAGAAGATTGCTCCTGCCGTATCTGTGTACGGTAAAGAACTGTTCTCCCTTGAAATGTGGGGAGGAGCCACTTTCGACACATCATACAGATTCCTTAAAGAATCACCATGGGAAAGACTCGATACTCTGAGAGAAAAGATTCCCAACATTCTTTTCCAGATGCTCATAAGAGGCGCCAACGCTGTAGGATATAAGAACTATCCTGACAACGTGATAAGAGAATTCGTCAAGGAATCGGCAAAATCCGGTATCGATGTATTCAGGATTTTCGATTCTCTCAACTGGCTTGACGGCATGACTGTGGCTCTTGATGAAACTCTCAATCAGAATAAGATAGCAGAGGCATGCCTGTGCTATACAGGAGATATTCTTGATGAATCAAGGACAAAATATAATCTCAAATATTACATAGATATGGCTAAAGAGCTGGAAAAGAGAGGCTCTCATATGCTGGGTATCAAGGACATGTCCGGGCTGCTCAAGCCGATGGCCGCATACAAACTGGTTTCAGCTCTCAAACAGGAGATCGGAATACCTATCCATCTGCATACCCACGATACTTCCGGAAACGGCGTAGCCACCATACTGATGGCAGCTCAGGCCGGTGTGGATGTAGTTGATGCGGCATTCAATTCCATGAGCGGACTCACATCTCAGCCTGCATTAAATTCTGTAGTGGCAGCTCTTCAGAATTCAGACAGAGAGACCGGCATTGACAGTGACAAGATACAGAAGATATCAGAATACTGGAGAGATGTAAGACCTGTATATGCAGGATTCGAATCAGAACTGGTGACTTCAACGGCTGAGATTTACAAATACGAGATCCCCGGAGGCCAGTATTCAAACCTGAAACCTCAGGTTGAAAGCTTCGGACTGGGTCATAAGTTTGAAGAAGTAAAAGACATGTACAAAGCAGTAAACGAGATGCTGGGTGATATCGTAAAGGTTACCCCTTCATCAAAAGCTGTTGGAGACATGGCCATATTTATGGTTCAGAATGACCTGACACCTGAAAATATTTATGAGAAGGCAGCCGGCATAGACTTCCCGGATTCCATAGTATCATACTTTGAAGGAATGATGGGTCAGCCTCACGGAGGCTTCCCGGAAAAACTCCAGAAACTGGTGCTTAAAGGCAAACCGGCTATAACATGCAGGCCGGGCGAACTGCTTCCGCCGGAAGACTTTGACGCCATAAAGAAACACCTGAGAGATACTCTGGGACTGGAAGGTACAGACAGAGAAGCTATAAGCTATGCTATCTATCCGAAGGTATTTGAGGACTATGTAAAGACCATCAAGAAGGAAGGAAGCTTCCGTTATATGGGATCCGACATATTCTTCCACAGCCTGGAGGAAGGCGAAACCTGCGAGGTGAAGCTGGGCGAAGGAAAAGTTCTCATGGTTAAACTCCATGAAGTCAGACCTGTTGACAGTGAAGGATTCAGAGAGGCTATATTTGAAGTCAACGGAAATCGTAGGATCATAAAGATTAAAGACACCGATGTGACTGTAAACTCAAACACCTCAGTGCTTTATGCAGATGAAAACAATCCTCTTGAAGTTGGAGCAAATATCCCGGGAAATATTATAAGGGTACTGGTTAAAGAAGGCGAGGAGGTTGAGGAAAAACAGCCTATTGCCGTTATCGAAGCCATGAAGATGGAGACCAATATTCTTGCAACTGCCAAAGGAACTGTTGAGAAGATATATATTTCCGAAGGTCAGCAGGTAAAAGCAGGTGAGATGGTGGCCAAACTGAAATAAGAAATTTGAATCGTACAATTTTTATAAAAATAAAAATATGGAGAACCGCATATCAGTGCGGTTCTCTTTTTGTAAAGACAATTAATTATAAAAAAATCAGCAGGGAAAAATGAAATCTGATTGACCTGCGAACGGATGTTCGATATAATGTGGTAAAGATAGTGGTGAGGTGTGAAGTATGAGGACAATAATAAAGTTAAAAGAAAATATACCGGCAGAAACAGCAGCCAAAATAAGAGATCTGTGCATTGAAGCACATGATAACAGTGCCGGCAGAGTAGGAATTACAGATATAGCACAAAGCTTTTTCACTTTTGAAGGCAGAAGTGATGATGACTTTCCGTGTCTTTCCCTTGGCTGGCATCAGTTACATAAGCAGCCTCTGTTTTCTGAAGGAGTGTTATCCGTCAGCAGACCGGAGAAAAGCATATAAAGACATAGAACATTACATTTTCAAAGAAGAGGAAAAAGTAACAGAAAAGAGCATGAACGAAAAATCTGAGAAAATAATGCAAAGCGAAGAAGAAGAGTATGATCTTTAGAAAGATAAGGTAATACGAACAGAGAAAACAAATCCGCAACCGATTGGGAATTTGAAAAATCACTTTGTTCTTTTACACCATAGGGTTATCGCTTGGCGGTTTGGTCACTTCCTGAGAAGGGAGGTGATAGCTATGAATTACATAACTGTAAGTGACTTGTTCACTTTTACATTAGTAGTTATAGCCATTATCACTCTTTGCAAAAAGAATGATAAGTAAAGCAAAACCGCCAAACAGTTAAGTTTGACGGT
>CASFMJ010000034.1 GCA_949295785.1 uncultured Bacillota bacterium | reverse complement strand
TTCTTAAATTTAAAACTATATTTTGCCATGAAAAAACCGACCTCCCATCTGTTAGATATTTAGGTCTAACTTTTGGGGGTCGGTTCAGTTCAAAACTCAGGGACTTTTTATGCTATTAAATTACCTGCTATTACTTTTGTACCATTATATATGATACAAATACATTATGCAAATCACATTTCCAGAGTATGCATTTTGGGTGTTCCGTTTTTTCTGTTATCCGACAGAACCTCAAGAAGTCTTAATGTATCTTCTGGACCTTTTACCTGGGAAATTCGAATGAAAGGCTGCTTTCCTCCATGTATAAAAATCCTCCGTCCGAATAACTCAGTTATGCTGGCCAGACCATACCCTGTAAGGGGATTTACCTCCGCAAAATTCAGTGTCACCTTGTCTTGTGTCTGCTTTATATCTGTTACAGACATAAGTCCTGCCAGATATCTTATGTGAGATATTTTTATCAGATTGATAACCGAATCGGGTACATCTCCAAAACGATCCAGAAGCTCATCGATTATCTCGTCCTCATCATCTTCTGATCTTACTGCAGCTATCTTTTTATACATCTGCAGTTTTATGCTCTCTCCTGAAATATAAGTTTCCGGTATATAAGCAGATGCTTTCAGTTCCACATTGATTTCTTCCCTGTCCTCATTTACAATCTGGCTCTGAAGCGCTCTTACAGCATCGTCTACCATTTTACAGTATAATTCATATCCCACATTAACCATGTGTCCATGCTGCTCAGTACCCAGCATATTTCCTGCCCCGCGTATCTCCAGATCACGCATTGCAATTTTAAAACCTGCGCCAAATTCTGTAAACTCACGTATAGCTTTCAGCCTTTTTTCTGCCGCCTCACCTAAAACCTTATCTTTCTGATACATAAGATATGCATAGGCCTGTCTGTTTGCTCTGCCTACCCTCCCTCTCAGCTGGTACAGCTGAGAAAGTCCATATCTGTCAGAGTCCATTATTATCATAGTGTTTGCATTGGGTATGTCTATTCCTGACTCGATTATGGTAGTTGATACAAGAACATTGGTCTCACCGTTCACAAAACTCATCATTGTATCTTCCAGAGCAGACTCATTCATCTGTCCATGGCCGACTGCTATGCGTGCCTCAGGTACAAGTTCCTGTATAAGCGCTGCTATCTGCTGTATGCCTCTTACTCTGTTATATACTACATACACCTGTCCGCCTCTGCCCAGTTCACGCTGCACTATATCTCTTATCAGTCCATCCTCCTGTTCAGTAACATAAGTCTGAACAGGATAACGTTCCTCAGGAGGTTCTTCAATTACACTCATATCTTTTATACCTGTAAGGGACATATTTAAAGTTCTGGGTATAGGTGTTGCCGAAAGAGTAAGAACATCCACATTTGTTTTAAGCTGTTTTATCCTCTCTTTGTGTTCAACTCCGAATCTTTGCTCTTCATCTATCACAAGCAGCCCCAGATCCTTAAAAGATACACCTTTTGAAAGCAATTTATGAGTACCTATGATAAGATCAATCTCACCGCTCTTGATTTTTTGAAGTATCTGTTCCTGCTGAGCAGGGCTCCTGAAACGTGAAAGCATCTCAACATTGAAAGGAAAATTTTCAAATCTCTCTTTTAGTGTAAAATAATGCTGATTAGCCAGAATAGTTGTCGGAACCAGTACAGCAGCCTGTTTACCTTCGGCTACACATTTAAACATGGCTCTTGCCGCAACTTCTGTCTTTCCGAATCCCACATCTCCGCATAACAGTCTGTCCATAGGAAACGGTTTTTCCATATCTCTTTTTATTTCTTCTGCGGAGCGAAGCTGATCATCAGTCTCTTCATATGGAAAACTGTCTTCAAATTCTTTTTGCCATACTGTGTCTTTTTCAAATGCATGACCTTTTTCCATTTTACGCTGAGCATACAGGTCTATCAGATCTTTTGCAAACACAGCAATTGCCGCCTTGGCTCTTGCCTTAGTAGCCTTCCACTCACTGCCGGAAAGTTTGTTTATACGAGGTGCCGCACCGTCTGATCCTATATATTTCTGAACAATGTCCATCTGCTCAACCGGTACATAAAGCATGTCATTTCCGGCATATTTTATCTTTATATAGTCCTTCTTTTCTCCTTGTACCTTAAGCTGCTGAATGCCGACAAATTTTCCGATACCGTGATTCTCATGAACCACATAATCACCATTCTTAAGATCTGTGAATGCCTGTATCTTTCTGCCTTTATCTTTAAAAAGTCTTTTATTTTTGGTTTTCTTACTGTATTTAAATATATCGTTTTCACTTATCCAGCATATCTTCTGATCCGGATAGTCTATCCCTGATGTGAGTCTGCCTTTTTCAAAGGATATCTTCTCATCCATGCCGAATCTGGATGTGAAGTCTCTGAGATTTTCCAGTCTTTCCTCTGATGTCGAAACTATAGTTATACGATAATCTTTCTTTCCATATGTCTTGAGTTCAGATTCCAGCAGATTTAAATTTCCACCGAAATTTATCACCTGCCTGCTGTTGAGATTGTAAATCTTGTCAAAGCTGTCTATTCCCTTTACTCGTTTGGGAAAAGGTGTGAATATAACCGTGCCTTTTACTGCAAGCACATCTTTCAATTCATATATTCCTCCTATGAGGTCAGCATCTTTAGGAATTACTTCGCCCCTCTCGAGAAGAACTTTGAAATCTTCTCTCAATTCCTTTTGTCTGGAATCCAGCACTTCAAATATTCTCTCAGGATCATCAAGCATAACAGTCCCGCCTTGCATATAATCCCATATATGCTCAGTTTCATCATAAAAATACTGTATATAATTTTCCAGAAGCTGCATATTAGATATGTTTCTGATATATTCGCACACCTGATCTGCTGTTTCCCTGATCTTTGCAGCAACATCAGAATCGTTTCTGCCTACCTTGACGGCATGCCTTTCATACTCTTTTTTTATAAGATCTGCCGCTTTTTCAAATATATCATGAGATGCCACAATCTGCTGAGCAGGGTAAATCTGTATCGATTTCAGATTTTCAAGGGATCTCTGCGTATCTGCATCAAATACACGTATCGAATCTATTTCCGTGCCGAAGAATTCTATCCTGTAGGGATTATCTTCATCAGGAGGAAAAATGTCAATTATTCCTCCTCTTGCACTGAACTGACCGTGTCCTTCTACCATCTGCGAAAATTCATACCCCATCAATGTGAGTTTTTCCTTAAGGCAAGCCGGATCAGCATCCTCTCCTACAGAAAGATCCACTATATTTGAGTCCAGCACAGCATGCGGGGTCACCCGTTTTATGGCAGCAGAAACAGGGGCCACCACTATGACAGGGCGACCGGATCTAAGTGTTTTGACAATTTTCATCCGTTCAAGAAGTTTATCCTGATTCCGGGCGTTGTATTTGAGAAATACCTGTTCTTCCTCAGGCAACACCATTATTTCCTTATCTCTAACAAAAAAAGAAAGATCGGACGCCAATCTCTGTGCCCTTACAAAAGTGGGGACAATGATCATGCTTTGACTTTCTTCTTCTGCTATATGTGCGGCCGCAGGAACCGTCCGGGATTCAGATACACCCGTGATATTGATCATTTTAAGCCTTCCTCTACTGCTTCTTTTTCTTTTTTAGGCCTTATATTATATTCATTCATGGCCTTCTCTATACCTTTTTCAACTATGCATGCAGCTGCATCCGCAGCTTTTTTTGCCCCTTCGGCAAGTATCTCCGCTTCGTTTTTAGATATTCCTCCTATGACAAAACTTATCATATCCTCTTTTTTACCGGAACCTATACCTACTCTTATACGTGGGAATTCTTCAGTTCGCAGATGGTAAAGTATACTCTTCATGCCGTTATGAGTACCGGCACTTCCTTTTTTTCTCACCCTTATATATCCTGCGGGTATATCAACATCATCATATATTACAATCAGATTTTCAGCCTCCGTCTTATAGTAGTCCAGTGCCGGTCTTAAAGATTCTCCGCTGAGGTTCATGTATGTCTGAGGCTTTATCAGAAGTACTTTTTCACCGTTTATGTGACCCTCGCCTGTAAGAGCATTGAATCTCAGTCTGTTTACTTTTATGCCATATTTTTCTGCCAGAATATCTATGGCTTCAAAACCCATATTATGACGAGTGTTCTCGTATTTCTTACCGGGATTACCAAGTCCGGCTATTATAAACATGTCTTTTTCCTTCCCAGATTAATTTCATTTTTATTAACGAAATGAATGCCCGATGAGAAGTCCATACTTACCCATCGAGCATATCCTCTGCATATGTATGTGTCACTATCAGATCCGCTATCAGTCAAACAGTACGCTTATGGAGCCGTTGGTGAATACTCTTGTCATGGCCTCTGCAAACATTGGTGCGGCTGAAAGAAGTGTCATCTTTGCAAGACGTTTTTCTTCAGGAAGAGGTATGGTATTGAGTAACACAAGCTCCTCTATGGCAGAAGCCTCAAGCCTTTCCACTGCAGGGCCTGATAATACCGGATGAGTGGCAGCGGCACGAACTGATTTTGCACCCAGCTCCTTAATGGCATTGGCTGCATTGCATATGGTTCCCGCAGTGTCTATCATATCGTCGATAATTATACAGTTTTTATCCTCGATGTTTCCTATTATATTCATTATTTCGCTTTTGTTTGGTTCCGGACGTCTCTTGTCGATTATAGCTATGGGGCAGTTGAGATACTGAGCAAGATTTCTGGCTCTTGTAACACTGCCGTGATCGGGAGATACGACCACCAGATCGTCCATATGACTTTCTTTAAAATGCTTGGCGAGAATAGGCATTCCCAGAAGATGATCCACAGGAATATCAAAATATCCCTGAATCTGGTTTGCATGAAGATCCATGGTAAGAACTCTGTCAGCCCCTGCCGCCATTATAAGATCTGCAACCAGCTTGGCTGTAATAGGGTCTCTGGCTTTTGCCTTTCTGTCCTGTCTTGCATATCCGTAATATGGTATTATAGCATTTATTCTGCCTGCTGATGCTCTCTTCATGGCATCTATCATTATAAGCAGTTCCATGAGATTATCATTTACGGGGTTTGACGTTGACTGAATTATGTAGATATCAAGTCCTCTGACTGTCTCCCATATATTGACGGATATTTCTCCATCACTGAATTTGGTCACAGTCGCTCTTCCAAGCGGTTTTCCCATAATTCCCGCTATTTCCTCTGCAAATGCAGGGTTTGAATTACCTGTAAAGATCTTGTAGTCAGCAAATACTCCGCTTCTCACTTTTTTTACCTCGCCTTCTCGTTTTCATAAGTGAAATTATTTTTTTCTCTTCAAAATACCTTTAGCAGATACCCATCCGGGTTTTTCTGTACCTTTTGCCCTTGCAATATACAGCGAATCACCGTCAACATCACTTGTCACTGTGCTCCCCGCCGCTATATATGCTCCTTCTCCCACTTTAACAGGTGAGACAAGGTTGCTGTTACATCCGATAAATGCATTGTCTTCCACCACAGAACGATATTTTTCGCTGCCGTCATAATTGACGAATACCACTCCGCATCCCAGATTAACACCGCTGCCCACATCTGAGTCGCCTATATACGTCAGATGTGAAGCTTTGGTTTTGTCTCCGATGGTGGAATTTTTTATTTCCACAAAATCACCGACTTTGCAGTTTCTGCCTACATGACTTTTAGGTCTCATATACGCAAACGGACCTACTTTTGTGCCGCTTCCCACTGTGCTCTCTGTTATGACTGAACTTTGTATCTCAACACCATCATCTACAACAGAATCTTTAATTACAGTATTCTGGCCTATTATACAATTACTTCCTATTACGGTTTTTCCCTGTAGAGTTACACAAGGTCCAATTACAGTACCTTCACCGATCTTGACCTGATCATCTATATATGCAGTGAAGCAATCGATAAAAACGACACCATTCCTTGCATGCTTTTCTGCAGTGAGAAGCTGCTGCTTTTTCTTTTCTTCCATTTCTTTTAAAAACATAGCCTTCTCTCCTTGAAAAATTATTTTTCCAGAATCATATCTCCTACTTTATAAATATCTCCTGCGCCCATAGTAAGCACAAGATCGCCTTTTTCTGTGCCCTTTCTTACATAGTCAGCTATCTTTCCAAAATCATCCATAAATATCACATTTTTTTGGGGATGAGTTTCTTTTATTTTTTCGGCTAACTGGGCAGCTGAAATCTTATATATATTTTTTTCTCTGGCTGCGTAAATTTCTGCCAGTATCAACTCGTCAGCTTTTTCAAAAGCATCTGCGAACTGATCAAAAAGCGCCATTGTTCTCGTATAGGTATGGGGCTGAAAAACACACCATAACTTATTATGAGGAATATTCTGACAGGCAGATAACGTCGCTTTTATCTCAGTAGGGTGATGGGCATAATCATCAACAATCTTTACACCGGTTGACGTTGTTCCCACTATGTCAAACCTCCTCTGAGTACCATGATATGCTTCCAGTGTCTCCTTTATTATTTCAGCTGATATCCCAAGACTGTGGCAGCAGGCAAAAGCAGCAAGGGCATTTAGTATGTTATGCTCTCCCGGTACTGACAACTGTACGCGAGCCAGCGTTTTTCCGTTCTTTTTAACATCAAAAGAAGGAAGGCCTTTATCATTAAAGACAACATCATCACCTGAATACGTACAATCTTCATTAAGTCCGAAGGTGACAACGTTATCAAGATTTTTGATAACCTGTTTTACAAACGGATTTGCAGCATATGCAATAATAAGTCCGTTTTCAGGCACAAGACCGGCAAATTTATCAAAAGAACTGACTATATGATCTATATCTTTAAAATAATCCAGATGATCTGAATCAATGTTGAGGATTATCTCAATTTTAGGTCTGAGGCTCAGAAAACTGTCCATATATTCACATGCTTCTGTAATAAAATATCTGCCGTTTCCGACTCTGACATTGCCTCCTATCTCTGCCAGATTCCCTCCTACCAGTATTGTGGGATCAGTCTTTGCTTTCTGAAGAATCAAAGAAACCATAGAGGTGGTCGTAGTTTTTCCGTGAGTGCCTGAAATAGCTATACTGTTTTCATATTCATCCATCAGTATGCCAAGCATTTCTGCTCTTGTGATGGCGGGAATGTTTTTTTCCCTTGCTTCCTTAAGCTCGGGATTGTCCATTCCCACTGCTGATGAATATACAACCAGATCAGACCCGTCTACGTTCTCAGCTCTATGGCCTATGAATATCCTTGCACCTGATGATGCAAGATTATCTGTAATGTCGGATTCTTTCATGTCAGATCCGCTTACTGCGAATCCTCTTGAAAGCAGAAGTTCTGCAATGGCTGAAAGACCTATGCCTCCTATGCCAATGCAATGTATATTTTTAATCTGTGATAAATCTATCATTTTATTATTGCCTCCGGATTCGATAGCATAATAGCCTAAAATATTATAGCACATTCAGCCTCAAAATGTTTATATATTTGACAAAAAAATCAAAAAGAAATAATATATTGTTAAATATTTTTATACAAGGAGGACAGAATGAAGAGAACGGAAAGAGTCGGGGCAATGATACAGATACTTACAGGATCTCCCAGCAAAACATACAGTCTCCAATACTTCTGCGATCTTTTCGGTGCTGCCAAATCAAGCATAAGTGAAGACATCCGGGCATGTAACAACGCTCTTTCATTTATGGACAGAGGCCGTCTGGAAACAGGTATCGGGGCAAAAGGCGGAGTCCGATTCGTTCCCCATATATCCGATAACGAACTTGTACAGCTCCAGAAAGAGTTCTGTGAAAAACTCTCTGATCCATCCAGAATGCTTGGCGGAAATTTTTTATATACCTCTGACATTTTTTTCGATCCCGAATTTATCAGCAGAATAGCACTGGTGTTCGCAAGGAAATTCAGAAATTGCGGTGCTGATTATGTCGCCACAGTAGAGACAAAGGGCATTCCCCTGGCTTCTGATGTGGCTCGACTCCTCAATCTTCCTCTTGTCATCATCAGACGCGAGGCTAAGGTGTCTGAAGGTTCCACTGTTAGTATTAACTATTTTTCCGGTTCTTATGACAGAATACAAAGAATGTCCATGTCAAAAAGAGCTATCTGTCCTGATACAAAGGCTCTTATTATAGATGATTTTATGCGTGGAGGCGGAAGTATTTCAGGTATAACTGAGATTGTCGGAGAGTTCAACAGTACAGTTGCCGGTGTGGGCGTTGCTATAGCAGGTGTTACACCTAAAAAAAAGAAAATTGACAATTATACTTCCATCGTTTTCCTTGGTGAGATAGATGAAGAAAACAAAAAAATATCTGTTCTCCCGAATAACGACATATTTTGAAATTTTTATTGCAATATTTGGATAGTTAGAGTATACTATATTTGTCATAAAAAGTGTATATATGTAAGGAAGGTGGAACAAATGAATATTACCGACGTAAGGATCCGTAAGATTTCTAACGACGGAAAAATGAGAGCGGTAGCTTCCATAACCATCGATAACGAATTCGTTGTTCATGATATAAAGATCATCGATGGTCAGAACGGTCTTTTCATAGCTATGCCCAGCAAAAAAATAGGGGACGATAATTTCAGGGATATTGCCCATCCTATATGCTCAGAGGTGCGAAACCAGATAAAAGATCATATACTGGCCCAATATGAAAAGATACTTGAAGAGTAACAGAAAATTTTATCAAAAGAGCATTATTAAAAGTAAACTGGCGCAACTGCTCCTTCAGACGAACAGCTGCGCCAGTTTTTTATTCCTGTTTTCACGTTATCTTTTTATCTATCTCATCCTAAGCTTCCAGCACTCTTATAATATTGGTGTTTCCCGGAACATCCACAGGAACTCCGGCACTTATTACTATGTTGCTGCCTTCTTTTATCAGTCCGCTTTCAAGAGCCTTATTGGCACAATGTGCAAAAAGCTCCTCTATCTCATATCTGTAGTCGGCCATCAGAGGAGTAACTCCCCATATGAGCGAAAGCTGATGATAAGTCTTCTTATACGGCGTAGCCCCTATTATCATTATATCAGGTCTGAATTTTGACATTCTTCTTGCTGTATACCCTGTCTTTGTTATGGCCATGATGGCTGCCGCATTTATATCCTTTGCAAGAGTACAGGCTGCATGGCCAACAGCGTTTGTAACGTCTGTGGAATTCATTTCATGCCAGATCATATTTCTCGAAGGAACCTTAGGCGAATCCTGTTCTGCCTGAAACGCTATCTTGGCCATTGTTTCTACAGCCTCAACAGGATACTGACCGGCTGCTGTTTCTCCTGAAAGCATTACGGCAGTAGTGCCGTCAAAAACAGCATTGGCTACGTCAGTTATTTCTGCACGTGTTGGTATAGGGCTTGTAGTCATGGATTCCAGCATCTGCGTCGCTGTTATGACCAGTTTACCTGACTGTACACATCGTCTTATGAACTTCTTCTGAATACCCGGCAGCTTTTCATATGCAACTTCTACCCCCATATCGCCTCTGGCAACCATTATACCGTCTGCCGCATCCAGTATTTCTTCAAAATTCTCTATTCCCTGTGTACTTTCAATCTTTGCTATTATCTTAATCTCACTGCCCCCGTTTTCCTCCAGCAGTTTCCTTACTTCCATCACGTCACTTGCACTTCTGACAAAAGAAGCTGCTATGTAATCTACGTCATTGGCAATACCGAAAAGTATATCGTCCCTGTCCTGCGGACTCATATACTGCATATTAAGTCTCACATTAGGCAGATTTATTCCTTTGTGATTACTTATCCTTCCACCATGTATAACCTTACATCTTACATCTGTATCATCGCTTTCCTCAACACGGATGACAATTTTGCCATCGTTTATAAGAACAAGATTTCCAGGACTTACTTCTTTTGGCAGATCTTTGTATGTTACTGATACTATCTCAGCTGTTCCATCCACCTGCTGAGTGGTCAGCGTAAACATCTGCCCTTCTTTAAGTTCCTCTGAACCTTTTAGAAAGTTTCCTGTTCTTATCTCGGGGCCTTTTGTATCCAGAAGCACTGCAGCAGGTATTCCCATTTCATCACGGACTTTGCGAAACTTATCAATGGTCTCTTTATGTCCCTCATGGGTGCCATGGGAGAAATTAAGCCTGGCTACATTCATTCCTGCCAGAAGCATTTTTCTTAATGTTTCCTCATCTGACGATGCCGGTCCTAAAGTACAGACAATCTTGGTTTTTCTCATAACAAACATATCCTCCATGTTTAATAAAAAGTAGCGACTTCTTCTTCAGGCGGCTGTGTTTTTTCAACCTTTTTAACATGAAAAACCGGTCCCTGACTCTGGTACATGTGATTGAATTCTTTTTCTATTTTCGCCGTCATAATCACCCATCCGCCATGTTCCAGCTCGGATGCTCTGTCGTATTTAGCTACAAGGCCGCCAAACTGTATGTCTTCAACGCAACATGTCATTATATGACGTCCTATTACAAACTCATCATCATCAAGACCGCCTCCAAGAAGTGATCTTCCTCTTACTGTTATTGTTTTTCCAAAATAATTTTCTTCATTTTCATTTATGTCTGTATACCAGATAGCGTAATTCCTGTCCTCGATTTCTATGACAGGTGCATCCATGTCATATGGCAGCTGATCCTCTATATCATCAAATTCTATCTGATCCCTGGCATATTCGTATATTATCTGGCAGCGTCTGTTGATGACTCTCACTATCTTATGGAATTCAAGCTTATCCATGGAACTGTCAAAATGCTTGAATACTATAACCTCGGGAGATTTCATCTTGTCTACTGTAAGATTTCTCATATTGCTGTTATACATCATGAATGTTCTTGCATCTGTAAAATTCATCTCCTGATATACAACCCAGTTTTCCGGAAGTTTTTGATAAAGCTGGTCAAGAAGCCACATTCCGTTATACTCTATTATGACTCTTTCAGGTTTATGCTCTTTCTCAAGTTCTTTAAGATATTCTGTTGTGACCTGTTCTTCATCTTCTGTTCTGATGATTTTTACATTGGTTGATGCAAAGCGGATAGGAGAAAGAGCTGCTTCCCCATCTTCACACATCAGTATGACAGTTTTTTCTCCGCTGTTGAATCCAGGATCCTCAAGTGTCTCCTGTATAAATGTCGTTTTGCCTGCATCAAGAAATCCCGTAAAGAGATATACAGGCACTTCTCTCATTGCCATCAGTTCTCCTTCTCATAAGCTTTTTAGCTGCTACAGACCGAAAAGCTCTTTCACCTTGTCTTCTTTCATTTCATGTCCTATCACGCAAAGTCTTCCTGTGACCTCAGCGCTGCCTGTCCTTATATCAGGCTCTCCGGGCACATAGTCGAAATGTATCCACTTTCCGTCTTCTCCCTGCACTATTCCTTTGGCTCTGAGGACAAATCCATATGTGTGCTCGTCTTCAAGCGCTTCAAGGGCATGACGTATACCTTCTTCTGTAAACTTGGCTGCTGTCTCAATTCCAATACTTTCAAATACCTCATCAGCATGATGATGGTGGTGATCATGGCCGCAGCAGCAATGGTCATCATGATGGTCATGGTCGTGACAATCATGGTGGTCATCATCATTTTCTTTATGCTCGTGGTGATGATGGTGATGATCATGGTGATCATGGTGTTCATGATCGTTATGATTATGGTCATTAGCCTGCTCTTCTTTAAGATGATCAAGGGCTTCTTCTATAGTGTCGCGTCTTTCCATCGCTGCAAGGATCTTATCTCCTTCCAGTTCATCCCATTCAGTGGTTATTATCACAGCATGAGGATTATGTTCTTTAATAAGCCTTACTGTTTCTTCAAGTTTTTCTGCTTTTATTTTTTCAGTATGGCTTAAAATAATTGAGCTGGCATGCTCAATCTGGTTGTTGAAAAATTCACCGAAATTTTTCATATATAATTTTGCCTTGCCTGCATCAACCACAGTGGTGAATCCGTTAAGTCTCACTTCATCGATATGAAGATTCTGTACAGCTTCAATTATATCACTGAGTTTTCCTACCCCTGAAGGCTCTATAAGTATCCTTTCCGGTGAAAACTCATCAATTACCTGTCTTAGAGCTTTTCCAAAGTCTCCTACCAGGCTGCAGCATATGCAGCCTGAATTCATTTCATTGATCTGGATGCCGGAATCTTTAAGAAAGCCCCCGTCTATACCAATCTCTCCGAACTCATTTTCTATCAGAACAATTTTTTCTCCCCTATATGCCTCCTTTATAAGTTTCTTAATAAGGGTAGTCTTACCTGCTCCTAAAAATCCGGAAAAAATATCTACTTTTACCATTACTTTCATCTCTTTTCTCTAATATTTCTATTTGAATTATACCACTGCTAAAAGAAAAATAAAAGCAGCCACTCATTGTTTTTATATTTGATTTAGTGGTATACTTATAACAAATGGAGGTTTAAAATGGATAAAAATTCAAGAGAATACGAAGTATGTGTCTGCCGCCATGTCACCCGCGGTCAGATAGAAGATTTTCTTAAAAAAACAGGTAAAACTGATATGAAAGAAGTTTGCACCGATCTAAATATAGGCAATGTATGCGGTGCGTGCCGCGAGATTATATCGGAAATAATTTTTGATATAAATGGCTGAATCATAAGATTTTCTTATAACAATCTTCCCTGATGTAAATAATTCACAACCAAAATGGGGCTGTCGCACAGTTGACCAAATCAGGTTGGGTGTAGCGATAGCTCCCTTCTTTTGTAGTCCACGAAATATTTACCATTTCAGCT
>CASFMJ010000033.1 GCA_949295785.1 uncultured Bacillota bacterium | reverse complement strand
TGCTATTGCCTGGAGCGAACTTCATAGGTCATCAGATTATCCGGTTTACTGGGACTGATGACCAACACATTTTGTCCTATAACCCTAATGGCATAAGCATATTTATTTAAAATCCGTCACATAATCAGGTGCTTTTTTTCCTTGCCATGTATCTCTGAGGTTCAGCTGCTGATCTATGCGATTCAATATGGTCCTCTTATTAAAACTCCATGGAGGGT
Source organism: uncultured Bacillota bacterium (assembly GCA_949295785.1). Taxonomy (GTDB): domain Bacteria; phylum Bacillota; class Clostridia; order Peptostreptococcales; family Anaerovoracaceae; genus Fimisoma. The sequence continues at coordinate 23,356 of CASFMJ010000033.1, read as the reverse complement.
TTATAAGTATGGAGCGGGGAGCATCGCCTGTAAGGCGATGTATGGTTATATTAGGAGGAATTATTTCCAGACATCTTACAACCATATCCACATAGGAATCTATAGAGTCAAAAGGCTGATAATCATGGTGAGTTTTTTCCATTGCGGAACCTTTTACTATGTTCAGAAGATGCAGTTTTATACCGAAAATTCCCGGTACAGCAGAGACATATCGTACCGAGTCAAGCATCATTTCCTCTGTTTCGCCGGGAAGCCCAAGTATAAGGTGTACTACAAATTTTATTTTCCTCTTTTCAAGGTGACGGCAGGCATCATCAAATGTGCTGAGATCATAGCATCTATTGATGTCTGACGCAGTAGTCTGATGAATGGTCTGCAGACCCAGTTCAATCCACAGAAAATAGTTTTTGTTTATTTCATCAAGAAGATCAAGAACTTCTTCTGAAAGACAGTCGGGTCTGGTACCGATAACCAGTCCTTTTATCTCCGGATTCTTGAGTACATCCATGTATATGGCTTTGAGTCTGTCCACCGGCGCATAAGTATTTGTATGATTCTGAAGGTATGCCAGATAATATGCGTGGGGCCACTTATCAGACAGAAGAGATATCTGCTCATCAATTGAAGAAGCAAATTCTCCTGAACCTGAATCGGAGCAGAAAGTACAGCCGCCGAAACTTTTGGAACCGTCTCTGTTTGGACATGTAAATCCTCCATCAATTGCAAGTTTGATTGTCTTTTTACCGAAGTGTTCTTTCAGCCAGCGATCTGCTGAATAAAAGCGTTTTTCACCAAAAAAAGAGGGTATTATTTTACTATTTTTTTCATTCATATGTACTTAAATCCTTTAAATCATCATGGTTGTATGGTATAATAAACGCATTGATTATATATGAAAATAAAGCGTTTATTGAAACGCATTGGTAAGATCTGGCGGCGTTATATTAAACGCATTGATTATACAGACAGTATAATACTATCAGATTGAACTTATAATAACAAGTTTTAAACAGGAAATAAAAATATGATTAAAAAATTACAGCCTCAGCAGCAAATACAGTGCAATGAAAAACAGCAGGAATTTATGGAACCGTCAGAAACCTTAATGGTTTCAAAGAACACACTGCTGCTGCATTCATGCTGCGGTCCTTGCAGCACCGCCTGTATTGAGAGACTTATTGATACATATAAGATAACAGTATTCTTTTATAATCCCAATATAACAGACAGAGACGAATATGAAAAACGTAAATCTTCGCAGATAAAATTTATTGAAAAATATAATGAGAAACTTGATGATGACAATAAAATCGAATTTATTGAAGGAGAATATCTTCCCGAGGAGTTCTTCCATGTTTCAGAAGGCTTTGAACAGGAACCGGAAGGAGGCGCCAGATGTACAGAGTGTTTCAGATTAAGACTTGAGAGAACTGCTCAGGCAGCCATAAGAACAGGAAACACTCTTTTCGGAACGACACTTACTGTTAGTCCTCACAAAAATTACACTCTTATATCTGCTATAGGATGCGAACTTGCCAATAAATATAAAATAGAATTTCTGGATATGGATTTCAAGAAAAAAGCCGGATTCCAGAGGAGTATACAATTATCAAAAGAATATGGACTTTACAGACAGAACTACTGCGGCTGTGAGTTTTCCAAAATAAAGAAATAGAAACGGAGAAAGAATATGGCACAATTAATTTTACCTGAAAAATATGACCCACTTATAGACCTGATGGAAAGCCAGAGAGCCATCAAGAAAATCAAAGATTATTTTCAGCAGGAACTGGCATACGGTCTTAATCTTAGACGTGTATCAGCACCGCTTTTTGTAGATCCAAGGACAGGACTCAATGACAATCTGAACGGATTTGAAAGACGGGTCAGCTTCACATTAAAAGATATAGATGAACTTGAAGTTGAGGTGGTGCAGTCTCTTGCCAAGTGGAAACGTATGGCTCTGGGCAGATACAATATACAGCCCGGGCATGGCATATACACCGATATGAATGCCATTAGAAGAGATGAGGAACTTGACAATCTTCATTCGGTATACGTGGATCAGTGGGATTGGGAAAAAGTTATAACAAAAGAGCAGAGGACAGAAGAATATCTTAAGGAGACGGTAACTACCATATATAACGCTGTTAAAAATCTCGGTGATTATGTGAACCGTCTTTACAGGAGCATACAGACGGAGATTCCCAATGAGATCTTTTTTATAACAACACAGGAACTGGAGGATATGTATCCCGATCTCGCACCAAAAGAGAGAGAAGATGCAATAACCAGGGAACATGGTGCTGTGTTTATCATGAAAATCGGCGGAAGACTGGCATCAGGACAGAAACATGATGGACGTTCTCCCGATTATGATGACTGGGATCTTAACGGCGACATAATTTTGTGGAACGAAGTTTTAGACAGAGCATTTGAGATTTCTTCCATGGGAATAAGAGTAGATGCAGAAGCAATGGCAAGGCAGCTTAAGGCAGAGGGATGTGAGGATCGTGCAGAAATGGAATTTCAGAAAGCGGTTCTGGAGAACAGACTCCCTTATACCATAGGAGGCGGAATAGGTCAGAGCAGGCTGTGCATGTATTTTCTCAGAAAGGCTCACATAGGAGAAGTGCAGTCTTCAGTATGGCCGAGAGAAATGATAGAAACATGTGAGGCTAATAATATACATCTTCTGTAGGTAATAATGTATGTATATTGATGTTGCCGTAGAAAATAAAAGTAAATATACTGACGGATTATACACTTATCTTAGCAATGATGAAACACTTGCCCCGGGAGATCTTGTGTATGTACCTTTTGGCACATCAGACAAAAAAAAACGGGCAGTGATATGTGGCATTAAGAATGTATCCGACTGTCCCGAAGACAAAATCAAGTCTGTGATCTCTGTGGCCGAAAAGAAGTTTTTGTCTAAGGAGATGGTAAAAACTGCTCTGTGGATGAGGCATAGATATGGAATAAAATATTACGATGCTTTCAAATGTTTTATACCTTCCGGAAAGCCTGCCAGAGAAGGAAAAGAAAAAGAACCTTATAAAAATATCAAAGGAAGTTATACTCCTCCTGAAAGACTCACAGATGAGCAGAAAGCTGCGGCTGAAAGTATAACTGAAGCTATGGAGAAGGGCGCTCAGACCAATTTCCTTATGTATGGCGTAACCGCCAGCGGCAAGACTCAGGTATATATGGAAGCCATACAGCATGCATTTTCTAAAGGGAAAAGTTCAATTATGCTTGTTCCGGAAATTTCTCTGACCAGACAGGTTATACAGGCATTTGTCGGCAGATTCGGCAAGGAAAATATAGCTGTGCTCCACAGCAAGCTTACATCAAGAGAAAGATACGATGAGTGGAGAAGAATAAAAGACGGAAAAGCAAGAATCGTAATCGGAGCAAGAATGGCTGTATTTGCGCCCGTTTCGGACATAGGCATAATTGTTATGGATGAAGAACAGGAGGCCGGATATAAGGCTGATATGGCGCCCAAGTACGATACTGTCGATATTGCGCTGAAAAGAGTATCCTACTATGACGGTATACTTCTTCTGGGAAGTGCAACACCGTCGGTGGTTTCACTCTACAGGGTAAGCCAGGGTATATACAGATTGCTGACCCTTAAAGAACGATATAACAAAACACCGTTACCCAATATACAGATTGCGGATATGAGGAATGAGCTGAGAAAGGGAAATACTACTATTTTCAGCGGTATCCTTTATAATAATATAAGAAATGAATTAAAAGAAGGCAGGCAATGTATTCTTTTGCAGAACAGACGGGGATATTCCAACTTTGTTTCATGCAGAGAATGCGGAAAAGTGATGAAATGTCCCAGATGCGGCATATCTCTCACATATCACAAAACCCAAGGGAAGATGGTCTGCCACTATTGCGGCAGAATGTTTCCATTGCCGGACAAATGTCCTGAATGCGGAAGCCATTATATAAAACATTTCGGAATAGGGACTGAACAGGTGGAAGAAGCCGTAAAAAAAATGTTTCCCGATGCAGTTACCGCAAGAATGGATACTGATACGATAAAAACACGAAAAGATCTGGACCTCATTTTAGATGAATTTTCAAAAGGTCAGATTGATGTACTTATCGGCACTCAGCTTGCTGCAAAGGGGCTTGATTTTGACAATGTAGGCCTTGTTGGAATAATTGCGGCAGATGCAGGTTTGAACATTCCAGATTACAGATCAGCAGAGAGGACTTTTCAGCTTATAATACAGGCAGCAGGAAGAGCAGGCCGCAGACAGCACAGAGGCAAAGTAATAATACAGACTTATGAACCGGATAATTATGCTCTCAAAAATGCCGCTTCAAATGATCTCAAGGCTTTTTACAAAGAAGAGATCAGACTCAGAAAATTTATGGATTATCCGCCATTTACAGATATCATTGCAGTAAATTTTACAGCTGATGATGAAAAGTCAGCCGCGATAACAGCAAAGAGATGCATAGAATATATTGAAAAAAACTGCCGGGGCGCACGTGAACATATATTGGGACCCAGGCTTTCCATGAACTTCAAGGGAAAAGATTCGGTAAGATATTATATAATGATTAAGAGCCCTTCCGGCAGTAGAAACGCACATGTTTTTTTACTGCAGGAATTCAGCAGTATCTTAATACAGGAAAAGATAAAATGCAGTATGGATATAGACATAAATCCATACAGTGCATATTAATCAGGAGGTTTATTATTATGGCTTTGAGAAATGTTGTGACTGAAGGCGATGAAATACTCAGAAAAAAATGCAGAGAGGTTACAGAAATCACAGACAGGATAAAAGAAACAATGGAGGATATGCTGCAAACTATGAGGCATCACATGGGAGTGGGAATAGCCGGACCCCAGATCGGTGTAATGAGAAGGATGTTTGTGGCAGAGCCTGAGCCGGGCAGAGTATATTTTATGATAAATCCTGTAATTCTGGATCAGTCGGGAAGTCAGACAGATGATGAGGGCTGTCTCAGCGTGCCGGGAATGATAGGAAAGGTCGAAAGACCGGATCATATAAAAATAGAAGCTTTAGATCTGGACGGGAAAAAACAGGTATATGAATTTGACGGATTCGATGCAAGAGTTATGTGCCATGAATACGACCATCTTGACGGCATTCTCTATATTGACAAAGCTACTGATATAAGAGATGCATTTGAGGAAGAGGATGAAGAGGAAGAATAATATATGAAAACAGTTTTTATGGGCACGCCTGATTTTGCGGCAACAGTTCTTGAACATCTTTACAACAGCAATAACAAGGTGGAACTTGTTGTGACTCAGCCGGACAGGGCAAGGGACAGAGGTAAGAAGATAAGCTTTTCACCTGTGAAAGTAATGGCGGCAGAGCACGGCACCAAGATACTTCAGCCTGAAAAAATCAGAACGGAACAGGACATTATCCAAAAAATCAGGGAAATATCTCCGGACGTGATAGCAGTGGCTGCTTATGGACAGATTCTACCTTCTGAAATACTGGAAATACCAAAATTTGGCTGTGTAAATGTACATGCCTCACTTCTTCCAAAACTGAGAGGTGCTTCGCCTATACAGCATGCCATAATTACTGGTGAGGAGATTACCGGAGTGACTATAATGCAGATGGCAGAAGGTCTTGATACGGGGGATATGCTGGCACAAGAGCAGGTGAGGATTGACAAGAGAAACAGTCAGCAGCTTCATGATATACTGGCAGAAATGGGTGGAAAGCTTCTTGTAAAGACCCTTGATCTTATGGAAAAAGGGCAGGTCAGAGCAGTCCCTCAGAATGAAGCAGATGCCACTTATGCAGGCCTGATATATAAAAATGACGGAAAGATAGATTTTGCTGATAATCCTCAGAAAGTAGAAAGGCTGATAAGAGCATTCGATCCGTGGCCGGGAGCTTTCTGCTCATTAAACGGAAAAACCGTAAAATTCTGGAAGGCTGATATATGCGAAGATAAAACGGATGCAGAACCTGGTACAATAATAAATGTGGATGATACAGGCATTAAAATTGCCTGTGGTGGAAAAATACTTAAGGTTACAGAATTACAGATGCCCGGTAAAAAACGGGTAAAAGTAGGAGATTACCTTAGGGGTAACAGACTGGAAAACGGAATGAGATTTGAATAGGAGGGGAAAATGCATTTTTATTATGGAATGCCGTATGAGATGACAGATATAAGATTTATACTTCTTATAGGATCTGTTCTTCTTGCAACAATTGCACAGATAAGAGTAAATACAACCTTTAACAGGTTTTCACAAGTCAGGAATCACAGGAGACTCACAGGAGCTGAGGCAGCAAGAAAGGTTCTTGATGCCAACGGACTGGAAAATGTCGCCATAGAACATATCAGAGGCAAGCTTACTGACCATTATGATCCCAGGGCAGGTGTGTTAAGGCTTTCTGACGCGGTATATCAGGCAGATTCGGTGGCAGCTGTCAGTGTGGCATGCCATGAGGCCGGTCATGCCATGCAGCATGCGCAGGGATATTTACCACTGAAGTTCAGAAACAATATAGTACCGATTGTGAATTTCTCTTCAAAGTTCGCATGGATACTGATAATTGCCGGAATATTCCTTGGATCAGTAGATCCGTTTTTTTCCGAATGGGCATTCAATATCGGAATAATAATGTTTGTAGCCGTTATTGTATTTCATTTAGTGACTTTGCCTGTAGAGTTTAACGCCAGTAGCAGGGCGATGTCACAGATGGAAACTTCAGGTATAATTGACAGTGAGGAAGAATCGGGAGCAAAAAAGGTTCTTTCTGCTGCAGCTATGACATATGTGGCGGCACTCGCTGTCGCTGTAATGCAGCTTGTCAGACTGCTGGCCATAAAAAACAGACGCTGATGGATACTTCGAGAAAAACTGCTTTTGACGTTCTGCTTGATATGGAAGAAAATGATTCATACTCGAATCTTTCTCTTAACCATATGATAGCAGTAAATAAGCCTGCGGATGAGGCTTTTACCAGAGAGATCGTGTATGGTGTACTGAAAAACAAGATACTTCTTGACTACTATCTTGACAGACTTATATCATCAGGAATCAGCAGGACAGGTAAAAAGGAAAAATGTATACTTCGCATGGGACTTTACCAGATGATTTTCATGGACAGCGTACCCGCCTATGCAGCGGTGAACGAGTCTGTGAAAATGGCAAAACGGCTGTGCAGGGGTAGGGAAGGTTTTGTCAATGCCGTCCTCAGGAATTATATGAGAAAAGAAATTCCCCTGCCTGAAGAAGAAAGAGACTTCCTGTCAGTCAGATATTCCTTTCCCCATTGGATCATAGACCTCTGGATGGATATGTACGGGAGAGAACTGTGCGAGGAACTGCTCTTAGCTTCAAACAAAACACCGGAACTTTCTGTCAGGGTCAATATGATGAAAACAGACAGAAAAGCTCTTGCTGAATCGCTGTCACGAAATGGTTTATCTGTATCTGAAGGAAATATTTCAGACAGAACTCTTATGGTAAAAGGAAAGGGTATACTTCTTACAGATGAATACAAAAAAGGGCTCTTTTCAATTCAGGATGAGTCATCAGTTGCCGTAGCGGATATGCTGGCGCCTGAACCCGGAGAGACAGTTGTAGATGTATGCGCTGCTCCGGGAGGAAAGACTGCAGCAATGGCGGAAATGATGAAAAACAGCGGTATAATAAAAGCCTTTGATATTTATAAGCATAAACTGGATCTGATAAACCTGCAGGCAGAAAGACTGGGAATAAATATAATTGACACAAAGGTGACAGATGGAATTAAGGGAGATAATACCCTCAACGGCAAAGCTGATAAAGTGCTGGTAGATGCTCCCTGTTCAGGACTTGGAGTTTTAAGACGGAAACCTGAGATAAAATATAAGATGCAGGGTGAAAATGATGAACTGATACTTCTGCAGAGAAGGATTCTGGAAAGATCGTCTCTCTATCTGAAAAAGGGAGGTATACTCGTTTACAGTACCTGCACTGTAAACAGAAACGAAAATGAGAGACAGACGGCATGGTTTGTCAGCAAATATCCTGAATTCAGGATTGAAATGGAAAAACAACTGCTGCCGACTGAGGCAACAGATGGATTTTATATGTGTAAAATTATAAAAAAGGGGTGAGCCGGGGAAAAAATGGAAGTTGGATTTAAATCTGATAAAGGTTTACAAAGAATCAATAATGAAGATGCCTGCTTTGTTTTGCCGCGTGATAATGTGTATCTTGTGGCAGATGGAGTCGGTGGAGGTAATGCAGGAGAGATTGCCAGCCGGACAGCTGTAAAAGAAATTGCGGATTACATAAAGAATCATCCTTTTGATAATGCCGGAAATAAATATGCAATTGTAAACTACATGCAGACATGTCTTGATATTGCAAATGATAAGATATTTGAAAATGCCAGAAAATATCGGGAAAACACAGGTATGGCCACAACTTCTGCCATAGTGTTTATAAAAGATGGGGTGGCATACATTGCCAATGTAGGTGACAGCAGAGTATATCTTTTCAGAAATGGCCAGCTGGTACAGCTTACAGAAGATCATACTTATGTCAATACTCTGGTTAATGCAGGAATAATTTCTCAAGAGCAAGCGGCATCTGACAGCCGCAAGAATGTCATTACCAAAGCTTTGGGAGCCGAAAAAACAGTAGAGCCTGATTTTTTTCAGGTGGATATAAGCAAAGATGATATTTTTGTATTATGCACTGATGGACTGTATGATGAACTGGACGACCTTATGATGATAGAAATACTTAAAAAAAACAACTCCATGTCAGACATATGCGCTGAGATGGTAGAGGCGGCAAACAGAAACGGAGGCCGTGATAATATTACACTTATATGTCTAAGGGTTATGGAGGAAGATCTATATGAGTAGCAAATTGTTATTAGGAAGATATGAGATACTGGAAAAAATCGGTGAAGGAGGAATGGCTGTGGTCTATAAGGCCAAGGACAGACTTCTCAACAGATATGTAGCCATAAAGATACTCAGACCGGAATTTACCAGAGATGATCAGTTTATAGAAAACTTCCGTAAAGAATCTCAGGCCGCTGCAGGTTTGTCACATCCCAATATTGTAAACGTATATGATGTAGGCAAAGAGGGCAATATCAATTTTATCGTCATGGAACTGATAGATGGTAAGCCTCTCAGTCAGATAATAGAAGAAAAAGGCAAACTTGACTATAAAGAAGCCATAAGTATAACAAGGCAGGTAGCATCAGCATTAAGCCTTGCTCACAAAAACCAGATAATACATAGGGATGTCAAACCTCATAATATCCTTATCACTTCTTCTGATACTGCAAAGCTTGCTGATTTCGGTATAGCAAGAGCCGTAAGCAAGGCCAGTATTGAAGAGGGAAATGATAAAATAATGGGCTCCGTTCATTATTTTTCACCTGAGCAGGCCAGAGGCGCATATGTTGATGAAAGATCTGATATATATTCCCTTGGTATTGTTTTATATGAAATGCTGACAGGTAAAGTGCCTTTCGATGGTGATAACCCTATTTCTATAGCGCTTATGCATATAAATGACCCTATTCCTCCGGTAAAAGGCATCCCGCCACAGCTTGAGAAGGTCATAGAAAAAGCAACCGATAAGTATCAGACAAACAGATATAAGACTGCTGATGAAATGATTGAAGATCTTGATAACATTGAATTCATCACCAAAGTAATGGGTGGAGCCATAATACGCGAAGAAAATGGCAGCAGTTATGACAAGGAAGAAAATTCTGCTATTGAAAGAAAAAGAGACAGTTCATCAGATTTTTATGATAAAAAAGTAAAGAAAAAAACAAGTAAGAAAAAAGTAGCTGTGATAATTGCCGCTGTAATAGTTGTGCTGGCAGCGCTGGTGGCAGTTGGAGCGATAAGCGGATGGTTCAGCGGCAGCAAAGAGGATATAGAAGTTCCCAGTTTTAAGGGAATGACATTGGAAGATGCCCAAAAAGAGGCAGATGAGCTGGGACTGAAAGTTGAAAAAGGCGAAGAAGTCTACAGTCCCGACCAGGAAAAAGGCCTTATAACCTCACAGACACCAGGTGAGGGAAGTAAAGTGGCTGAAGGACAGATTATTACAGTAAATATAAGCAAAGGAAAGAAAGATGGCGTAGTGCCCAGTGTTGTTGGTATGGATTACAAAGAGGCAGAAGAATATCTCAAAAGCTTTGGATTTGAACTGGGAATAGTAAAGACTGCCACAAGCACAAAACCTGTTGATACAATAGTGACTCAAACTCCTGAGGCCGGCACCACAGCTGATGTGGGAACCGCCATAGATGTTGAGATAAGCGACGGAAAAGGAAAGGAAATGAAAACTGTTCCTATGCTCGTAGGCTTAGATGTTGATGCAGCAAAATCAACTATCGAGGCATCAGGTTTCAAAGTAGGAAACATATCATACGAAGAAAGTAATGAATATCCCAAAAATACAGTGACAGGCCAGCAGTACAAGCAGGGAGAGGAACTTGAAGAAGGCAGTACAATTGATATTTTAATAAGCAAAGGACCTGCTGAGTCTGAGGAGCCTACCGAACCTTCGGAACCGTCATCTGATCCTTCAGATTCCGGCGATTCAGCGGACTCAGGCAATTCCCAGGAAATTTCGGAAGAATAAAATCATGCGTGGACTGATATTAAAGGGAATAGGCGGATTTTACTATGTGATGACAGAAAAGGGTATCATAGAGGCAAAAGGCCGTGGTATATTTAAAAAAGACGGGATAACCTTATGTGTAGGTGACGAGGTCGATATTGATATCACAGAAAAAGATGATGCAAAAGGTGTGATTAACGGTATATATCCCAGAAAAAATCTGTTCCACAGACCACCTATATGTAATGTTGATCTGATTGCCGTTGTATTGGCGGTAAAGAGGCCGAAACCCAATTTTGCTGTCATAGATAAGCTTCTTGTGACCGCGCAGATTAAAAAAACAGAAGCTGTTATCTGCATTAATAAAGCAGATCTTGCATCGGAAGAAGAAGTAGGAAAAATCCGCAGTATTTATGAGAAAGCTTTCAGGGTCGTTGTCGTAAGCGCTAATACAGGTGAAGGAATACAGGAACTTAAGCAAATATTTAAAGGAAAGAAAACAGCTCTTGCAGGGCCGTCAGGCGCAGGAAAATCATCTGTTACAAACCTCCTTCATCCCAGGGCTGAGATGCTTACAGGGGAAATAAGCAAAAAAACAGAAAGAGGCAGACATACAACAAGACATGTGGAACTGTTTTGCCTGGAGGATGGAGGCATGCTGTTCGATACCCCCGGGTTTACTTCCTTTGAACTGCCGGAGATGGGAGAAGATGATCTCAAAAATTATTATCCTGAATTTGCAGATTACAACTTCCATTGCAGATTTGACAACTGCAATCATATGAATGAACCGGACTGTGCAGTCAAAAAGGCTATTGCAGAGGGCAGAATCAACAAAGCAAGATATGTCTCATACATTTCGATCATGGAAGAACTGAAACAAAGAAAAAAGTACAGATAAAGTATATTTAAGGAGACCAGAATGTTTAAACTTGCACCGTCAATTTTATCTGCTGATTTCTCCTGTCTGGGGCAGCAGGTTGCCGCCGTTGAAAAAGGCGGAGCGGATCTGATACACGTTGATGTAATGGATGGACATTTTGTACCGAATATCAGTTTCGGGTCTGCTGTAATGAAGTCTGTCATAAAGTGCAGCAGTCTGAAATTCGATGTTCATCTTATGATAGAAAATCCTGATGATTATATAGAAGATTTTGTAACAGATAAGACTGAATACATAACCGTACATCAGGAGGCATGCAGACATCTGCACAGGGCTGTTCAGCATATAAAAAATTCCGGAATAAAAGCGGGTGTTTCTGTTAATCCTGCTACTCCCGTCGAAACATTGACAGAGATAGCAGAATATGCTGATCTTATGCTGATAATGTCGGTAAATCCCGGCTTCGGTGGACAGAGGTTTATCTCTTCTTGCCTGAAAAAAATAGAAAAACTTAAGCAATTCAGAGAAGACAATGGTCTTGGATTTCTGATAGAGGTTGATGGCGGTGTGAACCTGGGGAATGCGGCAGATATTGTGAAAGCCGGAGCAGATATACTTGTGGCCGGATCAGCAGTATTCGGAAGCGATAACATTGAAAAACAGATTATGCTATTTAAAAGTATATTTTGAGTAAATAACAACAGTGGCAGTAAAAATCCCTGCACAGATTGATTTATCTGAAGTGCAGGGATTTTTGTCTGTTAAATGATATAATAATATTTTCAGAGGCTTAATTTTCTGAATTAACGTTTTCTGATGAATCTATTACAGGGGGTTCTGTTTTTTCATCATCAGCATCTTCTCCGGTTTCTTTGTCAGTATCAGTGTCTGTATCTGTATCCGGCTTCTGACTGCTTTCCTCATCCTCGTCATCTTTATCAGGTTTAACAGGTTCTTTTACGATAGTGACCTTTTTACCCGGTTCTGTTTCATAGCTGTCAGGATCTGGATTATGCGCGTTACAGTAGTAGTGCGGTAATTCAGATTTTATATCTCCGACTTTGCTGCTTGGGACATATGGTCGCATTATGCCGGATTTTGTTTTTACATTTGTGCAGGAAGGTGTTGCAAGGTATCCGGTATCCTCACATATAGTAACAGTCTGATGCACCGTATCTGACGCGGTAGGCTGGGTACCTGTAGTAAAATATTCTGTTCTTACATCTTTTCCGCTTGCTTCTGTTGCCAGCAGGCCGCTTTTTGTATCGATTTTAGCTGAAGTGACATTTGATGGCATAGAAGAATAGGAACCTCCTCTGGCACCATCTATCTGACTTACTATTCGGCCCCACATTCTGGCAGCAGTGTTGGAATAAGTGGAAAGGGACATGTTCACATCATTTCCGATCCATAAGGCTGCGCTGTATGTGGGTGTAAATCCGCAGAACCAGATATCATAACGATCATCTGTAGTACCTGTTTTACCGCCGACAGATATACCTGAAATTGCGGCAGGACTTCCTATACCCTGTGATACAACACTAAGAAGAACATCTCTCATGATCCATGCAACTCCGGCATCAAGAACTTTAGTTTCTTTAACTGTAGGTTCAAGGAGGATATCTCCTGTTCTTGTAGTAACTTTAGTATAACAGCTATAACTTTTGTGAACACCATCATTAACGAATGTGGTGTAAGCACTGGCCATTTCAAGAGTAGATGCACCTTGTGACATACCGCCCATACCAAGAGCCGAGAGATTCAGGTCGTTGGTTGAACCTTCTCTCACCAGAGTAGTAATACCGAATTTTTCTACAATATCTGCAGAATAATCAGTACCTACCTGGGATAGAATTTTTACCGCACATACATTGACTGATTGCTGAAGGGCTGTTCTGAATGTGTACAGGCCGTGATATCCGGCATATGAGTTTCTTGGCCATACTTTTCCGTTAATTGTGGTCGGCTCGTCATCAACGATGGACGCAGTTGTAAGATAAGTACCCCAAAGCTCGTCACCCTGAGCATCAAATCCATTATCAGTGAAGTTGAATGTCTTGCCTTCAGCCTGAAGATCATAACTCTTTTGAAGAGCAGTGGCATATACAGAAATAGGTTTCAGTGAAGAACCGGGCTGCCTTGGAGATGTGGCTCTGTTGAACAGCTGTCTTCCTGTTGTATTCCTTCCGCCCATCATTGCCTTAATCTGTCCTGTAGCATTGTCTATTATGGTCATTGCAGATTGTGGCTGTATGACTTTCTGATTAAGTGTGAACTGTTTTGTAGACATTTTTCCGTCGGACTCGGTGAAAAATTCCGGATAATCCTTGAAGAAATCTGCTGAAATCACAAGATTATCATCTTCATCTCTTGATTTGTATTGCTGAGGAATATTCACATATCCGCCGTTAATGCTATACAGAACACCATCTTCGATTATATACATATATTTGAATTCAACGCTGTAGTCTGTCTGATCCTGCACAGTTGTTGTGTAAATGTTCAGACGTTTGCCTGTATATATGGTCATGGAACCGTCATCATTCATTTTATATTCATCAGACTTGAGCGTGAAAGCGCCGTTACTGTCAATATAAGACGAGTAGGGATACAAGACAGGATTACCGTTATTATCCAGTATGTTTCCGTTGCCGTCTTGTGAGTAACCGGAAATTTTAGGATAATTGGATGAGTCGTTGAATTCTTTTTCTATAACAGACTGAGCCTGGGAATCTAAAGTGGTGTATATCTGAAGTCCACCGTTATATACCAGGTCTGTTGCTTCTTCTTTTGAATAGCCGCCTTCTTCCTGAAGATCAGCAATTACCTGAGAAATCACGTAATCTGCAAAATAATTGGAAACTGTGTCCAGTGCGTCCAGATTGGGATTGATAATATCTTTGATTTCAACAGCTTTTGCTTCTTCATATTCTTCGTCAGTGATATAACCCTGTTCGTGCATAAGCATGAGACAAGTAGCCATTCTTTCTTTGCATTTATCGTTCCAGAGATAAGCATAATCACCGTTTTTGGTTATGAGATTCGGAGTATCTTCTGTAACTTCAGATGCCGACACAATAGTCACAAGGGCATAGACAGAAGGCTGCTGAGGTATGGCTGCAAGAGCGGCAGCTTCAGCAACTGTCAGCTGGTTTACGTCTTTTGAAAAGTATGCCTGTGAGGCTGTCTGTATACCGTTGCCGCAACCAAAAGATATGGTATTAAGATACGCTTCGAGGATCTGATCTTTGGAAAGCTCTTTTTCAAGTATTACAGCATAATAAGCTTCCTTGATCTTTCTGCTTATGGAGCGGGTATACATTTCATCGCCAAGATAGAGGTTTCTGGCCAGCTGCTGTGTTATTGTACTGGTACCTCCTATCTGACCTCCGCTGAATATGGAATCCTTAATAGCGCCGAATATTCTGATGATGTTGAATCCGCTGTGTGTTCTGAATGTTTTGTCTTCAAGGGCAATAAATGCATTCTGTACATGTTCGGGTATCTGATCTATCTCGACGATTGTCCTGTTTTGCTCACTGTAAGCCGTATCTATGATATTTTCATCGTCATCGTATAAGACAGAACTTTGGGACAACATACTGTAGATATTGTCCGTTTGTATCTTTGGTGCTGTAATTATTACGGCAGCCACATAGATTATTCCTATTATAGCGACAGCAAGAAAAACGCAAATGATGATTTTAATTATTTTCTTTTTTTTGCCGGAATCTTTTACGGCAACTTCACCGGATGCTGCAGCAGCTGCTGCTTCTGCACTTTTTTCACTGCGTTTTTTCCGCTTGGGATTGTTTTTGTTTTTCGTTCTTGATCTGTGAATGGTTTCGTTGGTTTCATATTGCTTTGAATCGTTGGAATCCTTATAATTACTCAATTCATCACCTACTTTCTGCCATAATCTTTCTTATTATACCATATTTCCCGGATAAAGTTAAGCAAAATAAGGCCGGAAGAAAAAAATTAATTTTAAAAGATCTGATTTTAAAATTAATTTTTTTATATAATTGTACAAATAACAAAAATGGAATATAATGTAAAAAGTAGGGGCTAAGAGGAGTATTATTTGAGAAGAAAACTTTTTTTAATTGCTGCGGCATTGGCAGTATTACTTAATCTGACAGTCAGTACGGGAATAGTGCCTGAAAATTATCAGGCAGAAAAAATAATAAAAGACGGAAAAAAACTTTATACCGGAAAGATCGAGAAAATTGAAAAAGCAGACAAAGGATTAAAACTGAAAATAAAGCTTAATGAGTATGATGGTATATGCATGCTCCTTTCATATTACAAAGAAATAGAATATGCTGATGAACTCTACAGGCGTCAGATCAGCTTTGTGACTACGCCCGTAAAACCTGATGTCAGGAGAAATCCCGGATGTTTTGATTACAGAAAGTATCTAAAAAGTGAAGGAATATGGATTACAGGAACAACAGAAAAAATTACCGTGCTGCCGGGAAATGGTTCTCTGGCAGATCGCTTTATAAGAAAGCTGAATATTTATAAAGGAGACTTTCTTCAGCAGATTTCAGACGGAAACAGGGGGATAATAGCGGGCATCCTGTTTGGCGATACGGAGTTTCTTGACGAAAAAACATATGAAGATTTCAGGAATAACGGTACTGCTCATGTTCTTGCGGTAAGCGGTCTGCATATCGGCATATTATATTCCTTTTTTACAAAAATATCCGGAAATCGGCGAGGCCTTGTACACCTTGTATGCCTGTCATCACTTTTATTTACTGCGGGAACACTGGCATCATGGAGTCCGTCAGTCATAAGAGCGGTGGGTGTCATCTTTTTAAGGACCATCAGCCGCTATCTTGATCTGCCGTTTGATTTTCTTTCTGCTACAAGTGCTGTAATGATTCTTCTCATGTTAAATAATCCATTTGTTGTTTGCAGTACGGGATTTCAGATGTCATTTCTTGCCGCAGCCTCCATCTCTTTTTTTATGCCCCATATGCCAAAGAAAATTCCCGATGGTGCTGCGGTGATGCTGTCGGCAAATATAGGCATGGTGCCATATCAGATGTATGTTTTTAATTCATTCTCTTTTACTTCATTTTTTGCCAACATTCCGGTGGTTTATCTGGTAGGAATAATGATGCCGGTGGCAGCAGTCGCATTTATTCTTTTCTGTATGGGAATAGATATTACTTTAATAAATGATATAAACGAAGCTCTTGCTTTTGTTACAGTAAGAGTGAATGAATTTTCTGCCATGGGTGGAAAGGGAGCAATAGATGTGGTAAGCCCCGATGCGGGTGTGATGGCTTTTATATTTCTTTCTCTTTTTTTTATATCTTCCGAGCAGTTTACCATATTTAAACTCAGAAACAGGAAAATGTCCATAGCAGCTGTTATTTCAGGCTTCATTATACTGTCAGCTGTAACGGGAACGATAGCTTATGAGCCGGTTTCCCAAGATGATATTGTTTTTGTAGATGTGGGACAGGGAGACTGTGTACATATAAGAGACGGTCGTCGAAATATACTTATAGACGCAGGGGGAAACATGAATTATCAGGTGGGGAAAAATACTGTTAAGCCTTATCTCCTTAAAAACGGATGCATCAAGGCAGATATGGCCATAGCAACCCATCTTCATACAGACCATTATAGAGGAATAGAAGAACTTGATTCCGAAAATATGATAAAAACAGTAAAAACAGGTCTTACGGCGGGAGAGAAAATCATAATATCTGATAATGTAAAAATTGAAACTCTTTGGCCCCTTGAGATCATAGACGGTCAGGATGAGAACGAAAACTGTTCTGTTTTCATGATATATTATAAAGAGTATAAAATACTCATAACAGGCGATCTGGATATAAAAGGAGAAAAAGTAATGATGAACCATTATTCAGGTTCACAAAAATTGAAAGCAGATATACTTAAAATCGGTCATCATGGCAGCAGTTTTAGCACAGGGGACGAGTTTCTTAAAGAAGTCGGACCTTCGGTGTGTGTTATACAGGTAGGCAAAAATAATTATGGTCATCCTGATTCGAAAGTTATTGAAAAGTGTCGTGAAAACGGTATAATGGTACTAAGAAATGACATCTGTGGAGCAGTGGGCTTTTCATTTGGTGATACCATACGCTTCCATACGATGATAAGAGATAAAGGGTAAAAATGGCTTATAGAAATTCTGTGCGTGAACATGCTTTTCAGAGATTCCACAAGGATTTGAAAGCAAAGAATTTTGACAATATAATATTTATGTACGGAGAAGAGGAGTATCTTATAAGATGGGCTGCAAAATCCATTGCTGAACTTTTTACAGGCGGAGCCATGACAGATATGGACTTTGTACGTATAGAAGAAGCAGAAAATGCAGACACGCTGCTGCAGGCGTGTGATACATTTTCTCTTTTTTCTGAAAAAAGAGTGGTTTGGGCTGAAGATTTTCCGCCTCTTATGAAAAAAAACGCCAAAGGGTTCACACAAGACCAGATAAACAGGGTGCTTTCTTATATTGAAGATCCTAACCCCATGACAATTCTGATTTTTTCATGTGTAAATCCTGAAGACGGCTCGGATCTTGTGAAGCATTTAAAAAAAGGTAAAAGCGTCTATGATTTCAGCAGGCTGGATAAAAAGCAGCTGCTGGGATTTGCGGAAAAAAGATTCAGCTTATCATCTGTTTCCATTGACAGGGATATTCTGGGGTATCTTATTGATGAAACCGGATATTTCAACAGAGAAAGCCAATATACATTGTATAATCTTGAAAATGATATAAATAAACTTATAGCATATTGTGACGGAAGAAAAGTTACAGAATACGATATAGATATGACTTTGAAAGGAGATCTGGACAGGTTCGCTTTTGATTTCCTCGATGCAGTGACAGCGGGCAGAAAAGACAGGGCTCTGCGCCTTCTCAATAATATAACTGCAGGAGGAACAGATGTTTACTCGATACTGGGTTTGCTGGTAAGTCAGTTTGAACTGATGACAGAAGCAAAGGAACTGGCTCAGGAAGGGGCGGAACGGACAGATATACCTAAAATTTTAAAGGTAAATCCTTACAGGGTACAAAAGGCGTTGTCCTTTGCAGACAAGTTTTCGATGTCCGGGCTGAAAGAAATACTCGGTCAGCTTTATCAGGTGGACAGAAATATAAAATTGGGTGTGATGAACCAGCAGCTGGCGCTGGAAATGCTGATTGGAAGGATGTAGCAGTATGTCAAAACAGATAAGAGCAGATATAATACTGATATTGGTAACACTTTGCTGGGGAGTATCGTATCTTCTTATGGATATAAGTCTTGTCGAACTGGATCCGTTTACTCTCAACGCATTCAGGTTTCTGGGTGCCTTTGCCATTGCAGCACTGATATCATATAAGAAAATAAGAACCGTAAACAGGATAACTCTAAGGTATAGCCTTCTTGTAGGATTTGCCCTTGTATTTGTATATATAGGAGCCACCTTCGGAGTAAAATATACATCTTTATCAAATTCCGGATTCTTATGTGCTCTTACCGTAATTTTCACACCCATACTGGGATGGATATTTTTAAAGAAAAAGCCGGATAAGAAACTTACATTTGTTGTATTGCTGTGTTTTGCCGGAATCGCTCTTCTGACACTGGGCGATGATTTTTCAATAAATATGTCGCATCTTAAAGGTGATCTGCTCTGCATAATGTGTGCGGTGGCATATGCTATAGATCTGCTGCTTACTGAAAAAGCGGTAAGCCATGAGGAAGTGGATGCATATAATCTCGGTGTTTTTCAGCTGGGAGTAACAGGAATTCTTAATCTTGCAATGGCATTTATAATAGAGACACCTCAGCTTCCGGAATCATCAGCAGTGTGGGGATCAGTAATATTTCTCTCTGTTTTCTGTACCGGAGTGGCTTTTGTTCTTCAGCCTGTAGCACAGCAATATACAACCGCCGCTCATGTAGGTGTGATATTCACTCTTGAACCGGTATTTTCAGCTATAGTAGCATTTTTCTTTGCAGGTGAGGTGCTCTCTGCAAGAGCGTATACAGGAGCCATACTGATGCTTGCAAGCATTTTCATAATGGAAATAGATTTTAAAGCTTTACGTAAGAAGAAGGAGGAAAAATAATTGGACAGACTCTTTATCAAATCCCAGGACTCTGCCCAGAGGACCGTAGAAACCCTTTATAAAGATTTCGAGCGAAGGATTGCCGCAAGCCCGCCGGGACAATGCCCGGTAGATCTTACGGCTTCCTTTTTACGTATGTGTCATTCCCAGAGCTGCGGAAAATGTACACCGTGCCGTGTGGGACTTGGACAGCTTCAGATTATAATAGATGAGATCCTTGATATGGATACTGAACCTTCTATAAAAGATCTTGAACTGCTTAAACAGACAGCAGAAGCAATAAGCATAACTGCAGACTGTGCCATTGGCACAGAAGCTGCCAAAATGGTTCTGAGAGGGATAGAAGGTTATCGGGAGGATTTTGAATCTCATATCAGAAACCATACATGCACTGAGACCATAAGAAGTCAGGCTCAGCCCGTACCTTGCGTAGCCATGTGTCCTGCCGGTGTTGATGTACCCGGTTATATAACACTTTTGAGGTCTGAAAGATACGATGATGCAGTAAGACTCATAAGAAAAGACAATCCGTTTCCCACAGTATGCGCATTTATATGTGAGCATCCGTGCGAGAACAGATGCAGGAGAACTCTTGTTGACTCTCCCATAAATATCAGAGGACTGAAGCGCTTTGCAGTAGATAACTGCGGCGATGTTCCCGTACCTGAAAAAATGGACAATACAGGAAAGAAGATAGCTGTTATAGGAGGAGGACCTTCGGGACTTTCCGCAGCATATTTTCTTTCAATAATGGGACATGAGGTGACTGTTTTTGAAAAGAGAGCACAGCTTGGGGGGATGCTCAGATATGGTATACCAAATTACAGGCTTCCGAGAGAAAGACTCCAGTGGGATATAGATGCTATTTTATCCACAGGCGTGCAGTGCAGACTGAATTATGATGTTTCTACTCCCGAAGCCATAGCTGAGATAAGAGAAAATTTTGATGCTACATATATTTCAATCGGCTCACATAATGCCAAAAGCATAGGCATTCCGGGAGAATATGCCAAAGGTGTTATTCATGCTGTGGAAATGCTAAGAGGCATAGGAGATGATTTCATGCCGGACTTTTTCAAGGATAAGACAGTGGTGGTCATAGGAGGAGGAAATGTAGCCATGGATGTGGCGAGAACTGCCAAAAGACTGGGTGCCGGTGAAGTGAGTATAGTCTACAGACGCCGCCGGGATGATATGACCGCATTACCTGAAGAAGTAGGTGCTGCTGTTGCCGAAGGATGCAGTCTGATACAGCTTAAAGCTCCTTCCAGGATAGAAACCGATAAGAAGGGCAGAGTTAAAGCCTTATGGGTAAAACCGCAGATTGCCGGACAGAATGACAAGAGCGGAAGACCAAGACCTGTTGATTCATCTGAGCCTGAAATCGTGATACCCTGCAATATAATTATTTCAGCCATAGGTCAGGCAACTGATATCGGATTTTTCGAAGAGTACGGCATACCTGTGTTCAGAGGAAATATCAGAGCTGAAAAAAGCAGTATTGTAGATAAAGTCAGCGGTACATATGCAGGAGGAGACTGTGTTACAGGCCCTTCAACCGTTATAAATGCCGTGGCTGCCGGAAAAGTTGCGGCCGCAAATATAGATTCAT
The DNA here is from genome assembly GCA_949295785.1 of uncultured Bacillota bacterium. Lineage (GTDB taxonomy): Bacteria > Bacillota > Clostridia > Peptostreptococcales > Anaerovoracaceae > Fimisoma. The sequence goes on along the minus strand of CASFMJ010000033.1, from coordinate 2,121 downwards.
ATCTTGGTTTTCATCATGATATTGAAACAGATATACAGATACCACTGCCGGAACTTTCGGATATGACACCATGCGGAAGAGTCGAAATGAAAGAACGATATGACAAACAGCGCGAAAGTGATTTTAATGAGGTTGAATATGGTATGACTTTTGAAGAGGCAATGCAGGAAGCATCAAGATGTCTGCGCTGTGATTATCACGGCTTCGGATCATTCAGAGGAGGGAGGAATACAAAATGGTGAATCTGACCATTAACGGCCAGCAGATCAGTGTGCCGGAAAAGACCACTATAATGGAAGCGGCCGAAAAAGTAGGAATACATATCCCTCATCTTTGTTTTCTAAAAGAAATCAATGAAATAGCGGCATGCCGTGTATGCCTGGTGGAACTGAAAGGCATGGATAAACTTGTCACAGCATGTGATACAGAATGCAGAGACGGCATGGAAATAATAACCAACAGTCCGAGAGTGAGAAAAGTGCGCAAAATGAATGTGCAGCTGCTTTTATCAGATCATAAGTCTGAATGTACCATCTGTGTCAGGAGCGGAAACTGTACCCTTCAGTCAATAGCCAATGATCTGGGGCTGATAAGAAGTCCCTTTGAACATAATACGGCGGAGAAAAGCAGATGGGACAATTCGCTTCCGCTGATACGAGATGCTTCCAAGTGCGTAAAATGCATGAGATGTATACAGATATGCGAAAAGATACAGGGAATCAAAGTCTGGGATCTTCACGGCACTGGACACAGAACAACTGTTGGCGTGCGCGATAATCTTTCCTTTGAAGAGGCGGGCTGTACTCTCTGCGGCCAGTGCATAACTCATTGCCCTGTAGGAGCGCTCAGAGAAAGAGATGACAGAGATATATTAAATGATGCGATGGGAGACCCTGAAACTGTCGTTATTGCGCAGATAGCTCCGGCGGTTAGAACAGCATGGGGTGAACAGATAGGACTTCCGGAAGAGGAAGGAAGCATCGGTAAACTGGTATGTGCTTTAAAAAAGATTGGTATAGATTATGTCTTTGATACAAATTATTCTGCAGATCTTACCATAATGGAGGAAGGCAGTGAATTTCTTGAAAGACTGAAACACAGAGATGAATATAAATGGCCTATGTTCACATCATGCTGCCCGGGATGGATAAGATTTGTCAAAACAAAGTACCCTGACATGACAGAAAATCTTTCAACTGCCAAATCTCCGCAGCAGATGTTCGGAACTGTGGCAAAAACGTATATAGCTCACAGGCTGGGCCTTGATCCGAAAAAGATATTTTCTGTATCTATAATGCCATGTGTCGCAAAAAAATATGAAAGAGCTGTGCCGCAGGTTAATAATGATCCGGAAACAAGTGATGTGGATCTGGTTCTTACTACCAGAGAATTAGACAGATTTATACGCAGTGACAGTATAAAGCCTGAAGATCTTACAGATATGCCGTTTGATGATATATTCGGTGAAGGTTCAGGTGCTGCAGCCATCTTCGGAACCACAGGAGGTGTTATGGAAGCAGCTTTAAGAAGTGCATATTTTTTGGCTACAGGTGAAAATCCCGATGCTGATGCATTCAGAAATGTCAGAGGTATAAAAGGCTGGAAAGAAGAAACTTTTGAAATCTGTGGAAAGAAACTCAATGTGGCAGTAGTCAGCGGTCTGGGCAATGCAGGTAATCTTATGGAATCTGTAAAAAAAGGTGAAGTAAACTATGATTTTGTTGAAGTTATGGCTTGCCCCGGAGGCTGTGTAGGCGGCGGCGGACAGCCTTTTAAAGACGGGATGGAATTTGCTGAGGAAAGAGGACAACAGCTCTATGAGCTGGATCAAGATAGCAGAATAAGATTTTCCCATGAAAATTCAGCTGTAAAACTCACTTATGATGAATATCTGGGAAGTCCTATGTCTGAAAAGGCTCATAAGCTTTTGCATACAGACATTAAAAAATGGGATATCGGGATGAAGCCGGAAGAAAAATAATGTGACGGATAAATAAAAAGGCACTGTTATTTTAAGGTGATATTCATATGAAAGGGGCTGTCGCACAGTTGACCAAATCAGGTTGGGTGTAGCGATAGCTCCCTTCTTTTGTAGTCCACGAAATATTTACCATTTCAGCT
>CASFMJ010000032.1 GCA_949295785.1 uncultured Bacillota bacterium | reverse complement strand
TGTTGAAATTTCAATGATTTTGTTAAATTTGTTTTATTAGAAAAGCCCAGCCTTCTGTTTTAGGCTGAGCTTTGTCTACAGTCTGAAGAAGGCATATGCCTTCTTTTTAATATTGTGAACTTACTTTAACATCTAACCGCTTATCTTCTCTGCAGCTTCAATCATCTCTTTTTTTTCATCATCTGTAAGCTGCATAACGGACATTACCCTTGATAAAGTTTGCAGGTCAAAAACAAAATTATCTTCGGTGCACAATCTGGTAAAGTCTGTTTTACTTATACCCAATGAGGAAAAAGTTATTGTTCCATCAGATATTTTTCTGTCATAGTGCCTGAAAAACACGCTCTTAAATGTCATCTTCTGTTTATCCTCCTGTATGCCATTTCCAATCCCGCAGATAATAATACAATAACAGCAGCTATAACTACACCGCAATGGAAAAAAAACTCATCCGGCAATATTTTTATTACCGGGTCTTCTGCTGGATCGAATATCCAGTAATCATTGTCGAAGAAAATCTCGTGCATAGTCTGAAATGCCGCCTCCCAGTCCGCCATCATGAGTACAGCTGTGGCAGATGCTGTAAAAATCAGCAATATGCCCGTAATTCTCATCCACAATGTATTGCTCTTTCTCACACCCTTTTTTGACACATATATAATCCATGCAGCAAACGTTATGATTCCTGAAACAGCAGCAATCTGCATTTTAATAAAAATGTCCTTGACTTCTCTGAAATGGATCTCTCCTGTGTCCGACATTGAAAATGAAGGCAAAACAAGTTTATCTTCACCACCTAAAAGATTATAGTCTATCAAAGTATCATAGTTTATTCTGCATATCTGAGCAGAATAACCTGATATCCCCGGTATGTCAAGATTATTTATATCAAAATAATAAATGAATCTCATCAGAAGTACTGCACTTACTGATATACATATCACACACACTGCTGAAAATAAACCCGCTGCAGCATTAAAAAATTTATATTTCATTTTTATCATGTACCGCCACCGGTTTAAGACAGCCTTTTTTAGCAAGTGCTGTACCTATGGCCGTACCATATTCTCCATCTTCCGGTATTATAAAATTAACATGAGGATACATGGTTTTTATCATCTCGCATACATTCCAGCACTCAGGAAAGTTAATCAGATTGCCGATAAGCACAAAGTCGCTGATATCTGTACCATTGGAAATAAGCACAGCAGTCTGACATATTGTCTCTATGACCATGTGAACTATACCTGCAGCCTTGTCTTCACAATTGGATCTTGACGATGCTTTTCCAAAATTAGAAGCCGTTATCTCAAGATCAAGTCCAGGCAGAGGGTCTTTTGATATGTCTCCGATTCTGAGATCTATATTGCCTACTTTACCACCTGCAGCCAGTTCCTGTATCTTTGACACATCATTAGTGTTTAACATAAGTTTTGAAAGCCCTGTAATAGTGCCTCCGCCTATGCCAATACCTCCCAGATGGCGTGGTATACCGTTTCTCACTTCGACAAAAGAAGTTCCTGTTCCCATGCTCACTACCATAAATTCTGCCTTATTCCCGGCAAAATATCCGCCACCTACTCCATTGGCCGAAAACTCGTCCACTCTGTATGTAGGGACTCCGTATATATCCTGTTTTATTTCACTGCTTCCCACTCCGGTAAGGTTAACTTGTCCAATATCCGTAAGCTGAAGATTGTTGTCATATAAAAATTTGCCAAAGGCACCAAACAGAGATGCAACCGCACTGTCCGCCGATATCTGTACAGGCACAAGCATCTTCTCTCCTTTAAATCCTGCTATCTTTGTTGTGCTGCCGCCTATATCTATTCCTACAACAATACTCATTGACTCTTCCTTTCTTGTTGTCACAACAGTCTGTTATTTAACAAATTATTGCCGTTTTTTTAACAATTGACCGGATAATTATACCACAATAATGAATTCTTGTTAAGCATATTTTGTTATTTTATTCAATGGATTTTGCAGGAAAAATTAATATATTCATTTTCCATAAGTATAAAAAAGACAGGCTTTAAATCGCCTGTCTTTACTTTTTCTGAAAGCTACAGCTTTCCCTATTTTCTGTTCATACTCTTCCTCTGAAAGAATTTTATTATCTCAACTATAGGTATGATCATAAATGCAAGTACCAGTGCAACAGTATATTCCATAAGGCTTATATGTTCAAATTCAAAGGCTTCGCTGAGGAATGGAACATATATTACAAGTGTTGTGCACACAAGACTTGCTACTGCTGCCCATGTAAGGGCCGGATTCAAATGTTTAATTCCAAAGAGGCTTCCTCTCTGAGAACGCATGTTGAAACTGTGGAATATTTCTGCCAGTGAAAGTGTCATGAATGCCATGGTTGTTCCATCAGGGCTTGTTGCTATTTCCCATACACCGGATTCCATATAATGACCGATAAAGTATGCAGCCAAGGTAAGTCCTGCCAGAACAAATCCCTGATATACCATATCAACGCCAAGACCACCGGCAAATACGCCGTCTGTGGTCTTTCTTGGATTTCTTCTCATTATGTCTGCCTCTGGTCTTTCCACACCAAGAGCAAGCGCCGGGAAGCAGTCTGTAACAAGGTTTATCCACAGCAGATGCACCGGCTGAAGAATTGTAAATCCAAGCATTGTTGCCACAAATATACTTATTACCTCACTCATATTGGATGCAAGGAGGAACTGTATTGCCTTCCTGATGTTGTCATATATTCTTCGCCCTTCTTCTACTGCACCCACTATAGTAGCAAAGTTATCATCGGCAAGTACCATATCCGCTACATTCTTTGTAACGTCTGTACCGGTTATTCCCATTCCGACTCCTATATCGGCAGATTTAATACTTGGAGCATCGTTTACACCGTCGCCTGTCATTGCGGTGACGTATCCTTTCTTTTTCCACATATTTACTATGCGTACTTTATGCTCCGGCTGAACACGAGCATATACTCCTATGTGCTCAATTTCTTTCTCGAAAGTATCATCATCCATTTCATTAAGCATCGCTCCTGTGATAGCCTTTCTTCCATCACTCAGTATGCCAAGCTCTTTTCCTATTGCTGCAGCAGTATCGACATGGTCACCGGTTATCATCACCGGTGTTATGCCTGCAGTGTTGCATTCTTCTATAGCAGCCTTTACCTCGGGTCTTACAGGATCTATCATTCCCACAAGCCCTATAAAGCAAAGATCTTTTTCTACTGTATCTGCCGTGACTTTATCCGGCATCTTGTCATATTCTGTATAAGAAGCCATAAGCACTCTCAATGCTTTATCTGCCATTTTCTTATTGGCTTCAAGAATATTATTTTTATCGTCTTCGGTTATAGGTCTTTTCTCTGTTCCGTCAAGAATATATGTGCATTTTTTCAGCACTTCATCAGGTGCACCCTTTGTATACTGAGTCACCTTTCCTGAAGCACTGTCCATATGCAATGTACTCATCATTTTTCTGCCGCTGTCAAATGGCACCTCTTCTGTCCTCGGTGTAAGTTCCTCGGCAGACTTTTTATCTATTCCAAGTTTTGCAGCGTAATTTACCAGAGCACACTCTGTAGGTTCTCCTGTTGCAGTCTCATCGCCGGGTTCTATCACTGCATCACAGCATAGTGCCATAGCCTTGGCAAGAAGCATTTCATCTGTACCGTAATGATCTACAACCGTCATTTTGTTCTGTGTCAGGGTTCCCGTCTTATCAGAACAGATTATCTGAGCGCATCCAAGTGTTTCTACCGCTGTAAGCTTACGTATTATGGCGTTTCGTTTACTCATGTTTGTAACGCCTATAGAAAGAACTATGGTTACTACCGCAGCAAGGCCTTCCGGTATAGCGGCTACCGCAAGGCTGACAGCTACCATAAATACATCCAGGATTACTCCGCCGTTTATATCATCAGCTCTAAGAAGACTTACAGCAAATATTATGGCACATATTACCAGTACCAGCACTGTCAGAACTTTACTCAGCTGACTGAGCTTTATCTGAAGCGGAGTCTTGCCTTCTTTTGCCTGTGCCAGAGCATCCGCAATCTTACCCATCTCTGTGTTCATTCCTGTATCGCATACTACTGCCATACCGCGGCCGTATACTACTGTGCTTCCCATGTACACCATATTTTTACGGTCACCAAGAGGGATTTCCTTCTGACCGCCCAGTTCAAGCACCTCTTCTGTCTTATCTACAGGCACACTTTCACCTGTAAGTGCTGCTTCTTCTATTTTCATACTGGCACACTGTATGATTCTTCCATCGGCAGGAACAGCATCGCCGGCTTCAAGCACAACTATGTCGCCGGGTACCAGTTCTTCACTTTTTACAGTTATTATCCTGCCGTCTCTGTATACTTTGCTGGTAGCTGCAGCCATTTCCTGCAGTGCTTCAATGGCTTTTTCAGCCTTACTCTCCTGATACACCCCCAGTACAGCATTGATAATCACCACTGCCAGTATTATTATTACGTCAGCAAAGCTTTCATTGGCATAAAAAGACGTAACACCTGATATTGCAGCCGCTACAATAAGTATTATTATCATAGGATCTGCAAACTGCATCATGAGTTTTTTGAGCAGCGAATCCTTAGGAGGTTCCTCAAGCTTATTCTTTCCATGTTTGCTCAGCCTCGATACTGCTTCTTCTGAAGACAGTCCCTCAGGCGAAGTTCCCATCTGTGATAGAGTTTCCTTCGCAGTCTTGAGATAATGTTTCATGTTTCTTCTCCTTTTCCGGTTAAAGCCACTAAAAAAGACTTTTACCATACAAACTTAGTATATACGTTAAAAGTCTCACTATTTAAGATATTTCCGGATTAAATTTAAAATTTAATCGGTATGTCGTAAATATCACATCTTTCGATGTCAGTTACTCCCTTTTATACTGGAACAGTATACAATATATGTGTTTTTTTGTCAACTTCAACTTTAAACTTTACACAATTTTAACGCATTATTTCAAAACATCTGAGCTGAAAACAATTGAGCATTGTAAAAAGAATCAGGGCAGAAATAACTATTATCATGTTTTTCACACATCTCCCTCCGTTAGCATATACAAAGCTGTATTTTCTTCATCCGAAATTCCCAAAAACTCTGCGCATGCCACTACGTTTTCAATAGGAGCCGTCACTCTAATATAATTTGCTTCTTCCTCGACTGTTATTTCGCTCTGATCACATCCCAGAACCTTTGCCAGCTTGTTTGAAAAAGATTTTCTCTTTTCTTCATCCAGACTGTCATTATTCAATAAAGAATAATAATAGTTTTTTGTAAGGTGATCTGCTGCCACGACTCTGTTCATTATGTTCAGATTTGAAGAAAACTGCATTATAAAAACCATAAGTATAGTTATGGCGGCTATGGTCGTTATCAGATCCTTCATGGCTGTGCCTCCTGTTCAAATGCTTTTACAGTCTCTGACATTACATCCCGGGATATATTTTTAAGACTGTTTTCATCACTGCCAACCATCATATTAAATATGAAAACGCCAAGCATGATTGTTCCTATGATTACTATCAGATCTTTCATACTTCACCCTCCTGTCATACTATCAAAATCAAGTGATGAAATAATTGAATCGGTGCCTCTTTCCACAATATTCTCTGCTGCCTCTTTGAGAGAGCCTTCATCACCCATAACAAGAGTATTGACTATCACAACTCCGAGCAAAATAGTTCCAATTATAATTATCAGATTTTTCATTTGTTCTCCTTTCTACTACAATATAAATATGGTTAATATCCCTTACAGCCAGTAAGGATTTATCCATCTTGTTGCTTAAGCTGTATAATGA
>CASFMJ010000031.1 GCA_949295785.1 uncultured Bacillota bacterium | reverse complement strand
CACATAAGAACTTCCGCTTATTGCTGCTTCCTTCCGGACCTGACAAGGTTCACGGCATCCCATTGCGCAGGACCCAAACCATGCCAGGCGAAGCTCTTTAAGGACAATTCAATTACTAATCTATTATAAGCTTTTTTATACTGTTTTTCAAGTGTTTATTGTGTAAAGACAATCTTATCGGTACATCAGTTTTTTACAGTATTGCTGCACCTTGATGTGCCGGCAGTCGCCGGCAGCATTGCTTCCTTCTGATATAAGAATAATCTCCGACACCTCTCATAGTATAATGGCAGTCACCGGCAGCATTGCCGTCTCATTATGTGATGAAATCTCTCCCCATAAGGAAAGATTTCATCTTTTAAGCTTTATCTTCTGCTTATTTTTTTACACTGCATATGTTATCATCTCCGGTTCTGCGGCCTTTTCACCCGGTTCGTTTATTTCATCGCATTCATCTTGCACATTATGCAGTATATTCATATTGCCGCATTCTCATATCAAAGCAGTTTCAGCACTTCTTCTTCGCTTATGATGGGAATTCCAAGTTCTTTGGCTTTCTTGTTTTTGCCCGAAGAAGAAGTCACATCATTGTTTATCAGATATGTTGTCTTTGCGCTTACAGAGCCGGCTACCCTGGCTCCGGCTTTTTCAAGCTTTTCTTTCAGCTGATCTCTATTGGCAAAATGCTCCAGGCTGCCGGTGATGACAAAGGTCACTCCCTCAAGGGAGGTGTCACCTTTTTCAAATGTTTCATCTAAGTCAATGACATCAAGTATATCGGCTACAATCTTCCGGTTTTCGGCGCTTTGGAAATATTCGGTAAAAGCGGCAGCCATCACATCTCCGATGCCGTCTATAGCTGTAAGCTGCTCAGTATTCATGTTTTCTATTGCTTCCCACTTGTTGCCGCATGCTTTTGCAATGAGCCTGGCGTTGGCTTTACCTATACCCGGAATGCCAAGACTGTAAAGAAGTCTGTCAGCTGTGGTGTGTTTTGCTTTTTCTACGGATCTGCACAGATTCTCAAAGGATTTCCGGCCGAATCCTTCCATCTCCACAAACTCTTTCTCGAATTTTTCCACATGGAACAGATCTGCCAGTTCTTTTATTATTCCCGAATCCACCAGCTTTTCTATGGTGGTTTCCGACAGTCCTTCTATATTCATGGCGTCTCTTGAAACAAAAAGGGATAAAAGTTTTATCTGCTTTGCAAGGCAGGAGGGGTTTGGACAATGGAGTGTTGCCACACCGTTTTCCTCCTTCGTAACAGTTGAGCTTTTGCATACGGGACAATTTTGCGGGATTCCGGCGGTATTGCTTTTCGTAAGGTTTTCGGCAATCTGAGGTATTATCATGTTGGCTTTGTAGACCATTATGTGATCCCCTTCACCCAGCTTCAGCTCCCGCATGACGCTTATATTGTGCACCGAAGCTCTGGTTACCGTTGTTCCTTCAAGCTCCACCGGCTCGAATACGGCGATGGGGTTTATAAGACCCGTTCTTGAAGCGCTCCACTCTATCTTTTCAAGGACCGTCTCTTTTATTTCGTCTTTCCATTTGAAGGCTATGGAATCTCTGGGGAATTTAGATGTTGTCCCAAGTGATCTTCCGTATTCTATATCATCAAGTACCAGCACCAGGCCGTCGGAAGGAATTGGATTGTCTGCCACTCTGCCTGCGAACCATTTTACCGTATCCTTTATTTTTGCGGAGTCTGTAATCTGCCATTCCACGCACTGAAAGCCCCTGTCTGTCAGCCACTGCATCTGGCTGCGCCGTGTGTCAAAGTCCGTTCCTTCTGCCGATACCAGAGTAAATGCGTAAAATCTTACGTTTCTTTCTGCTGTCACCTTGTTGTTAAGCTGTCTCACCGAGCCGGAACAGAGATTCCTCGGATTTTTGTATTTTTCACCGGTATCTTCTATGGAATCATTGATCTTCTCAAAATCCTCATAAGAAATCACTGCTTCACCCCTGAGGATCAGTTCCCCTTTGAAGTCTATGGACAGGGGAAGGTTTACAAAGACTCTGGCATTGTTTGTGATTACTTCTCCCACTTCCCCGTTTCCTCTGGTGACTGCTTTGAAAAGGCTTCCGTTCCTGTATGTCAGTACCACCGTCAGGCCGTCCAGTTTCCACGAAAGAAGTCCTTCTTTGTCTGATAACCATGCTGCCAGCTGGTCCACATCTTTTGTCTTGTCAAGGGAAAGCATTTTTTCGGGGTGTGCTTCCTTGGGAAGTTCTGACAGGACCTCATAGCCCACATTGACGGTGGGGCTTGATGCCAGCACTATGCCCGTTTCTTTTTCCAGTTGGGAAAGCTCATCGTAAAGGGCATCGTACTCATAGTTGGTCATTATTTCCCGGCTTTCCTGGTAATATGCTCTGGAGGCTCTGTTCAGAAGTTCTGTCAGGTAACTTATCCTGGCTGCTTTGTCAGTATTGTTTCTGCTTTGGCTATGGGTGGTCTTATCTGATCCGGCCATCTGTGTTTTTTTCACATCTTCAGGATTTTTATTCATGGTCTTTACCTTTCATCTGTGGTGTTAACCGCATTATCTGATGATTGTAGTTAATGCGGTATTATATTGTGGTATTTGAATTTAATATCTGAATATGATATTTACCGGGGCTATCTTTTTAAGAAGAAATTTCGACATGCTGCGGCAATGCTGAAAATTCAGACTGTACGCTGCAGCATATACTTTTCTCATATCTTTTTTAGGGGAGCAACGCCTTTGGCAAGTTTCTTTCTTCCCACACTGTCAAATATGACGGTTACCGTCTTTTCGTCTTCTTCCAGAACCAGTCCCTCTCCGAATTTGCCATGAGACACTCTGTCTCCCGGGGACAAGGCAAGATCTTTGGCAGAATCGGCTGCTTTTACCTCTCTTCTTGCTCTCGCAAGGTAATCGTAAGGCTTCTCTGCCGGCTTTGCAAACCCATCGAGGGAGCCTGTATCTATACCAAGAGGATTATTCGTTCTTCTTGTTGGTGAATATACCGTATCACCGGCCGGGTCTAAGACTTTGCTGTCCAGCTCTCTCATAAAAGCGGACTCTCTTGTATAGTCTCCGTGACCGTACATTACTCTGTATGCTGCTCCTGTCAGGAAAAGCCTTTCTTTTGCTCTTGTAATTCCCACATAGCATAGGCGTCTTTCTTCCTCCATGCCTTCCTCGCTGTCCATGGCTCTGTGGCCCGGGAAAAGGCCGTCTTCCATACCCGGCATGAACACTATGGGAAATTCCAGTCCCTTGGCGCTGTGCAGCGTCATAAGCGTCACTTTCCCCGATTCCGATTCATATTTATCTGCATCGCCGTCGGTGGCCACTTTCTCCAGAAATTCTTCCAGTGTGGCTGTCTCACCGGCATCCTGTTTTTCTTTTTCAAAATCGTATATAAACGATTTAAAGTCCATCAGGTTTTCTATCCGTCCTTCGGATTCTATGGTATTTTCATCCTCGAGAGCTTTCATATACCCGGTCCGCACCAGCAGACTGTCGTATATATCTCCTATCCTGAGGTTTTCTTTTTCTCTGCGGCAGAGATCTATAACCTGGGTCATCTCTCTGACAGAATCCCGTGCTTTTGCCGGAAGTCCCGCGATTATCTCAGGGTCTGATACCGTATGCAGCATAGACTGGCCTCTGACGCTTGCCAGTGCTCTCAGCTTATCCACGGTTTTGGCTCCTATGCCTCTTTTGGGCTCGTTTATGATGCGCATGAAAGCCATGTCGTCCATAGGGTTTGTTACCAGACGCATATATGAGATCATGTCTTTTGTTTCTTTTCTCTCATAAAAGCTGAAGCCGGAAAGTATCTGGTACGGGATATGCTTTCTTCTCAGGGCGTCCTCAAAAAGTCTGGACTGGGCGTTGGTCCTGTAGAGTATGGCGAAATCGTCATAGCTGGCAGATGGTCCCTGCAGCAGCTGAATTTCGCCTGCAACATAAGCGGCTTCTTCTTTGTCGCTGTCTAATCGTGAATAGACGATCTTATGCCCTTCGTCCTGTTCTGTCCAAAGTTTCTTGGGTTTTCTTCCCTTATTGTTTCTTATGACTGAATGGGCGGCAGTAAGGATATTGCCGCAGGAGCGATAATTCTGCTCCAGTTTTATGACTTTGGCCGAAGGAAAATCTTTTTCAAAGTCCAGTATGTTTCTTATATCTGCGCCTCTCCACTGATAAATGCACTGGTCATCGTCACCTACGACGCACAGGTTTTTGTGAACCTGCGCAAGAAGCCTGATAATAAGGTATTGTATCCTGTTGGTGTCCTGATATTCATCTACCATTATGTAACGGAACCGGTCTCTGTATTCTTCCAGTATGGCAGGGTGATCCCTGAGAAGGTGCAGGGCATTTCTCAAAAGGTCGTCAAAATCCATGGCATTGTTACTTTTCAGTCTCTTCTGATACTCTTTGTACACCTGATATATGGCTCTGGATTTAAAGTTTTCTCCCTCTGTTCTGATATATTCTTCCGGTCCCCGGTCAGCTTCTTTTTCGTGACTTATGATGGCTCCCAGATAATTTACGGGGTATTCTTTGGTGTCCATGTTCAGATCTTTCAGTATAGATTTGAGGAGTGTTTTCTGATCCACAGTGTCATAGACTACGAAATTTTTTTCATATCCCGCTGCTTCATAATATTCTCTCAGCATTCTCAGACTCATGGAGTGAAAAGTGAGTATCCACATGCCCCGGCATGATACTCCAAGTCCCTCCACCCTCTGACGCATCTCTGCCGCAGCCTTGTTGGTAAATGTCACTGCCAGTATATTGTAGGGGCTTACTCCCTGCTCCACCAGATAGGCTATTCTGTGGGTCATGGTAGCGGTCTTGCCGCTGCCTGCTCCTGCCAGTATGAGGAGCGGCCCTTCTGTATGGGTTGCTGCTTCTTTCTGCTGTATGTTAAGGTTGTCCAGATTCATAGATATGTAGTTTTCTCCTTATTTTTCTTTATCTTGCCGGGAGTCTTGTTTTTCTTTCCCCGCTGTTTTCCTCGGGTAATTATATCATTTTTACGTTCTTTTTTCCATAGACGGCGCTATCTTTGCCGGGTGTTTTTTTCGACACCATATGTATGATTTCTGTACATTATATCTTATAAAAATTCATGCTCATGAAAGTTTTTCCCGAAAGATACAGTCTGTATCACATTCTGAAGTTTATGCAATTTAATAAAGTCAATCACATCGTTGTTGGCAGTTTTTCAAATTTTTTATTTTATGCCAACAATTTCCGTGATTTTCGGAAGAATCAGATGATTTTCCTGCGTCGAAAAAAGTCGAAGTTGGCAGAACTGAAGAAATTAAACGATATGTACAACATTTTTTGTCGAATATGTTGACAAAAATCTCGAAAAAATTTTTTCTGCCATCAACAGCAGTTTTCCATGTGGTATTATTCTCTTTTACAATCATAAATTGCTTTAAATGTTGGCAAAAGCTTGTATTTATGAATTTTTGCCAACATCCCCCTGTCTCTCCGCCGTTTACCGTGCTACCCCATAGTTCCCCGTGCCGGTCTGCCGTTTACCAAGCCGCTCTGCCGCTTCCCGCGCTATCCTGCCATTTCTGCGTGTCTCTCTTCCGGCTCCAAACGAAGTCTTAAGCCGCGGCTTTTAAATTTATAATTTAATATATAATTTACCTGCTCCTGTTCCTCTTGTAGCAAAACAAAAAAGCCGGAGCTTCTGATATTCTGGAAGTTCCGGCTTCGCCGCATTCAAATCATGCCCCGCTTATGCCGGCAGCACAATTCCCATATGAGATTCCGCTTTGATTACGTGTTTTATGTTGTTCAGTGCAGTTTCTCATTGTAGTTTTCATTTCGATATTATTATGGTCTTTCTATGAAAGTTGAGAATACAACCGATGTCTCAGTCTTGCCGAATTGCTGAAGTTTCCCCATAAATTCATCAAGAAGGCTTGTGGATGAAAATATGACTTTAAGAAGCATCGAGTATTCTCCTGTTATGTGATTTCCTTCAAGTACGCATTCCTGACGGCTTATGAATTCATAGAACTTGCTGCTCTTATCAGGCGGCACGCTTACAAGTATAAAAGCCTTGATACCGTATCCCAGGCGTTCCATATCCAGTCTTGCATGTATACCTTTTATGTATCCTTCTTTTTCCAGCTTTTCTATGCGGGCCGCAACTGCGGGAGTAGTGAGAAAAACCTCGCCTGACAGGTCCTTGAGGGACATTCGTCCGTTGTCTCTGAGCAGGCTCATTATTTTTAAATCTATCTCGTCTAAATTTTTCATTCTTTTATCTGCTGCATGAATCAATGGCGGCTTTTATGAGCGCCGGCATTTTCTTGCACTCCTTTTCCGTATTTGACGCTACGGAAACTCTGATCCCCGGTCCCAGCGTGATGGCAAAAAGGTTCTTTTCCTGAAGCTTCAGGCTTACTTCCTCGGCATTTTCGCACGGCACTGTGACAAAGAAACCCGAGTCGTAAGGGCATACCCTGAGGCCTGCGCGGGCGGCTTGCTCCATGAATATGCTGCCTCGTCTCTTTAATGTTTCCATGTGAATATTTCTCTCTGCCACTACATCGTCAAAGAGTTTTTCATCATTCATTATCTTTGATATGACCGTCATGGCTGCTCTGTTGCCGTTGGACCATGAGCCGCGGCATTCTACGCTCATGACATCTTTAAACTCTTTTGCAGTATCCTGATCTGGCGCCATACATATCAGAGCTCCTGTACGCATTCCATACATAGTATAGCCTTTCGAGGCGGAGAAAGCAATAAGGGGCAGCATATTTACCGGCGGGTGTTCCAGCTTTTTCAGAAATTTCCTGTATTCTTCTGCCTCTCCTGCAAAATCCAGATATGCTATATCCACAAGGAGAACCACTTTTTTCCCTGACTGTTTTTTTATGGCCTGAATAAGATTATCCCAGTCTTCATCCGTGAATGTGTATCCTGTGGGATTGTGAGCCGGAGTATTTACTATGACCAGTGCCTGCTGCTGCTTGTCAAGGAGTGATGAAAGGCTTTTTTCAAACTCGGCGGCGTTGAATCTGTCTTTATCGTCAAATAATTTATATGTTTCTATGTCTCTTCCTATCTCCTGGGCTATTATCCTGTATGGGCTCCAGTGCCAGTCGGATGTGAGAATTTTGTCACCTGGGCATGTGTATGCTGAGATAGCGTTTCTGATGGCTCCTGTGCCTCCGGGAGTATAGCAGGCTTGCAGGAAGGCTTCCGGCTTATAGTCAAGAAAAACCGCCTTTTTTACTGCCTCTGTATATTCAGGTGTTCCCAGTATAGGAGCATATGCCGCATAATCTTCTGGACTCAGCTGTTTTATGCAGCTGCTTACAGAATTCAGCACCGTAAGTTTTCCGTCATCGTCCAGAAGAACGCCTATGGTGGAATTTATCACGTTTACTTTTCCTATCTGGTTTATACGTTCTTTCGCTTTCTGTGATACTCCGAATAATCTGTCGGGTGCTCCTATGGTCTTACGCCCGTTTTCTTTTGCAAAAATCATGATGTCGTCTCCTCTCGCCGCCCTATACAGGGTATGCTTTGTTTTTTATATCATATAATGCGGGGTCTATCCCGGTTTTTTCAGCTTCTCTTTTTTTGAAAAAGTCTGCCGCTATCTGTGGGAACATAGCGTATGTAAGCACGTCTTCCTCACATATCATGTAGTCGCCCAGTTCCTGCTTCAGCTTGTCAAGTTCCGGCGCAATCAGGTCAGCCGGTCTTACTGTGATGGGTTTTTCATCTCCTATGGCTTTTCGCTGTACTACAGAATTAAAATCTTTGATGGTCTTTCCATATTCACCGTGAAGTATGGCCTTTGTCTCTGATGACATGATACTGTAGCGCTGACCTGTCAGCACGTTGAGTAGGGCCTGTGTTCCCACAATCTGTGAGGTGGGTGTCACAAGGGGCGGCTGCCCCAGATCATTCCTGACTCTTGGGATTTCTTCCATTACCCGATAAAACTTATCCATGGCCTTCTGGTCTTCAAGCTGTGACATCAGGTTGGACAGCATTCCGCCGGGTACCTGGTAGACAAGCGTTTTTATATCGACGCCGAATACTTTTGGATTGACCCTGCCTTCTTTTATGAATCTGTCCATTACATTTCTGAAATATTCGGCTATTTCTGTCAGAAGCTGCATATCAAGGCCTGTGTCTCTTGGGGTATCTTGATAAATCTGCGCCATTACTTCAGTGGCCGGCTGACTGGTTCCCATGGCAAAAGGGGAAATAGCAGTATCTATTCCGTCACATCCGGCTTCTATTGCTTTCATATATGTCATTGGAGCCATGCCGCTGGTGCAGTGGCTGTGTATATGAACAGGTATCTTCACTGACTTTTTCACATCGGTCACCAGTTTTTCGGCTGCATGCGGCGTCAGTATGCCTGCCATATCCTTTATACATATGGAATCTGCACCCATGCTTTCCATGTCTTTTATGAGGTTTATCCAGTACTCACCGGTATACCCTTCTCCCGTCGTATAGGAAGCCGCAAGCTGCACCGTGCCGCCTTCTGCTTTTGCTGCCTTTACTGCTGTCTCCACGTTTCGCAGGTCGTTTAAGGCGTCAAATATCCTCAATATGTCTATCCCCTGGGAGATTGATCTTCTCACAAAACTTTCCACAGTATCGTCAGCGTAATGTCTGTACCCAAGAAGGTTCTGACCTCTCAGCAGCATCTGGAGTCTGCAGTTTCTGAGATTTTTTCTCAAAGTGCGGAGCCTCTGCCACGGGTCTTCGTTAAGGTATCTGAGGCAGGTGTCAAAGGTGGCTCCTCCCCAGCATTCTATGGAATAATACCCTGCATCGTTAATCTTTTCCAGAATCGGCAGCATGTCGTCTATGGACATCCTTGTGGCTATCAGTGACTGCTGCCCGTCTCTCAGCACGGTTTCTGTTATTTTAAGTCTTTCTGTTTTTGCGGGGCTTTCCGTCATGCCCGATTTTTCTTTTACATTTGATTTATCTGTCATATGCTCTCCTTATATGCCTTATACGCCGAATATGGCCATGAATACTCCGGCTGCCACGGCTGTTCCTATGACTCCTGCAACGTTGGGACCCATGGCATGCATCAGAAGAAAGTTTGTCGGATCTTCCTCTGCTCCTACTTTCTGAGCTACTCTGGCTGACATGGGCACTGCCGATACGCCGGCTGCACCAATGAGAGGGTTTATCTTTCCGCCTGACAGCCTGCACATGATTTTGCCGAAGATTACTCCTGCAGCGGTTGCTATGCAGAAAGCAAGCAGCCCCAGAACAACTATTTTGATAGTGTCCCATTTCAGGAATGCCTCCGCGCTGGTGGTTGCTCCCACTGATGTTCCAAGGAATATCACAACGATATACATCAGAGCATTGGAAGCTGTCTCTGTAAGCTGTCTTACCACTCCGCTTTCTCTGAACAGATTTCCCAGCATCAGCATGCCTATAAGGGGCGTGGTGGATGGCAGCAGTGTACAGACTACAATGGTAACCACTATGGGAAACAGAATCCTTTCTTTTTTGCTGACCGGGCGCAGCTGTGACATCTTTATGGCTCTCTCTTCTTTTGTTGTGAGAGCTTTCATTATGGGCGGCTGAATTATGGGTACCAGCGCCATGTAAGAATATGCAGCAACTGCAATGGCTCCCATTATATCACTCTGGCCCAGCTTCATTGCAAGGAATATGGAAGTGGGCCCGTCTGCTCCGCCTATGATAGCTATTGCTGCCGCTGCCGCCGTATTAAATCCCAGCAACATGGCCAGTATATATGCACCGAAGACGCCGAACTGGGCGGATGCTCCCAGAAGGAAACTCTTGGGGTTCGCTATCAGCGGGCCGAAGTCAGTAAGGGCTCCCACTCCCAGAAAAATAAGTGAAGGAAGTATGGTCCATTCATCAAGTTTGAAAAAATAATACAGCAGTCCTCCTTCTTCCATTATTGGAGGATATATATTCACAAGAAGCATGCCGAAAGATATGGGCAAAAGGAGCAGCGGTTCGTACTGCTTTGCTATGGCAAGATACATGAAAAAGCATGCCACTGCAATCATTGCAAAATTACCGAGAGAAAGGCTTGCAAAAGCTGTCTGACCCAGCATATTCTCCAGTGTAGTAATAATGTAATCCATATTATTTCTCCTAAGCTACTATAGCTATGGCCTGCCCCATATCCACCGAGTCGCCTTCACTTACCAGAAGTTTTCCCACTTTGCCGTCACACGGCGCTACCACGGGTATTTCCATTTTCATGGCTTCCAGCACCACTATACTGTCGCCTCTTTTAACAAGGTCTCCTTCATCTGCCGTGACTTTCCACACCTTTCCTGCTGTGCCGGCGGTAACTTTTTCTCCTGCAGCAGTGGCTGAATTTTCTTTGGTGTCAGATGATACAACTGGCTTTGTCACAGCAGCATCTGATGGATTTTTAACCGGAACAGCAGTGATTCCTCCGTCTTTTCTTTCTATCTCAACTTCATACTCTTTTCCGTTAACTCTTATTACGTATCTGTCCATATCAGTTCCTCCTTCTGGCAGATCTTGCTACATAACTGTGTTGATCATGGTCGGGGTGATTGGCGGCATAAGCAGCTGCTGCTGCGGCTATTACGGCAATCATCTGCTCCCGTTCATCATCCTCGTTTTCCTCAATTTTTTCATCTTCTTTTTTTGATACAGCAGTCCGGATTTTTATACCGGCATTGCCGTCTTTTGCTGCCGCGCCACCGGCTGCAAATCTGAAAAGGAAAATGACAAAGCTTATTATTGAAAGCATCAGGAATACTATTGCCATTCCAAGAATGGTATCCACACCCGCTCTTTCAATTATTTCTCCTATGGTCATAAGCTCCTCCTTTAATATGTATTGGAAAAAGCTTCAAGGGCACCGATGAGATATTTTCTGCTTTCTTCAGGGGCTATTATCTTATCTGCGTATCCTCTTGCAAGCAGGAAATGCGCATCACATTTTATGTGCTCATATTCTTCTGATTTTGCTTCTATCCGGTTGAGTTTTATATCCGGTTCAAGTATCTGAATGGCCTGCCTGGGATTCAGCAGCTCTACACTGGCATCGGGCCATGCAAATACCGCATCGGCGCCAAGCCCTCTGCTGCCCATCAATATATATCCCTGTCCTGTCACCTTTCCCGTGATAACTGTTACTTTGGGCATGGCTGCTTCTGCCATTGCCTCTGCCAGTTCTGATGCGGCCAGGGCCACTTCTTCCTGATTTTTATCCGTGCACAGTCCGTCGTTTTCTGCCAGTATGACTAATGAAAGATGGAGGCTGTCACAGAGTCTCACAAACCATGCGGCTTTTTTTATATCTGCTGAAGTAAGCTTTTTTATGCCGTTTTCATCTGCGCTGCAGGTAAGAGCTCCCACTGTCATCCCGTTAAGCCGTATGAATGATGAAGTGAGGATCCCGCTTTCAGGTAGTCTTTCAAGTGTTCTTTCGGGACTTCCTTCGGAACTTGTTTCGGACCTTCTTTTGCTGCCGCTTTCATCGTCTGCGTTAAGGCCGCCGCCATGTCCCGGGTATCTTACCTCCTGTACGAATCCGTCATCTGATATATCTGCAAGGATCTCTTTCGGATCTGCATGTGGATCTTTTGCTGCTATGCACAGTCTGTTCAAATCGTCTGTCACTTCCGATGGTCTCTGGATAATCCCCTTAGCGCAGGGAAGTATGCTTATCAGGCTTCTTATCTCTTCAATGAAATTTTCATTCTTTACATCGAAAACAAAATCTCCTGTATCGGCGAGCAGCTTCATACTCCCGATACACATGGAGCCTTTCACCATTATCTGTATAATTTCCTTTTTTGCGCTGATCACCTGTCTGAGAAGGGCAGAAAAGGCATCCATGCCGTCTACAGACTGGTCTACTCTGAATCCTGCCGAATCTAATATGCCTATCACAGGTGCTTTGGCTCTTATTGCCATCTTGTACAGATTTATTATTTTACGTCCGTGGGAAATACCGAATGTTCCTCCCATGGTGTCTCTGTCCTGGCAAAAGATAAATACCGGCCGCCCGTTTACCGTACCGTATCCTGTCACCACTCCGTCTGAAGCATATACTGTTTGGGGTGAATATATATCTGTCTCTCTTTCTGCCACTTCTGCACCCATTTCCACAAAGCTGTCTCTGTCCAGTATGGAGTATGTCATATTGGTGCCGTATGTCAGCTGATCCCTTTCTTTTATTAACATCAGTCTCCTCCATTGTATTGACTTCATAAAAAAAATACCCCTTAGATGTTGATATGTCAACGGTTTAGGGATATTGCTCATTTTTTTAGTTTTTGAGTTTTTTTACTTAATTTTTTTAAGTTTTTTGCCTGTGTTTTTTTGCATAAAATTCTATGTGCAGTAAAAATTTGCAGATTTTGCGGCGGCCTTTTATCACCATACTGCGGCTTTTTTATCCGCCCATACTGATGTATTGTTTTAGCTGTACATGCCGTGGCCTTTTAGTTGCATATGCTGCCATTCTCGGCCTTTCAACTGCACATAGTGCCATTCTTGGCCATTCATTCTGCTGTTTCCTTTAATTGCATACAAAATAAATTATCCTGTCTATATTCTGAAGCAGTTTATTTACCTCAATCGTAAGATTCAGTATGCCGGAATTACTTATAATATTACCGCATACGGAGCATATATGCAGACTTTACATATGTCAACATGCTCTCTTGCGGGTACTATGCATCAGTGGCAACTATCATCTTATCATGAATGTTGGCATTTTTTTATTTTTCTTAACATTTTGCCAACATTTTGACTAAAATCTCTTGTGCACTAGTCAACATATTTTGGACACATAAATTAAAAATTAAACATGTATTTTATGTATTTCAGACCTGTTCATACTGTTCTCCGTACTGCTTTGGTGTCAGGTAGTTCAGAGAATAGGCAGGTCTTTCTTCATTAAAGAATTTAATATATTCCGATATATCCTCTTGTATTTTGTCGTTATCGGTTATATGAAAATCTGTAAATATTTCTGCCTTGATCCAGCTGTTAATTGCTTCCATTGCTCCATTATCAGTAGGTGTGCCTGCCCTGGACATCGATCTGACTATATTGTATGCCGGCAGCAATTCATTGAACGCTTTTGAGGTGTATACTGATCCTTGATCTGAATGTAAAACTGTCTTAAATTCCGGATATCTCTTCTTTATCTCAACTACATCCTCAAGTCCACTGATATATGTCATTCTGTCTCCTCGTTTAGAAGATAATGAATGACTCAGGATTTCATTGTTCCATAAGTCCATATATATTGTAAGTTCATAATATATCCCTTTTACATAAAAGGCTGTCATATCACTTACTATACACTGCATTGGACCGGTAACATTCAATTCGGATAACAGAAGATTAGGGTACACTTTGAATGGTGATGCGGGTTTTCTGTATTTGTAATGCTTTGATTTACTCTTAATACCGGCTGTCTTACAGCATTTATGCGCATAGACATCTGCTACTGTTAACCCTGTATCCAGACGAATTTTAGCATTAAGCCATCTATATCCATGTGATGGATATTTTTCATGATACTCCCTGAATAAAAGTATATTGCTGATAAATGTTTTAGTTCTGGCAGACGGATTACTAAGTCTGCTTTTCCAATAGTAAAAGCTGCTTCTGCTAATATCCATTTGCCTGCATAAATCTTTTACAAAAAACTCTCCTGACAGTTCCAGTATTACCTGGTACTCTTGTTGTCTAGGAGAATATACTCCTTTTCCGCACCAACTCCTTTCACCAGATATCCTTTTTTTAATCTTGCTTCTCTGATTCTTGATTTCATGAGTTCTTCAATCAATTCTTCCCTGCTCATTGATGAATAATCATCAGAGCTTAACGGTTCTCCTACATTTATTAATGCCTCTTTATTGATATGAGAACTGTGAGATTTTACAGGAGCATGTTCTATTGCCTGAGACTGCTCATACATAATTCTGTATCGTCTTGCGCTTTCATCGCTTATGCCGAAAGCTATTCCGGCATTGAAATTTGACAGTCCTGATTCATGAATTTTGCGTCCGATTTCTAAACGTTGTTCTTTGGTGTACTTCAATGGCGACCTCCTTGTACGAAACAATAGTCAGATGTGTAAAGGTTTGATACCTTTAATGTACAACATCCCACATTTTCGTGTCCAGTTTTAGTTTACCACTGCAATGGCAACATCTGCACTATAAAAAAATTTTCCTAATACTCATCATTACTTTACTATGATCAAAACTCTCTTTAAATACTGTCTCTTTTCAAGAAAATTTATCTATTCAAATACAACCCTCACAATTGCTTTTGTTCCTTGGAATGCATAATAGGCTCCTTTAACAGTCTATATTTCGTCCATACTTATGCTTCACTAAGACGATATCACTATTATTCACAATTCCAAATCAAACGTTTATAAAATTTAAGATATATATACCTATATTAGTTACAATCAGTTTATTTTCTTACATATTGTAAGGTTTTATATCTTTCTACAAACACAAAAGCCTGAATCCTAATATTCAAGCCTCTGTGTTATCCTTTTGTATTTTTAATAATATTAGTGACTATAAACTAAATTCAAACGTAATGAAACTGTTTTATTCTATCTAAATACATTGCAAGCTATCAACATTAGTATGTATCGGTAAACATATATTGAGTAGTTACATTTCCAAAACTAACACCTATACCACTACTATATCTTCCTGTCAGATTGCCTTTAGCTGTTATTCCTAAAGTTTTTCCGGCATCATAATAATTTGTTGTATAGCTAGTACATGCATATTCATACATTATTCCCAGAGCATTACCTATACTATTCTTGTATCTAGCTGAAAAAGAAACTACAGACGAAATTCTATTATCTGACGCAATATAATATGTGGCTGTCCCTAAATATGCAGAAGCTGATAAATAATCTGTATTATATGCCGCTACTGTTTTACTCTTTTTCTTTAAAACTCCCTTTTCGTAAACGGTAAACCACTCGTGTATTGACATAAATTAAAAAGCTGCCAGGCGTATTACTTGGCAGCATCTTTTGTTTCTTCGGTT
>CASFMJ010000030.1 GCA_949295785.1 uncultured Bacillota bacterium | reverse complement strand
TTTTACCATATCCCGGCTGCAGTTTGTGACCGGGGTATTGTTTTTTTCATAGCAAAAGAGGGCATCGTTAATGCGACACCCCCTTTTGTAATCTGCAGATATTTGACGATATAATACCGGTAAGAACCATCTTGAAGTATACTGTCAAGATACTGATGTGTCTAATGGCTTCATATGCCGGATTTTCAGGCTGTGAACAATGAAACTGCGCAGTATACCAGCAAAATTGCCATGATTGTGTTTACCACCCTGGTATGTCTGGAAAACAGCCATTTAAACACTGAACCAAAGCCTGACCAAAGAAGCGTAAACAGAAAACCGATAAAGGCAAGCAGAAGAGCAAAACATAAAAGTGTAAAAGGCTTGCTGCTGTAAAAAGGAAGTATATATGCCTCCATAGACATGATACAGTAAATGTATATCTTCGGGTTTATGAACTGCAGGAAAAAACCGGACAGGAATCCGCTGCGTGAATGGTCTTCTTCTATTGTTCCGCTGCTTTGAAAAGTCCCCCATGCAAGATAAAGCATGTATGCGGCTCCGACGATCAGCATAGGTGTCTTGATCCTGGGTATCCATGCCGAAAGCTGGCTGCAGAATGCAGTGCAAAACAGCATTACTATGGTGAACCCCGCCCATATTCCCATATTAAAGGGAAGAGCCTTTTTAAAACCAAGTCTTCCGCCGTTGGACATGGACATTATGTTGTTGGGACCCGGAGTCGCAGCAGTGATTATGGCATAAGTGAGAAATGATACCCAGTTGAACATATTTGACATCCTCCAATGTTCGTGATATTATATCGGAAAATAATACAATATTTTGGATTTGCTGTATATTGTACTAAAAGTCCATTATATTGTCAACATGAAGGTGAAAACTGTAAGCAGGAGAAATGAAAATGGATATAACCAGTATGATAGCGGTAAACACCAGAAGGATGCGAGAGAAGAAAAAGCTTACACTGGATGGGGCAGCCGCAGTTACAGGCGTATCAAGGAGCATGCTGGCTCAGATAGAAAAAGGTGAGGTAAACCCTACCATATCTGTGTTATGGAAAATAGCCAATGGATACAAGGTGTCCTTCACCTCGCTGGTAGAAGACAGCAATGTGCCGGTGAAAGTAATACGAAGCGCAGAGATGAAGCCGCTGGCTGAAGATGAGGGAAGATATCTGAATTATCCGGTATTTGCTTTTGATGAAAAAAAACTTTTTGAAACGTACAGGATAATCATTGAGCCCGGTGGTTTTCTTCAGGCTCAGCCCCATCTGAAAGGTTCCGAGGAGTACATCACAGTATTTTCAGGGCATGTTGATATCGTCGTTGAGGAACGGCAGTTCACACTGGAAAATGGTGATTCCATACGTTTTAATGCAGATGTTGCTCACTCCTATCGTAATACATCAGGTGAAAGGGCTGAACTGAGCATGCTGATATATTACGGAGAATAAGGGTATGCCGTGATCCATAACAATATCATTTAAAAATAAAAAAAGAGGTGAAATAAATGAAATTCAAAATGATACATGAAAACTACAATGTAAGTAATCTTGAAAAATCACTCAGGTTCTACAGTGACGCTCTGGGACTTGAAGAATCAAGAAGGATAACAGAAGATGACTTTGTCATCGTATATGTGAAAAATGAAGCCGGCGACTTTGAGCTGGAACTGACATGGCTGAAAGACCATCCGCAGAAATACGATCTTGGAGAATGCGAATTCCATCTTGCTTTTGAGACTGCTGACTTTGAGGAAGCTTACAGAAAGCATCAGGAAATGGGATGTATATGCTTTGAAAATAAAGAAATGGGCATATATTTCATAGAAGATCCGGATGGATACTGGCTGGAGATTGTACCGGCAAGATAAATTAAAGGAAGCGGTCATTGAGCAAAATAAAAGAAAAATATAAACGGAGCCTATGTCCCTGATGTATAATCATCAGACAGGCAGAAGGCTCCGTTTTGTTGAGCCTGTGAAAAAATCTCTGTAATTACAGATCTTCTATGATAATTGTTGGGCTGAAAGCGAGTCTGAGAGCTTTCAGCCCTTGG
>CASFMJ010000029.1 GCA_949295785.1 uncultured Bacillota bacterium | reverse complement strand
AGGCAATCAGCTATTGCTGCATAAAAACAGCGTAGCAGCTTGAATAACTGCTACG
The DNA here is from genome assembly GCA_949295785.1 of uncultured Bacillota bacterium. Lineage (GTDB taxonomy): Bacteria > Bacillota > Clostridia > Peptostreptococcales > Anaerovoracaceae > Fimisoma. The sequence goes on along the minus strand of CASFMJ010000029.1, from coordinate 7,094 downwards.
CTAAAAAGTCTAACTTTTGGGGGTCACCTCAATCAGCTGCGTGGCATAACTTATTTTTAATGAAAAGGGCATATTCCTGAAATATATATACTGCTGTTTTGATAAATGGAAAGAGGAACGCAGCAGACACTATAAGTTCATATGCCCTGTATATCATTGCTCTGTAATGATTTAATAAATCTGTTTTGATTTATATTGCATGATCGGTATAGGGGACCGGATCGGTAGAAACGTCATAAAAATGCCACCATTCGCATTCATATGCCTGGAATCCTACAGATTCCATAACCCTTTTAAGATACTCACCGTTTTTCCTTCCTTGTGGAGAATTTTTTTCACATGAAAGAGAAGAACGTTCATCCATGGTATCAAAAGGACAGGGCATCTCGATATCATTACCTTCCATATCTGTTAAAGTGACATCTACACACTGTCCGTTCATATGAGTGTGTCTGAATGTTGTCATTTTGGAAAGGTCGGGGGGTCTGGCTACGAAATCATCATTTGGAACAATTTCCCAGAACTTTCTCTGTGCACTGACCGGACGATATGCATCCCAGACTTTTACCCGATAACCGTCGTTTCTGAATATGTTTTTTGCTTTAATCAGAATTTCTGCAGTATGTGCGTCTATCCAGCATTCATTTGACTGGTATACCTTTTGTCCGGTGAAATTGTCCGGTGTGGCATACCTTAAATCGATTATGAAGTCATCATCTATATCTAACAATCTTACAAGATTGTCTTTTTTCTCGATATTCATTTTTTTCTCCTTGACATTAGTAGTTTGCCAGTTCATAAATGGCTTCTGCCATGATTTCTATATTCTTGAAAAGATTATCCACTGTCATATATTCATTAGGCTGGTGGATGGGATCTTCTTCACCGGGGAACAGCGGTCCGAAAGCCACAGTGTTGGGTAAAAATTTGGCATACGTGCCGCCCCCCATTGCTACAGGCTCCATGTCAATGCCTGTATTGTTTCTGAAAACACGCTGCAATATGCGTATCAGATTACTGTCTTTTGGGAAATATACAGCCTTACGTGTTTTATATATTTCAAGTCTGAGATTGTTTTCCTCAGCAAGCCTTTTTAAAGTTTCCACACCTTCAGTTTCACCCTTATACTGAGGAATGAAACGAAAATCGACTTTTATTCCTATTTCACCATCTTGTGAAAATAATATTCCCACATTAGACGAATTGCTTCCTGTATCTTGAGCTGACATGGCCATTGATGTCTTTTCTGCATAAAAGTCATCAAGATAATATTTTTCATAGAATTTAAGAAAACTTTTTAATGTTTCTGAAACACCTTCGTATTCGGGCATATTCAAAACTATTTTTATCATATCATCTATAGCGTTGATGCCAAATTGGGGAGTACTGCCATGAGCAGTGCGGCCGTTTTTATTTTTTACAGTAACGGTTTTTCCTCGGGACAAGAAAATCATTTCAGCTTGATCCGGAACCTGATTTACAGCTTCACCTGCATTGGCAGATATCAGGCCTTCAACTTTTTTTGAAAGGGTATAGTACAGTATCCCTTTTTCTGAGAAGATGGCTGGATATTCCGCATCCGGAGTGAAAGCCATCACAGGGATTTCTTCAGTCTCCAGATATCTTGACATATCTGTGCAGTCAACCTCTTCATCGCATCCAAATATTATCCGGACCCTTCTGCGTAAAGGATTCCCCGAGCGTATAACAGCCTGAAGAGCGAACAAAGCGCCTATTATAGGTCCTTTATCATCGGCAATTCCTCGTCCGTAGATTTTGCCATCGATGATAGTAGAATCAAAAGGATCGCAGATCCACCCGCTTCCGGCAGGTACCACATCAAGATGACCGAGAACGGCAATCATCTCGTCGCCTTCGCCATATTCGGCGTACCCCACCTTATTGTCGAGATTTACCGTTTTAAAGCCCATTTTATCTGCAAGTGAAAGGGCGTATGCGAGAGCATTGGCGCACTCTTCACCAAAAGGTTTTTCAGGAAGTGGTGAAGAAACAATGCTTGGAATTTTTAAAATATCTTTTATGCAGCTGAGCACATCATTTTTGTCTATATAATCTGAAAACATTTAAATTAACTCCTGTTTTTAACAAAGAACGGACCAGTCTTGCCTATCGCCATACCTGTTTGTATGATCGCTGCCGTTCTCTATGGTAAGAACAAATAAATATATCCAGCCAAACACCGGAACAAGTATGCTGAAAAGCCACTTTCCGCTTTTGTTTATGTCATGCAGCCGTTTTACGGTAGAACTGATATATGGCATCAGCATCAGTATACCAAAAAGCTGCCATAAGGGAAGCTGCGGTATTTTTTGTGTGAACCATGCGCATATGGCCATTATTGTCAGCATAAGCAGAAGAAACAGCCAGTATTGACGCCTGTCAATTCTTCCGGTAAAGACAAAGCTTTTTTTAATTACGTTTCTGAAGATATTTATCGTTGCATCCATTATTCATCCTCTAAAATAATTTTGATATTTATCACAAAAGTATTCTGTGGCCAGGCAGGCCTTCGGAAGAAAGCCTGCCTTAATATAAGTATTTCTTGTTAATATCCTATTGCAGCTGCAATGCTTACCAGAATTGCCTGTGTTACAAACAGGATAAAGAACAGTGGTGTGAACCACTTGTACCATTTCTGAAGTGAGATTCCGGCAAGACCGCATATGATTACAATATCGGCTGTAGGCCAGAAAATGTTTGACAGACCATCTCCGAAGTGGAAGGCAAGAACTGCAGTCTGTCTTGATACGCCTATGATGTCTGCAAGCTGAGCCATGATAGGCATTGTAGCTGCAGCCTGTCCTGTGGCGGAAGGTATGAAGAAGTTTATCAATGTCTGAACTACAAGCATGAACTGTGCTGATAATGCCTGAGGTGCACTCTTTAACAGGTTGGACAGACCATAAATCACGGTATCCATTATCATAGCATCTTGCATTACCACTGTGATAGCTTTGGCAACACCGGTAAGGATACATCCCCATACTGCTGTTTTTGCACTGTCGATAAACTCGGCACACCACTTGTTAGGTGACCATTTGCTTATACCTGCTGCTACCATTGACATAATCAGGAACAATCCGCACAGCTGTGGGAAATCCCAGCCCCAGTTGATAAGTCCTACCATGAGTACGGCAAGAGTGACTACAACATCAAGAAGAACAAGACCGTCTCTTGCGGTGAAAGCATAGTTATTGAGCTCATCTCTGTCGAATGCGTGTATATTGTTTTCTCCATATACAACGGAAAGAGCAGGATTCTTTTTTATTTTTCTGCCGTATCTTATAACATAAGTTATTGATATTATCATGAATACAACAAAGCAGATTACTCTGTACCATGTACCGGAATAAAGCTCTACTCCTGCGATGGTCTGCGCGATACCTACAGAGTAGGGATTCAGCGTTGCACCCATGAATCCGATGAATTCTCCGCAGGCAATAATGGCAAAACCGAACATTGCATCATATCCAAGCGCTACTCCAAGACCTACTATCAAAGGATAGAAACCGTAAAATTCACTGGCCATACCGAATATGGAACCGCCGAGACCGAAAACGATCATAAGAACGGGTACCAGCAGTATTTCTTTACCATGAAGTTTTTTAAGGATAGTTCCGATACCTGCATGGAAAGCACCTGTCTTTACAACGACACCAAAGGTACCGCAGCAGCATAAGATCATAAAGATAACGTCTGCAGCTTCTACACATCCACGGTATAAAACGCTGAAGAATCCCAGAAAGCCCGTAGTGGTTACTTCGGACTTGTCAATGGTGTGATAGGTACCATCGATAGCCACATCTCTCACTTTACCGGCCACTTCCATCTGCTGGTAATCATATGTACCCGACGGGATCACCCATGAAAGGATGGCGACCAGAAGAACTACTGCTGCCACGATAATCAGCGTATCCGGCATGACAAATTTTTTCTTTTTTGCATTTTCCATTTTTGACCTCCAATAAAATGCATTCTGGTGAATAATATAGTAATAATTTCCCTCTCAAATCCGTTAGAAATATAAAAAGCAAAATGTGTGCCATAATTATTTTTTGCTCTATACGAAAATACAAAACAGGAGATTTTGGGGTCTGAGAACTAAAAACCCCGCTGGTATCAGCGAGGTAAAAAGAATTTATATTATACTGCATTTTAATATTTAATCCTAAAAAACGGATTGCGTCCGCAAATACGGACTAAATTTTACATGAATTCTGATAACACATCATAGTTATATCCCTCATAACACTTTCTGCATTTTTGATATTGGGCACACTGGATGCCATACATAATATAAAAGGGCTGTCGCAGTATACTATACCCATGTCATGGATTTCATTGTCATCATATCCGCTTTGGTGTGCGATTTTCATGTTTTCCATAAAATTATAAGTGAGAGGTGAATTATTCTGATGTTCACAAAGAATATCCAGCATTTCTCTGGAGGCAGATTTGGATATGATCTGGCCTTCATACATTCTTAAAAGAAGGTTGGCCATTTCCCTTACGGAAACAAAGTTCTGTATACCTTTGCTGATTGCTTCGTAGTCATTTATTGCACGGTTTATTGATGTTTTTTTAAATCCCAGTTCCCTCAGAGTTTCATTTACAGATTCTTTTCCGAAAAGCTTCAGAAGTATGTTAAAGGCCATGTTGTCGCTTATAGTCACATTGAGTCTGTACAGATCTTCCAAAGTAAGTGTTGCTCCTTGATGGATATGTTCCAATGCGCTGTATGACTTTTCTCTTACCTGAGGATAATCATCGGGCTTTAGTACATATGGATCAGTTTTGTTTATCTGGCCCTCATTAAGTCTTTTGAACGCTTCTATAAGTATAAGAAGTTTTATTGTCCCTGATGCGGGAAAAATATCACAATTACCTGCGGTATAGCATGATCTGGTTTTTATATCTATATAGCATATGCCGATCTTTCCCTCGAAGTCGCCTATACGATCTTTCAGTTTTTCAAGAATCATCAAATCACCTCATCTGTTCTGATGTTGTATTTTTTTATTTTATCAAATATGTTTGTACGTCCTATGTTTAAATATTGAGCAGCTTTTATTTTGTCACCCTGATATAGTCTGAGCGCGTTGACGATTGCCTCTCGTTCGGCATTTTCACGAACTTCCTGAAGCGTTACAGGGACAGCAGAAAAGGTATTGAAATTATCCGAAAGCAATATATCATCTGCCAGAATTATTTTTCCGTCAGAGAGGATAGCTGCTTTCTCTAATGTATTTTCAAGTTCACGTATATTTCCCGGCCAGGGATACTGCTGTATTTTTTTATATGCCTGGCTGCTCAGTACAAGAGGTTCTATTCCCAGTCTGCTGCATACATCAGGCAGTATGTCCATTACGATACTGTAAAGCACACTTCTGCGTTCTCTCAGAGGCGGTATATCTATAGGAAATACATTGATACGGTAAAAAAGATCTTCCCGGAAACGCTTTTCTTTTACCATATCTTTTAAGTTTTTATTGGTAGCTGCTATGACTCTGACATCTGATTTGATCTGGCGAGTACCTCCGACATGATAAAAAGTCTTGCTCTGAAGGACTTCGAGAAGCTTGCCCTGGAGCTGGAGAGGAATTTCGCCTATTTCATCAAGAAACAGAGTTCCCCCATAGGCCATTTCGAAATAGCCCTTTTTTCCGCCCTTTTTTGCACCTGTAAAAGCTCCTTCCTCATAGCCGAAAAGTTCACTTTCCATTAGCTGATATGGGATTGCAGCGCAGTTAACATTGATGAATGGTCCGCTGCTCCTGCGGCTGGCCTTGTGGATCTGCCCGGCGATGAAAGTTTTTCCTGTTCCGCTTTCCCCGGTAAGAAGAATAGTGGTATTTGTAACACTGGATTTCTGAAGGAGGCGTGTAACTTCCTTCATATGATCATCATCACCCAAAAGACTGAACGCATTAAAATTTTCCCCGGAAATAGCATCCTGCTGTGAATTTCTTGTAATACGCTTATATGCGGCAGAAGAATCTGAAAGATCTTTCATGATTGTTTCTGAATCACATATAGATATGACTTGTATTGTTTCTTCGGGCAGATCAACGGTTGTGCTTGTTACACGGTATGTTTTTGCGCCCATGTTAAGAAATCTGTCTTGCTGATTGTCATTGCTTCTGAATTCGTGTACAATCCTGTAAACTTCATCATTAAGCACTTCACCGGCTTTATGATTGTAAACGGCACTTTTGTTGACCCATGGGCCGAACCTTTTTTCATTAAGAAGTATGTGCAGATCTGAATCATGCCTCTGATCTGCATATCCCAATGAGTGGATAGTATTGTCTTTTGCAAGCAAATAAAGACTTTCCAGAGTATCTTCCGGGAACGAGACAGTCTGCCGGTTAAGAGTTACTTTGATTTCCTTGCCGCTTTTTAAGACTCTTATTTTATTTGATTCGTATATGGTATCTAATAAAACCCCGTTTTCGACATTTTCTGAAGGAAACAGCTTTATTATCGGCAGTAAATCATTACGGTCTGCGCAGAAAACCATTATCAGACCTTTACATTCTTTAATATTTTTTTTTGATGCGCATACGTTTAGTATATCTGCGATTTCGTCCTTCTTTTTCTCAGCATCACTTGCGTAATATAAGAAAAGATCACCCATCTCAATATTCCCTCTGGTCCAGCCCAGCGGCACATTTTTCCTGGTGCTTAAAAAAGACAAAACATTATTTCCTATAAATATTACTTTTTCTTCACTGTCAAGTATAATAAGATTAGCTGTATTCACAATATTCCTCCGGAAAAGAATGATGAAACCATAAATTTTATGTCGCATTGGGAACCACTGCACTAACAGCAGAAAAGTGCAGATTTTAAAATCTAAAATATATAGAAAATGCCCATGTGATATAATATAATTTATCATATCACAACGAACTTGGAGACTCAACATACAAAACACTGTCTTTTATACAGAGAATCCGGTATAAGTACCTGGCAGAACTTTTACATTTTGTACATTAGTCAATGATGTGAGACCAAATTCGTGAAAAAGAAAAAGGTCAAGTGATACCATTAAAACGGTTGCCAAAGGTAGT
>CASFMJ010000028.1 GCA_949295785.1 uncultured Bacillota bacterium | reverse complement strand
AGAAAGCCCGCGTCTTTAGGCGCGGGCTAGTAGTGGGGGCTTATAGCCCCAGTTCGAACCACCCGTTTTACGGGTGGCACCGATTTAAGGATGAGGCAACAGCTCTTTTCCTCATCTCAGAATGCCGGTGACATACTATATCAGAATCACCATTCTTCCAATATGGTTTTAACCCAGCTGCACAGTTTTGCGCTGGCTTCATCGGCTGTTTTAAGTACCTGCGCATGGTCATGCTTCACTTTTGAGATACCTGTAGCCATATTGGTGATACAGGAGATTCCCAGAACTTTCATACCCAGATAATTTGCAGCAATAGTCTCGGGAACAGTGGACATGCCTACTGCATCAGAACCGAGAACGGCAAAGGCTTTTATTTCGGCTGCCGTCTCAAAGCAGGGGCCGGGATAGAAAGTATATACTCCATGCTTATAATCTATCCCCAGTTTGCGGCCGGCAGCTTCAGCTTTTGAAATAAGCTCCCTGTTATATGCTTCTGTCATATCAGGGAACCTGGGACCCAGGCGTTCATCATTTACACCTATGAGAGAATTGCGCGCTGAGAAATTTATATGATCGGTGATTATCATCAGATCTCCCGGAACAAAAGAGGTATTGATGCCTCCGCAGGCATTGGTAACAATAAGATATTTCACACCCAGCTGTTTCATCACATATATGGGATACGTTACCTCCTTCATTTCAAACCCTTCGTAATAATGGAAGCGACCCTGCATGCAAACCACAGATTTTTCCCCTATTCTGCCAAAAACCAGATTCCCTGCATGTCCTTCCACATGTGACTTAGGAAAGTGAGGTATCTGAGTGTAGGGGATAATATCTTTATCTTCTATGATATCCACAAGAGCGCCCAGTCCGCTTCCCAGAACAATACCGATTTCCGGTTTCTTAGAGGTCATACTTCTGATATAATCTGCTGATTCTGTTATATTCTCATAAAACATTGATATTCTCCTTTGTAATGAATTTCATGTAAAAATCAAATGCCGCCGGCATTTCAGCAGGCGGCATAATCATTACTCTTTAATAAGTTCTTTGACAGATGTTGCAAGTCCTGCAAGGCTCTGTATCTCGGAAGGAATGATAATCTTGGTAGCCTGACCGTCAGCAGCCTTCTGGAATGCCTCAAGGCTCTTGAGCTTGATAACGGAATCATCTGCTGCGGCATCTTTGATCAGTTTAAGACCGTCAGCTGTAGCCTTGTTTATCATCAGTATAGCTTCTGACTGTCCCTCGGCCTCTTTTATAGCTGTCTGCTTCTTAGCTTCAGCCTGAAGTATGGCAGCTTCTTTTTGTCCTTCTGCAATGAGTATCTGAGATTTCTTTTCGCCCTCTGCTATAAGGATAGCCTCTCTCCTTTCACGCTCGGCTCTCATCTGCTTCTCCATGGCCACCTGGATGTCTTTTGGAGGAGTTATGTTCTTTACTTCCACACGATTGATTTTTATACCCCATGGGTCAGTAGCCTCGTCAAGGACCATTCTTATTTTTGTGTTAATATGCTCTCTGCTGGTGAGAGATTCGTCCAGTTCCAGTTCACCTATGATATTTCTGAGAGTGGTGGCTGTCAGGTTTTCGATGGCATCCATCGGGCTTTCTACTCCGTATGTGTAGAGCTTTGGATCTGTTATCTGGAAATAAACTACAGTGTCAATTTCCATAGTTACATTATCTTTTGTGATAACTGGTTGTGGCGGGAAGTCGATTACTTTTTCCTTAAGTGAAACTTTTCTTGAGATCTTGTCGATCAAAGGAATTTTAAAGTGAAGACCTACCTGCCATGTTGAGTGATATGCCCCCAGTCTTTCTACCACATATGCGCGGGCCTGCGGAACTATCCTGATATTGGATACCAGAAGCCATATTATAAGACCTGCGACCAGACAAAGAATTACAACTTGAAAGATTCCCATAATTTCCTATCCTTTCTGTTCGTTTTCTTCGGGCACGACTATAAGTTTTACCCCTTCTATAGCAATAACTTTTACTGTCTCTTTTTCCGGTATAGTCAGAGTTTCATCTCTGCATACGGCAGACCAGACCTGACCTTTTATACGAACCTGACCGGTTTCCAAAGGCTTTATTGCTGAAGTGACCTGAGCAGTCTGACCTATGAGCGCCTCTATATTAGTTGCCTCTGAACCGGTTTTCAGCTTTTCTACAAATATCCGGCGGGTAAATAACAGCAGGCAGAATGATACTATAAGGAACACTATGAACTGGGCCAGGACAGGTACATTGAACATGGCAAGAGCCAGTGCAACAAAAGATCCTGCGGCAAACCAGATAGTCGTGAGACCTACAGTTACGGCTTCAATAATCAGAAATATAACAGCCATTACCAGCCAGAAAACCGTGATACCGATTTCAATTCCGAAAATTGTCATATCCTTTCCCCTTTTCCTGCTGCGGATTCGATCCGGCAGCATTTTTTTAAATTATACCATATAAGTTAAAGGATAGCTACTTTATATTTAATTTGTTTTTACATAGCTTGCATCGTATTCAGGCACGCAGTTAAATGTAGGGTTGTAAGACGCAACAGCCTTTTTCAGCGTATCTGTAAGCTGGGCTTTTGTAACAGAAAGTTCTGTGTTTACCACTACATCAAAGACTACATTTGTATGAGTCGGCCCGGGTATTATTCTCAGATCATGAAATCCTGTCACTCCATGTATATCCTTTAGAGTGTCATAGATTATGGTTTTCAGAGGTTCTCTGTTAGGATCGGATACATTTACAGGATCCATGTGGGCGGTGAGCATTATATGAAGATCACTGCTCAGCTTCTTTTCTATATTATCCACCAGATCATGGCTTTCCATAACATCTACTTGAGAATCCACTTCGATATGTATTGATGCAAATATCTTTCCGGGACCGTAGTTATGCACCACAAGGTCATGTATGCCTAAGACACCATCAAAAGAGGAAGCCCTGTCTTCTATTGATTTGACAAGGTCAGGATCCGGAGCCTCTCCCAGCAGGGGACTTACGGTCTCTCTGACCAGGCTGATACCGGACCATATGATAAACAGCGCTACTGCCATTCCCAGATAACCGTCTATCTGAAGACCTGAAAAATGGCCGATGATTATACCTGCAAGAACAACAGATGTGGAAATCACATCGTTTCTGCTGTCTGTTCCCGTTGCTATGAGGGTAAGGCTGTTTATCTTTTTTCCGGCAGAAATGTTGAACATAGCCTGCCAGATTTTTATAGCAATAGCCAGAACAAGAACAAGAATCATTGCAGCACCCGTATCAAGCGGTGTGGGATGAAGGATCTTCTCAAAAGAACTTTTGGCAAGCTCGGCACCAACCAGTATTATTATTATGGATACGGCTGTGCCTGCCAGATATTCTATCCTGGCATGACCGTAGGGGTGTTCTTCATCTTCAGGCATAGCGGCCAGCTTGAAACCTGCCAGAGTAATAACAGATGAAGAAGCGTCGGCCAGATTGTTTATGCCGTCGGCTATTATGGCGATGCTGCCCGAAATTGCTCCCACTGCTATTTTCATGATGCAAAGAAGGCTGTTGGAAATAATACCTACAGCTCCGGCCAGTTTGCCATAACTGTCTCTGACTTTGGAATCCTTGGCATCATTATAATTTTTTATAAATTTCCTGAATAAAAAATCGCCCATAAAATATCGCCTCACTATTTTTCCATATTATTACGAATGGCTACCGTAAGCTGATCGGCACAGGAAGTACCCCTGAAACCACATTGTATACCCGAAAGCTTTTCAAGAACTTCTTCAACAGGCATTCCTTCCACAAGGGCAGAAAGAGCCTTCAGATTGCCGTTGCATCCGCCTGTAAAACTGACATTTTTCAGTATGCCGTTGTCAATTTCAAATTCGATATTGCGGGAACAGGTCCGTTCAGGTGTGTAAGAATAAAACATATATAAAACTCCTTTCAAAACAGTATGTCATTGTGATAGAATATAAATTATCTTAATTAAAAATCATATCCTGTCATAAGGCGGATAAGTCTTTATATTTAAGATAAACATACCTTTTATTATAACATGAATCAGAAGTAAACACCATGGAAAATAAATTATTGCTGAATCTTATAGAAGATAGATACGAAAAATTTAACAGGAACTATCATATTGTAAATACGGATTTTCTTGACATTACTCAGCAGTCTCTGGCAATGCAGTTTGTGCTGGCCCATAAAGACGAGGGGACTTTCATGTACGGAGGATATCCGGATGCCGACAGGAGGCAGATAGTCTTCATGCCGGATTACACAGGTGTGAAAGAAACAGAAGATATTTTCGGGTATTTCGCCCGTAATCATGATATCTGTCCCGTTGTTATTCTTAAAATAGAGATAAGGCAGAGAGGCGCTGTTCTCAGACATTCAGATTATCTTGGAGCACTGATGGCTCTTGGCATAAAAAGGGAGAAGACCGGTGATATAATTACTGATGAAAGTGGTGCTCAGATCGTAGTAAGCCGTGAGATAGCCGGGTATCTGGCAGAAAATTATACGAGAGTGGGAAGAGTTGCAGTAAGCGCCAGTGTGGTGCCCATATCACAAATTCGTGAAAAAAAAGTATCCATTGAGCATCTGAGCATACCTGTATCGTCTGCAAGACTGGATAATATCATATCGGCCGTCTTCGGAGTATCCCGGAAAGCAGCCTCAGAAGCCATATCAAGGGGATTGGTTTTTGTAAACAGTGTAGAGAGCAAAAAAGCCGATCGTACCGTACGTGAAGGGGAAAAAGTAGTGCTCAGGGGAAAAGGAAAGGCCGTGTTTACCGGAATCAGCGGCACGTCAAGAAAAGGAAAAATATATGCGGAGTTTGACAGATATAGATGAATACCGGAAAGGAGCATAATGATAGACAGATATAAAAGGCAGCTGAATTATATGAGAATATCTGTAACTGACTGCTGTAATCTTGCATGTATATATTGTATGCCTCCTAATAACTGCGCACATGATAAAACCGCAGAAATATCGGACCTTCTGACGCTGGATGAAATTTTCATGGTTGCAGAGGCTGCTGCAGAAAGAGGCGTGGAAAGAATAAGGATAACAGGTGGTGAACCTCTTTTGAGACCCGGGGTGACAAAACTGCTTGAGCGGATCAGACATATTCCCGGAATTAAAAAAACAGCATTGACTACCAATGGCACACTTCTGGAAAAATATGCAGAGCAACTGGCTGATGCCGGTCTTGATTCGGTCAGTATAAGTCTCGACACTTTAAGATGTGACAGATACAAGAAGATCACAGGCAGCAGCGCCATTGACAATGTGCTGAGAGGCATTGAGGCCGCAATGAACTGGGGGATTCCGTCGGTGAAGATTAATACTGTGCTGGTTGACGGATATAATGATGATGAAGCAGAAGAGATTGCCATGCTTGCTATGAAAAACCCGTTAAGTATAAGGTTCATAGAACTGATGCCTGTAGGACCAGGGGAAAAATACAGAGGACTGAATGGAGATCTTGTAAGGGAAAGACTTGAGAACAGATTCGGAAGGAGTCTTCCTGTACACTGTAAAAAAGCTTTTGATGTAGAAACTGAAAAAAGGACTGATGCGGCGGGACCTGCCGGATATATCACATTTAGGGGATTCAGGGGAAAGATCGGGTTTATAAGTCCCTTGTCACATAATTTCTGCAAAGACTGCAACAGAATAAGACTCACATCAGACGGCAGACTCAGGTTGTGCCTCGGCCATGAGTGCGGAATTGACCTTAAGCAGATGATACGGTCAGGTGCAGACAAGAAACAGCTGGGAGACGCAATTGAAAATGCCGCATGGAATAAGCCCTTTAGCCATGAATTTTCAGATAAAGAAAAGGAAAAAGAAGAAGATAAGGGTATATCCATGTTCAGAATAGGAGGATAATACGGCCGGAAGCAGATGCGAAATTCTATCGCAGATCTGTTTCCGGTCCTTTTATTTCTGTGAGAATTTCTACAAGCTCTTTTTCACCCCATATTTCAGGTACCGGGTATACAGGGTTTGATTCTTTGAGGACCCATTTTGTGATGAGAGGAAAATCCTTTTGCTCTATCTGGGGAAAATGGCGGGGGATATTCATTTTTTCACCGACACTTTCCATCCAGCATATAAAGTTACCGGCTTTTTCAGAGTTGTTTTTTCCATCAATACCACAGATCTCTGCCAGACAGGCAAGCTTCTGCTCTGCTGAGGTTCCGAATTTTCTCATGACATGTGGCAGTATTACAGCCATAGCAAGACCATGGGGTATTCCATATAAAGAACCCAGGGCATGACCTATGGCATGAACATATCCCACGCAGCCTCTGGTAAATGCCCTTCCTGCGCAGAAGGCAGCCTCCTGCATATTCTGCCGTGCAATAATATCACTGCCGTCAGTATATGCTTTGTAGAGATTTTCATATATAAGTCTGACAGCTTTTTCAGCCAGTTCGTTTTCCAGTTTAGTGTTATATTTTCCGTTGGTATAACATTCTACGGCGTGACAAAGTGCGTCAAAACCTGTGCTGGCTGTGGAAGAAGGCGGAAGTCCGATGGTGAGAGCCGGATCAAGGACTGCTGCCTTGGGCATGAGAGCGGGATCATTAATCGAAGCCTTGTGATGAGTAGAGGAATCTGTTATGACGGCTGCGATAGTGGTTTCCGAGCCTGTTCCCGATGTTGTGGGCACAGCAAAAACAGGCGGTGTCTTTTTCCTTACCCTGAATAACCCCTGAAGCTGCCTTATGGTTTTAGCGGGGCGTGCAGCCATAGCAGCTATGGCTTTGGCACAGTCCATGGGAGAACCGCCTCCAAAAGCTATTATGCAGTCGCAATGATTTTCCATGAACAGCTTTAGACCGTCAGTCACATTGACATCTGTGGGGTCAGGCTGGCAGCCGTCAAAAATGATAAAATCAGTATCCGCTTTTTTCATTTCTTCTGTCATGGGGTCTAAAAGACCGCGCTTTCTTACATTGGGGCCGGTGACTATAAGAACTTTTGACAGGCCTTTCTGTCGTATATATGACGGCAGTTGTGCGGAAGCGTTTTTTCCTCTGATTATCTCAGGGGTTTTCCATGGCAGTAGGTACATTCCCAGTTTTATTAAAAACTGGCTTATGCGGCAGAAAACTGTTGCAGCAGGTTTTTTATATATTATATTCATTATTGCAAAAATCTCCTTGTTACTTTATTGCTGTAAATATGACCATGTTTTTTTCTGTCAGTTCCATGGTCACATGAGTACTTTTAAGAGCCAGATAGCGGTACATTTCATCTGCAGTGACATAGTACTCTGAATTGAAGCGTCGCAGCTCTTCGGTATCTTTGTTTCTGATAAGCCGCTGCTGTTCCTTTTTTCGTTCATTTTCATCGTAAAAACACCGGTCAGCTATAATAATGGTGCCAAAAGGCCGGCACAGACGGAACATGTTATCAATAACTTTATACTGGTCAGAAAAAACTATATGGTGTATGGCAAAAGTGGATACCACAACATCATAGATGTCATACTCATCTGTAAACATATTTACCATATCATCCAGCCTAAACTCCACATGAGGGAATTTTTTGCGGCTTTCCAGAAGCATGGCAAGACTGGAGTCTACACACACCAGTTTTATGTCTTGCGAAAAATCCTGCCACAGGTTGCATGTGCCGCAGCCAAGATCTATGAAAGAAAATCCTTTTGTATGATTAAGAATCTCTCTCGTTTTTCTAATGGTTTCCCCGTACGGTGCATCTTCGTTAAGGTATCTGTTGTTGAAATCCAGCGCGATAGCGTCGAAGTCCCATTCCAGCATAAGATCTTCGTAACTTATACGTCCTTCTGTTCCGTATCCGCTGAGTATTATCTGGGAAAGATCGCTGCAATCATCGCCGATCAGATGATTGATATTTTTTTTAAGGCGTTCCTTCACTGTAAGCAGCTTCTTTATCTGGGAATCAACAGCTTTATATTGCAGATAGAACCTGTCAAGGTGTTCGTTTCTGGTCCTGTCAAATTCAAGCATGTTTTTTATTTCCTCTATAGAAAAACCAAGAGACCTGAGAGCAGATACAGTTTCTATGAGAATCAGGTCATTATCGGAATAGTTTCTGTAGTTGTTTTCTTTGCGCTCAGGGCGAAGAAGCCCGTGTTCTTCATATATACGGAGCATCTTGGGAGTTACAGAGAGCCTTTTGCATACTTCATTGGTGTTCATATTTTTGATTTTGCCTCCTGATCACCAAATTGTGAACTGATGACAATAGCTTATGTAAATATTATAAACGAAAAAAGGAAATAGTGTAAAAATTTTTAAAAATAAAAGATAAAAACAGCATCTGCTTTCTATGCAGATGCTGTAAGAATCTGTAGCTTATTATTTGTTCATCATTATATCAAGAATCACATCGTCCATTGCAGCAAGTCCTTCTTTTGAACTTCTTACAAAAAATTCAACTGTATCTTTTTCAGTTTTTCCCACTATACCATTACTGCTGTCAAGACCATACCCCGAAAGTGCCAGATCAGCCGACATACATGCTGCATTTATACATGTTGCAGTTTTAAGAGCGCAACTTGCTTTGGCCCCGTCACAAATCATGCCGGCAAGATTGCCGAACATGTTTTTAATTGCTCGCAGGCACTCGTCATAACCGCCGCCTTGAAGAAAAACTATGCCGCATGAAGATGCTGCACCGGCCACTACGCAGCCGCATACAGTAGACAGCGGACCCAGCTTGCTTTTTATATATATTGTAACCAGACAGCTTATGCAGGCAGCTCTGACTGTCTGTTCCCATGAAGAGTTCAGTACGCGAGATGCTCCGTAAACAGGCAGTGTGCTGACAATCCCCTGATTTCCGCTGCCGGTATTACTCATAGCAGGCAGAGGGCACCCGGACATTCTGGCATCAACACCTGCAGAAGACCAGATCATTGCGCTGTAAGCCATGTTATTTTCTGATCCTGCTGAGAGTTTTTCTTTTATAGACGTTCCGGTATTAGCTCCATAGTTTCCGCTTTGGCCTGCTTCCGAAAGGGCTATATTCATTCGCAGTCCTTCCTGGACTATGGCCATTTCTTCAATAGAGGCTGAAGTGGCAAAGTCAAGTATGGAGGCTAAATTGAGAAGATCGTATCTTAATGATTCTTCATTTTTTGTTTCAGTGTCGCATCCGTATATATGCTGCCCGTTTATCGTTACGTCGCAGATATTGGTATAACCGTCTTTTACTGTCACAGACACATCATCTTCATCAGTAAGTATATGTATCTTCATGTAAAGTATTTCTGAAGTATCAGCTACATGAGATTTTATTTTACCGGATTCTATAATTGACATGGCTTTTGATACAGACTTGTTGTCCAGACCATCAAGGAGCTTAAGCTTATCATCGGGATTACCGTACACAAGGCCAAGAGCTACTGCTATATCAGTACCGTGGAGATTATCTGTTCCCGGTATTATTACCGAAGCAGCATTTTTTATAAGATTTTTTGAAAAAAAAGCGTCAACGCAACGAACTTCACCCCTGCAGTATTTTCTTGCATAGCCTGCACAGAAAGCTATGCCTATTGGGTCAGTGCATCCCAGTGCCGGAACCATTTCTTTTTCTAATATTGCTCTGAAATCTTTATATGACATCCACTATCCTCCCGGTTTCAGGTTATTTTGTGAATTTCAGACGGCAATACCCGTCTCCGTCTGCTATTTTTTTGGAGATCTCTATGTCGAATCCCATTTCTTCGGCAATACCTCTGTCACCGTCCATGGCTATATCACAAAGCTGCTCTATCTCTTCCTTTGTGCATCCCAGCTTTTCCCAGGCACTTACCAGCGGACAGTAGTGAAATTCCATAGCCATTGAATCCGGGGAAAGTTCTGTTACTTCAGCTTCAAAAGCTTTCGTTGTCTCTTCGCTGATGAAGGCATCTATAAATTTGGTCATATCCTTGTATTGGGGGCATTTATCTTTGATTTTGGAGTTTCCGTGAAAATGACCGCAGGCATTTATAGCGCAACGTGCGAAATCATCCCATTCCAGGCCTCTTTTTCTTGCTTCATCAAGAAGAAGATAGAACCAGGTGGCACGATGTTCCATTGCGCCTCTAAGGGTTGAAATAGTTATATCGTTCTGGAATTTTGTTTCATTGTTTTTAATATCAGTCATGGTTGTTGGTCCTTTCTTAAATAATAAAAATTTGATCATATAAATCATGCATTGTGATTAATTATAAACCCTGCCCTTTGGGCGGGGTCAATACAAATTTATCAGAATTGGAAAAAGTTAAGAATGTTATACCTTTTTTGCAGAAATACGGGAGAAAAACGAAAAAAAGAAAAATTGACATTGAAAATTTTTTATTTTAATATTTAGAAAAACGAGAAAGGAAGCTGATGCAGATGAAAAAAATCATTTATTACAACGGCAGGATATTCACAATGGAAAAATCCATGCCTAATGCGGAAGCGGTAGCTATTAGAGATGGAATCATTGTTAGAGTAGGCAGTACTGAAGAAATTATGAAGCTGGCAGATGACGACACAGAACTGTTTGATCTGGAAGGAAAAACAGTAGTACCCGGATTCTGCGACAGTCATATGCATATGCTGCCATATGGAGTCAGTCTCAGCCTTGTGGATCTGTCCGGGGCAGAATGTATGGATGACTTAGTCAGACTTGGCAAAGAATTTCTCGAAAAAAATCCGTCGATAAAATGGATGCAGGGTCGTGGCTGGAATACCGACGGATGGAAAGACACAAGAATACCAGACAGAAGAGATCTTGATAAAATATCAGAAGACGTGCCCATTGCTTTTCACAGAGTATGCGGCCATCTCATTTCTCTTAACAGCAAAGCTCTTGAAATAATGGGAATAGACAGAAATACTCCTCCATATCCGGGCGGAGATATTTTTAAAGATGATAAGGGAGAACCTACAGGAGTGATTGCAGAAGCTGCCAAGGAACTGATGTATGCAGCCATGCCCAAATATACTGCAGAGGATATCAGAGATTTCATTAAAGCTGCCGGGAAGAGAGTGCTGTCATATGGCATAACCACTGTACATACAGATGATTTCACTGAACTTTCGGCAGGGGAATATCCAAAGGTTCTTGAAGCTTATAAGCTGCTTGAAGGAGACAGTGAATTTCCGGTAAGGATCTACGAACAGAGTCTTCTTGTAAACAAAAGCTTACTTGAAAAATTCCTGGATGAAGGCCACCATACCAACGAGGGTGAAGCCAGATTCAGGATAGGATCACTGAAAATTCTGTCAGATGGTTCACTGGGAGGACGGACAGCTTATCTGAACAGGCCTTATGAAGGAAGTACTGATAATTACGGTATAGCTACCATGTCTCAGGAAGAACTTAACGATCTTGTGCTTACAGCTCAGGAAGGCGGACTAATGTCTACGATGCACTGTATAGGTGACGGAGCTATGCGAATGTGTCTGGACGCCATAGAGAATGCAGAACTTAAATGCCCCAGACCTGATATGCGGCACTCACTGGTACATTGTCAGATAACTGATCCGTATCTTCTGAAAAGATGTTATGATCTCAATGTGGTTGCTCACGTACAGCCGGCATTTATAGATTCAGACATGCATATAGCTAAAGAATGTTTAGGAGAAGAAAGAGAAAAAACATCATATCAGTGGAAGACTATGATGGATCTGGGTATGCATGTTGATTTTGGCTCTGACTGTCCCGTAATAGAATGCAATGTTATGGAAGGTATATATTGTGCTGTGACAAGAAAAGATTTAAAGGGGTATCCTGATGGGGGATGGCTGCCTGATCAGAAGCTGCCTGTGGAGGATGCAGTCTATGCATACACAATGGGTGGCGCATATGCTTCTTATGATGAAGGACGTAAGGGCAGCATAAGAAAAGGTAAATATGCCGACATGGCAGTTCTTGATACAGATATCTTCAGCTGCGATGAAGATAAGATTAAAGATACAAAGGTTCTCATGACCATAATCGACGGAGACATTGTATATAAAAGATAATATTAAAAAAAGACAAAGCCCTGATCTTGAATGGGGGCTTTGTCTTAATATGATTTTAAATATTAATATAGTAAAAGTGTCATATTACATGTCGTAAAAGCCGAATGATGCAAATCCTTATCAGGCATCATATACGTTTTCACCACCTACATAAGTGGAAAGAATCTTTACATCTTTTATTTCCATAGGATCAATGGAATACAGATCCTTGTCAAGAACTATAAAGTCTGCCAGCATTCCCGGTCTTACCATTCCTTTTATATTGTCTTCGCCGCTACAGTAAGCACCTTCAACTGTGTAGGCATATAATGAATCTTCCACTGTCATGGCTTGATCTTCCAGAAATACCTTGTTACCGGCCTGGTTTTTGCGGGTGACGGCTGAATATATATTAGGCATTGTGTCAAATTCTTCTACAGGACAATCAGTGCCGAAAGACATATGTACACCGAGATCTTTGAATGTTTTCCACACATATGATGTTTCTGCCAGATCTTTTCCAAGACGATCATAAACGATCCCCATATCATAACTGATAAAGATGGGCTGAACAAAAGCACATATATTCAGATCAGCAAAACGTACAGGCATAGAACTGTCTGTTATCTGACAATGAACTATACCGTGTCTGGGCTTGAAATAAGGATATGATATCTGGGCTTTTTCTATGGAATTAAGACATTCTTCTATAGCAGCATCGCCTATGGCATGAATAGCTACCGGCATATTACAGCGCTGACAGTACATAACCATGTCATCAAGCTCCTGTTGTGAGAAGATAGGAATACCTTTAGTATCCGGTGCGTCATTATAGGGATAACGCATATAAGCACTTCTTGCGCCCAGGGATCCGTCTGACAGTATTTTTATACAGCTTACATTAAATGTTTCATTACCGAAAGACTTGTCGAATCCATTTTCAAGCATATGTCTGAGTTCTTCTATATTTGCCACAACAGCCTGTTCACCTATACGGAGTCTGAGCTTTTTCTCCTGGGCAGCATCTCTGAGAAGGCGCATCAGTTCAAAACCTTTCCCTTCAGGCGCATAAAGAAGATCGTCGCTTTGCACGCTGGTAAGCCCCTTGCTGAAACATTCCTTCTGACCATCAATCATCATTGCAACCAGATCTTCTATATCCGGAGTAGGAACAATAGACTTTATTTTGTCAAAGAATGCCTCTTTTATTACTCCGTTGGGAGAACCATCACTGTAAGTTTCCGCCATATCCCCCAGTTCTTTTGCTTTGTCAGCGTTCAGACCAATGATCTCCATGGCTTTGGTGTTAAGAACACCTATATGGAAACATGCTCTCATTACAATTATCGGATAGTCTGAAGTGATTTTATCAAGATCCCTGGATGTAGGAAATCTTTTCTCGTCAGTGAAATAATCCTGGTTCCAACCCTCTCCAACCAACCACAGGCCACTTTTTTTATCATATTGCTCAAAAGCTTTTTCCAGTCTGCGAAGAACCTCTGCCAGAGAATCTGCATCAAAAAGGTCAACCCCAAGTCTTGTCTTGCGGATATAGTGAAGATAATGCATATGGGAGTCATTGAGTCCGGGAGTCACCAGATGCCCTCCGCAGTCTACCGTTTCAAAGGTTATTTCCGGATGAGAAGAAATAAAAGTTTCGGCTCCTTCCTCGCTGCCTACATATGCAAAGTGTTCTCCTATAACGACGGCCGCAGCTGCAAGTGGAAGGCTTTTATCCATAGTAGCGATTTTCGCATTCTTGATAAAAAGTGACATAAAGAATACCTCCTTATTAAAATCTTTTTTTGCATAAAAATAATTGAGCATAATCACAAAATAGCAATTAATTTTTAGTTGTGAACAACAAAATTATTTTACAAAAAATACTTGCATTCTTTAAATAATGGTGATATTTTTAAATAAAGACACTGATATTATCACTGATATTATCAGCGCGCTGTACCAATATTATATCCTCTCTAAGACGTAAATTCAATATAAAAGAGGTCATTGAAATAAATAAACAAGAATTTTATTTCAGGCTCAGAAGTATGATAAATTAAGAGAGGAAAAAATAAACTTTTAATCAGCATTATGCAGAAAGGAGGAAAAGGTGCTGATAAGTGCGGATCGTACAGGATCCGATTGTGGAATAATTCTGATTGTATTTTAAATCAATTGAAAGGAGTGCAATTTTATGTGGGGAGCATTTGAAGCACTGACTGGATGGCTCTGGGGAACACCCCTGTTGGTAGTCATCGTTGTTACTGGAGTATACTTTACTTTAAGAAGTAAATTTTTCCAGGTGACCAAATTAGGTCTGATTATTAAACATCCGTTTAAGAAAGAAAAAGCAGAAGACGGCAGTGAAAAACGTCTGTCTTCATTCCAGGCTGTAGCAATTGCTATAGGTGGATCTGTAGGAGTATCCAATATTTCAGGCGTAGGTACTGCCATAGCAACAGGAGGCCCCGGAGCTCTGTTTTGGCTGTGGGTAGCCGCATTCCTGGGAATGATAATAAAAATGTGCGAAGTAACTCTTGCTGTTTATTATCGTAAAACCCTTCCTGACGGCACTTATACAGGAGGCCCGACATACTACATGGAAAGAGGTCTCGGTAAAGAAAAACACTGGGGCAAAGCTTGGATGCCGCTGGCAATCATATTCGGATGCGGAATATTCATTACTTTCTTTATTACACTGCAGAACTATACGGTTTCAGAAGCTGTAGGAACAACCTTCGGTATCAACTACATAATTCCTTCCGTAGTACTTGTTCTGACAATATATTCAATTATCCTTGGCGGACTTAAAAGGGTTGGTCAGATTGCAGAATATCTTGTACCTATTATGTGCGCATTCTATGTACTTTGCGTAATAGTAGTGCTTGCTATAAATGCAAAAGAAATTCCGGGAGCTATCGGATTGATATTTAAAGAAGCATTCACAGTTGATGCAGCTGCAGGCGGAGCTGTTGGAGCAGGAATGGCAAAAGCTCTTCAGCTTGGATTTGCAAGATCTGTTTACTCAAATGAGGCAGGTTGGGGAACATCCCCGATGGTACACGCACGTGCCAATACAGACCATCCTGTAAAGCAGGGATTGATGGGAGCATTCGAAGTCTTTGTTGATACTATCGTTGTATGCTCAGCTACAGGTCTTTTAGTAATCGTTACCGGAGAATGGTCATCAGGACTTCTGGGAGCAGACCTGACACTTACCGCTCTTGAAGACGGACTTTCAGTTATAGGCATCGGCGGATTCGCAAGAATAGCCATTGCGCTTTCAATCTTCCTGTTTGGTCTTACAACTGCAACAGGCTGGTATACATACTACATGACATTGCTGGATCATGCGTTCAAAGAAGGAAAAACAAAGAAAGTTATTCTTGCTATCTACAATGCTTTCACACCTATATTTGGATTCCTGCTCACAGTAATAACTGTAGTATTCGGAGGAACCCCTGCTGAAATATGGACCCTTGCAGACTTTTCCAGCATCATACCGACATTTATCAATGTACTTGTAATACTCATACTGGGCAAGACATTCATTTCACTGCTGAAAGACTACAAAGCCCGTTATCTTGGCATAGGCCAGGTAGACCCGAACTTCAAAGTATTTTATGAACAGAAGGAGGCGGCCGAAGAAGCTGCTGCAAAATAGCATTAAAACAGGTGCGGCCGGATAACCGGCTGCACCTTATATTTTTTGCTGATTATGGCATATTACTATTTTGAAGGGAAATATAAAATATCTTCTCGCAAAAACTCACATGCCAGATTTAAATCTCCCTTTTCAAGGGCAGATACTATTTTCTTATGTCTTTCCAGCGAGTCCCTGTTTTGGTTTTTGGGAGGATTGTTGCAATAAAACTGCGAATAGGCCAGGCGTTGTGAACGCAGCATGTCTTTGAGCGTTTCGGTTATAAGGAAATTTTCGCAGATACTTATAAGTTTAAGATGAAAACCGATGTTAGCTGCCCATACAGAATCAGAAAGATTTTCTCCATGATAAGGAACATCCAGAGAATCTTTCAGACCCAAGATGAAGGCATCATTTATATGATCTTTATATGCATTAAGAACGCCGCATTCAATGAGAATACGGAACTGGCTTATTTCATTGATATCTCTGCTGGTAAGAGAAACAACCTGATATCCCAGTCTTGGTAAAGCGCGAAGATATTTCTCTTTGCAGAGAACTGCAAGCGCTTCTCTGACAGGAGATTTAGAAACGTTGAAACGCGTCATGAGATTCTGTTCGTTGATTATATCTCCGGGCTTGTATTCCCCTTTGATTATAGAACTGGAAACACTGTTGTAGACAAGTTTTTTCAATGATGTGTGTTCTTTTGCCATTAAAAACAGATGACCCCCTTGAAAACGTTATTAAAAGTAAAATAATTTGTAATGTCTTATGACAAAATGCAGTTTATTTCAACAGATTTATTATAAAGGCACATAAAGAAAAAAACAATACAATAAAATCACATTTGATATATAATTTAAATGCGTAGTTTTTGATCCGGAGGTAAAAAATGAAAAAAGTTGATATGATCGTTAAAGCACCTCATTTTTACACTATGGAGGGTGAAGGAACAGGGTATAAAACCGATGTAGTTATGGTTGTTGACGGAGGAAAAATAGAGGGATTTGCTGACCGCGAAAGCTGGGAAAAAGACTTTTGCCCCAGTGAAGTGATAGAACTGGATCATCATATGGTTCTGCCGGGGTTTATTGATGCACATATGCATACTGCATATAATGTGATGCGAGGGCTGGCACAGGATGTAAACAACTGGATGATGGAAGGGCTTCAGCCTTTTGATAACGTTGCAACAGCAGAACAGAAAGAAGCCGGAAGCCGGGTTGCTATAATAGAAGCAATAAAGGCCGGCACGACAACTTTTGGTGATTATGAGGCAGATATGGATGGCGTATGCCGATTTATAGAAAAAGCCGGTGTAAGAGGTAATATAACGCAGACCATCAGATCAGCTGTTCGCAGAGTTTATGGCAAAGGTGAATTATATGAATTTGACAGCAAAATGGGAGAAGAATCCCTTGCTCGCAACATGGAACTCTTTGATAAATGGCATGATAAATGCGGAGGCAGGATCAAAATATTGTTCGGCCCGCAGGGAGCAGACTTTGTCGAACCGGAGATGTTGTTGAAAATACAGAAGATAGTAAAAGAAAAGAAGACAAAAATACATATGCATGTACAGCAGGGAGACAGGGAGACATATCAGATTATTAAAAGATATGGAAAGCGTCCGGCGGAATTTCTTAAAGACCTTGGGATGCTTGACAGCAGCTTGATAGCTGTACATTTAACTGACTGTAATGATGAAGAAGCGGCACATATCGCCAAAAGCGGTGCATCCATGATAGTTAATCCTGGCTCCATAGGACTTATAGATGGAATCGTGTGCCCCAGCATAGCCTTCCAGAATGCAGGAGGATATGTGGCCTTAGGCTCAGATCAGGCTCCGGGAAACAATTGTCATAACATAATAAATGAGATGAAAAATATAAGCCTCTTTAACAAAATCAAATATCAGAATCCGGAAATAATGCCGGCATGGAAAGCTTTAAGAATGGCAACCATAGAAGGTGCCAAGGCACTGGGCCTGGATGACAGCATAGGTTCGCTGGAGGAAGGGAAAAAGGCTGATTTCATAGCAGTGGATCTCGACTGCACGTCAATGTTACCGGTGTATACTCATCCCATGAGAAATATGATTCCAAACCTGGTATATAGTGCCAGAGGTCCGGAAGTGGTGTTGTCAGCGGTTGATGGACAAATAATAATGAAAGACAGGAAGCTTCTAACCATAGATGAGCTGGAAGCAGTAGAAAAGATAAAAAAATATCCTGGCATCATTGGCAAAAATGCTGAAAAGGAATTTTATGAAATCAACGGTGCCAATGCCAGGTTTATGAGAGAAGATAAACTGTAACTGCTTAATAAATCAATAATTACATGAGCTATAAAGGAACTGAATAATGGGTTGCATTTTTTACAACGGAAATATACATACGATGGACGGTACATTGCCACTTGCATCTGCAGTAGCAGTGAAAAACGGTATTATTATAAGAGTCGGAAATGACAATGAGATTCTTGCATTAAAGACCGATGAGACTGAGCTGGTGGATTTGAACCAAAAGACTATGGTACCGGGTTTTTCTGACAGTCACATGCATCTGCTCAGCTATGGATACAGTCTCGAAAAAGCTAATCTTTATCCGGCTCGCAGCATGGATGATCTTGTTTCCATTGGAAAAGACTTTCTCAGCTCACATCATCATCTCAGATGGCTGCAGGGCAGAGGATGGAATACAGATGACTGGGAAGACAGAAGATTCCCTACACGGTATGATCTGGACAGAATAAGTACAGATATTCCCGTATCATATACAAGAGCATGTGGTCATATTATATGTGTTAACAGCAAAGCCCTTGAAATAATGGGAGTCAGCCGTAAAACAGAACAGATATCCGGCGGAACAATCGGAAAAGATAACAATGGAGAGCCTACAGGGCTATTCGCAGAAGCAGCCCGGGACCTTGTTTATGATGCATTGCCTGAACTTACAGTAAAAGATATAAAACGTATGCTTGAAGCAGGAGCGAAAGATGCTCTGTCTTACGGATTGACACTTCTTCATTCAGATGATTTTGAGGCGATCGCCCAAGGTGAATATGATAAAGTACTTCAGGCATACAATCAGATGGAAAAAGAAGGCTCCCTTCCCATAAGAGTATTTGAGCAGTGCCTGCTTGCTTCAGAAAATCTGCTTGAGCGTTTTATCAGTGAGGGGCACTGCGTCAAAAGAAGTAGAAAAAAACAACAGATTTTTCGCATAGGGTCTCTTAAAGAACTGATAGACGGTTCACTGGGAGGACGGACAGCGTTACTGGACAGACCATATGCCAATGACAAAGATAATTGCGGAATTGCGACTATGTCCCAGGATAAACTCAACAGGCTTGTTCTTACTGCGCATCAGGCAGGCATGCCTTCATCCATGCACTGTATAGGAAACGGGGCAATGAAAATGGCGCTGGATGCCATTGAAAATGCTATGATAAGCTGCCCTATGCCAGATGTGAGGCATGCACTCATACATTGCCAGATAACCGATACCAAACTTCTTGAAAGATGCAGACAACTGGGAGTATCTGCTTATGTACAGCCTGCATTCATAGATTCGGATATGTATATAGTGAGAGACTATGCGGGAGAAGAACTTGAAAAAACATCATATGCGTGGAAGACCATGATGGATATGGGCATCAATGTGGCATTTGGCTCAGACAGTCCGGTAATAAGTCTAAACGTTATGGAAGGTATATATTGTGCAGTGACCAGAAAGGATCTTGAGGGCAATCCAAAGCATGGATGGCTGTCTGATCAGAAGATGACAGTTGAGGAAGCTGTGAGAGCATACACTGTAAACGGAGCTTACGGCGCATATGATGAAGCCATCAAAGGAATGGTAAAAACAGGTCAGTATGCAGATTTTGCTGTCTTGGAAAGAGATATATTCACCATACCGGAAGATGAAATTAAAGATGTAAAAGTTGATATGACTGTGATTAACGGTAAAGTAGTTTATAAGAGACAGGGGATATAATCAGGCATGTAAAGGGATGCTGTATGAAATAAACAATAAAATAGAGGCTGTGATACCTTTATAAATTCTTTATTAAATATAAAAGCAAAAAACCGGATATAATCAATATCCGGTTTTTCTCTGTGGTGCATCTTCAGGGGTTCGAACCCTGGACACCCTGATTAAGAGTCAGGTGCTCTGCCAGCTGAGCTAAAGATGCAAAACAAACTATAGGCATTTGGCACAGAAAACATATTAGCATTTTCCGACATTATTGTCAACAGAAAAATAAAAAATATACTAAAAATTTGAAAAAAATAACCTCAAATTACCTATAATACTTTCTTCAGCTTAAGACAAGAATATTTATTAAAGGAGGGGCAGAAATGAAAACAAAGAACGAAAGCAGAAATGAAAAAAACTGTAAAAACCGGAAAAACCAAAAAAGTGAAACCGGAAAAAAATCTGATGACGAAAGCATGAGATAATATTGTTATAGCAGAAATGTAAAATCAATGAAAAAAGAGAAAGAGCAGTGTGTAAAACTGCTCTTTTTTCTTTGTACATTAGTCAATGATGTGAGACCAAATTCGTGAAAAAGAAAAAGGTCAAGTGATACCATTAAAACGGTTGCCAAAGGTAGT
>CASFMJ010000027.1 GCA_949295785.1 uncultured Bacillota bacterium | reverse complement strand
TAGATGATTTGTGGTAAAACCATTCTAATGGACTCAATCGCTTTTTTCTACTACTTAAGTCTCACATCTATTGTAAACCTACAAAAACAAGGCTGTCATTAAGAAAAAATGCTTGAACAGGCTCATTTATTGTGATATAATGACACTCGTTCAAGTCTGAGAACAATAACAATATAAGATAAGAGAAAACAAAGCATAACATGCTTAATATACCAAGAGGAGGTGCGGTAGATGTCAAGAAAATGTGAAGTATGCGGAAAGGGACAGGTATCCGGAAATGCTGTATCCCACTCCAACAGACACACAAGAAGAAAGTGGAACGCTAACATCCAGACTGTAAGAATCGTTGAAGAAAACGGTACAGTAAGAAAAGCCAACGTGTGCACAAAATGTCTCAAGTCAAATAAAGTGAACCGTGCCGTTTAATTGCTGCAGTATTTGGGAGGAACCGCCAAAAGCGGTTCTTTTTGTTTGAAAAAACTACTTTTTAATAAGAGTTATTCCGCATACAATCAGCAATATACCAAGAAGGACTATCCATGCTTTAGGCGGAAGAAAAAAAGCACATACGGTGACAACACCAAAAACAAGCAGTATAAAACCGATATCATTGGTCTCTTTATACAGTTTGAAACATTTCTTTTTACGGCAGTTGTTATTCATAATGCGCCTCCTTGCTTATATATATGAAAATCAGTGTGATTTTGTGAAAATGTATGGTAAAATAATCGGTAAGAAAGGAAGCGTGACTTATATGACACTTAAGAGGACGACTCAACTGGGAAATATAACCATAAATGACAGTGTGATAGCAAGAATAATAATAAATTCGGCTGCAAAGGCAGGCAAAAGACTCTATCTGGCAACGGAAAAAGGCAAGATACTGGGAAATTCTCAAAGACTGGGAAGCGGGGAACTGTCAGGAAATTATTATTTTGATGAAAAAGAAGGAAGATATGAACTGACGTTTTTTGCAATAATATCATTTGGTTCCAGCATAAAAAATGTGACCGAAATCGTACTTGATGACCTGCAAAAACAGCTGCAGACAATGTTTCCCGAATACGGAGCATCCATCACCATAAAAATAGTCGGAGTAAAATCGAAGAACATAGCCGAAAGGGACATAGAGGTGAAGAGAGAATATGAACCTGCAAGATAATGTGTCAGTCATAAAAGGTGTAGGCGAAAAGAAAAAAAAGCTGCTTCATAATATGAATGTAGATACAATAGATGATCTTCTGCATATTTTTCCCAGGAAATATGAGGACAGAAGAAATATTTCCTATATTATGGAAGCACCGTTTGATACAGAAACGCTGATAAAAGGCAAAGTCACGGCCAGGCAGATGGGAAGAAACCCATATAGAAGGAATAACCCGCTGAAAATAAAGATACAGGATGAATCTGCCGGACTGGAAGTGATTTTTTTTAACGGCAGATATCTGGCAAATTATTTCAGTATCGGAGCCGAATACACTTTTTATGGAAAAATATCCCTTAATAATGGAAAGCGGCAGATGATACATCCTGAATTTCATCGGCTGGGTGATAAGGATGATATCAGAGGGATATTGCCTGTGTATCCTCTTACAGAAGGAATTACTCAGGCTAACATGCGAAAACTGCAGAGAGAGGCAATTGCAGCCGCAGACTATACGGGCGAATGGCTTCCTGACACCATTGTAGCCAGACACAATCTGTGCAGTCCTTCCTATGCGCTGAAAAACATACATTTTCCTATCGATGAACGAAACATACGCGAGGCCAGATTCAGGATGATATTCGAGGAACTTCTTATCTTGGAGACAGGTCTTTCTTATATAAAAAAAGGAGCCAGTGAAAGAAGCGGTGGAGTCAGGATAGAAGAACATATATCTGTGGATGAATTTATTGCAAGTCTGCCCTTTGAGCTTACAGATGGTCAAAAAAAAGTATGGCAGGAGATACAGTCTGATCTTGCTTCACCAAAAGCGATGAACAGGCTGGTTCAGGGAGATGTGGGCTCAGGAAAGACTGTTGTTGCACAGCTTGCCATGTATAAAACGGTGAAATCAGGATATCAGGCGGTGATGATGGCCCCCACGGAACTTCTTGCCAAACAGCACTACAACTCCATGAAAAAAGATTTTGAACCGCTGGGCTTAAAAGTGGATCTTTTATGCAGCAGTTTAAAATCCAAAGAAAAGCAGCAGGTAATACAGGATCTGGAAACAGGAGAAACAGACATACTTGTAGGCACCCATGCTATAATACAGCCGGATGTATCCTTTAAAAACCTCGGAATTGTGATAACTGACGAGCAGCATCGCTTTGGTGTACAGCAGCGGAACATTCTTGCAGAAAAAGGCGATCACCCCAATATTCTTGTCATGACAGCGACGCCTATTCCCAGAACACTGGCTGTAATATTATATGGCGATCTTGATATTTCAATAATAGATACAAAACCTCATGGCAGACTTCCTATAAAAACTTACTTGAGATATGAGGCATCCAGGAAAGATATATACGATTTTGTCAGTGAGAAGATCAGAGAAGGCAGGCAGGCATATGTGGTTGCGCCACTGATTGAAGATTCGGATTCCATAAACTGTCATTCGGCCCAGTGGGTATATGAATGGCTGAAAAAGAAATATCCTGATATTAATACGGGACTTGTTCATGGAGGGATGAAGCAGGACGAAAAAGACAGGGTCATGGAAGATTTTGCTGCAGGAAAAATCGATTTGCTTGTTGCCACAGTAGTTATAGAAGTTGGGATTGATGTTGCAAACGCCACTGTAATGGTTATAGAAAACAGTGAACGGTTCGGACTTGCACAGCTGCATCAGCTTAGAGGGAGAGTAGGAAGAGGAATTCATCAGTCATATTGCATACTGCTCTCCGGAAGTGAGGGAAAGATAGCAGAAGAAAGAAATAAGATTCTGTGCAGTTCCGATGACGGGTTTGTCATAGCAGAAGAAGATCTGAAGATGAGAGGCCCCGGTGAGATATTCGGAACAAGGCAGCATGGGCTGCCGGAGCTGAATATAAGTGATCTGGTGCGGCATGGAGAAATACTTGAAGCAGCTAAAAAAGAGTCAGAGAGCATACTGAATGAAGATGCCATGCTTGAAAGTGAAAAGTATAAAGTGCTTCGCACAAAAATAAAAAAGATGTTTGGGGAGAATATAAGGCTCAATCTGTAATATCCGGCATATTATAAACAGGAGGTTTATAATATGCCAGAGATGATCTTCTCAAACCTGATATATATAGGATATGCAGCGGGACTTCTTGCTATAGTATGGCTTGCTAATTTTCTGCTTGATATTTATTACAATATAGCCATAGTGCACAAATGTTGGAAATGCAGAGCCTTTTATGACGATGTTATGAGATTTGCAGCCGTGTGTCTTGGAGTTACGCTCCTGACATTGGCCATAAGCGCATTTCCTCAGTTTCTGGCTATAGTTGGCCTTACAGTACCGGGTGAATATGTTGATGCCATGTCGGTAATGGCCATTGTGGCTCTTTTTGCTAAGGGAATATATCAGTATACAGCAAGAGCCATGTCAAAACTTGACAGTATATTAAAAAGTGAACTGCAGGAACTGGAGGAACAGACAGAAAACGCCAAGAATCCGCAGCAATGAGATATGCGAAAAGTCCGGAGCGTGTGCCCCGGACTTTTCCTTCTGTTAAGAAATATAAAGATAAATTTTCATGCTGCCGAAAAATTATTTTCCAGCCATCTGTCTTTCAGCCATTTCAACTAATTTCTTAGTCATATAGCCGCCGACATAACCATTCTGTCTTGCAGTCAGGTTACCCTTATCTGTCTGCTCATAGTTAGAAAGACCAAGTTCATTGGCAACTTCTGTCTTCAGACTGTTGAGCGCAGGCTTTGCGTTCATGTTCATCTTATCCTGTAATGACATTTTGTTCACCTCCTATTACAGTAATAGTTTGATTCAGTATGAAAATATTATGTTATGAAATAAATGGTTTTAATGGCCTTCACTGGAAATATAAACATTTGATTTTGATCCTGTTATAGGTTAATATATAAAATGAAACTAAAAAAGAAACAAAAGGAGTACCAATGAGGATAATAGCAGGAGATTACAAGGGAAGAAGGCTTGAAGCTCCGGCAGACTATGAGATAAGACCCACATCTGATAAAGTAAAAGAGGCGATGTTCAGCATAATAGCGCCTTATATTGAAGACAGCGTTTGTGTGGATCTTTTTTCCGGTACGGGTAATCTCGGGCTGGAAGCCTTGTCAAGGGGAGCTTATAAATGCTATTTCTGCGACAATTCCAGGACAAGCATAGGAATAATAAAAAGAAATATCAGTCATTGCCGGGCTGAGAATACAATTGTCCTAATGGGGGATTATCTGAAAAATCTGGAAAAAATAAATGAAAAGGCACATATCATTTTTCTCGATCCTCCATATGAGGCCGGTCTTTATGAAAAAGCATTTAATAAAATAAGGCAGCTTGGACTGCTTGATTGTGAAGGCCTTATAGTGGCTGAACATTCTAAAGGATATTCTATGCCGGATGAATTAGAAGGATTCACAAAAGTAAAAGAAAGAAAATACGGCCATGTGATATTAAGCATATATGGCCATAAGGATAACAGTTGATTACTTAAACTGTCTGTGATAAAATATATGCAAAGTATTCGGAGGAAGTTTTATGAAAACAAAGGCATTATATGCCGGCTCCTTTGATCCGCTGACATTGGGACATCTGGATATAATACACAGAGCCGCCCATCTGTTTGATGAAGTAGTCATCGGAGTGGTGGTAAATCTTGAAAAAAAGACCATGTTTACTTTTGAGGAAAGAATGGACATGATCCGTGAAGCTACAGCAGAATATGACAACGTACATGTAGATATGTGTGACGGACTTCTTGCTGATTTTGTAAATAATAACGGATTTAACGTGGTTGTCAGAGGTCTGAGGGGAATGAGTGATTTTGATTCTGAACAGCAGATGGCTCAGCTTCATCGGTATTTATATAATGAAGGCACAGAAACTGTATTTCTCATGTCAGATTCAAAATACGCATTTATCAGTTCAACCATGGCAAAACAGGTCATATCTCTGGGAGGTCAGGGAGAAAAACTTGTACCGCCTTGTGTATTAGAAAAAATGAAAGGAAAATTGAACAAGCAATGGAAGACACGATGAAAGTTTTAAACCTATTGGAAGAATTGGAAGACATAGTGGACGATGCTACAGGACTGCCCCTTTCAAACAAGATCATGGTTGATGCCGAAGAGATTTTCCAGATCGTACGTGAGATAAGGCTGGCTCTGCCAGATGATGTTCAGCAGGCCAAGTGGATCAGGGACGAGAGAGACAGGATTCTTGGCGAAGCAAAGGCAGAGTATGAACGTATAATAAGAGAAGCAAAGAAGCAGGCTGATTATCTTGTGGAAACCGACGATATAACTCTGAGAGCCACAAAACTGGCCGCTGAAATAAAGCAGGATGCTGAGACTCATGCAAGGGTAATGAGAATGAGGACATATGATTATGTCGATAAAATGCTCTATGACATGCAGGGCAAGATGGACGAGCTGAACATGAAGTATTTCGGAGAAATGTATACAAACCTGGAAAAAACTTTTACGGCCATAAACGAGACATTGTCGGCTAATAGAGAAGAAATGAAGAATCTTGCATATAAAACTCAGATTGAAGTTGAATCGGGAACGTTTGCTCCCGGAGAAGAAGAATAGATACTGGTAAGAACAGGCTCTGTTTTCATTATGAAAACAGAGCTTTTTATGTAAAAATTCTTGGCAGCAAAGGAAGAATGCCATATGTAGAAAAGACATGACTATTCTAAAAATTCTTCACAGTGAATAAGATAAATCTATGAAGAATATAAGAAACATAAAAATACGTATAATAGTTATATGTGCCGGGGTCTTTTCGGCAGCAATGGTTATTTTTCCTCAGATAACAGAAGAATCGTCAAAGGCGGCCATGCTGATATGGGCCAATTCCATAGTTCCGGTACTTCTGCCGTTTTTTATTTTCTCAGATTTTATCAAAAAAACAGGAAGCCTTGCAAGACTTCCTGCCGGAATATACCCTGTAGCAGTGGCCTTTCTCTCAGGATATCCCATGGGTGCCAAGGCGACAGCAGATTTTATCAGCAGCAATAAGGTAAGCGTTAATCAGGGGAAACACATACTGAGTTATTCAATGGTCACAGGACCTGCATTCATATTGTTTACTGTGGGTACATTTATCGGCAGTACTAAAGCAGCTGTGCTTATCACCTTTTCTCATTACACAGCGGCACTTATAAACGGATTTTTTTACGGAGAGAAAGGTCCCGTAATAAACAGCAGAAAAGATCAGGAAGAACAGCCAATAGACATATTGGGAAATTTTACCGCTGCCATAGGCGACGGATTCCGGTCCATGGCAATCATACTTGCATATCTTATGATGTTTACCATTGCCGCAAATATATTTGAACATCTTAATCTGTTTTCTGTGCTTGAGAGTCCTGTTTCCTCATCATTCATAAAAGGGATATTCGAGATGACCATAGGAACAAATATGGTGGGAATGTGCGATATATCAGTTGAATTGAAAGCTGTGCTGTCATCTTTTCTGGTATCCTTTGGAGGGCTTTCTGTAATAGCACAGTCAGTATCCATGTTGTCAGGATGCGGTATAAGCATAGGCGAAATATTTAAAATTAAACTTACACACGGCATTATTGCTGCAATTTTAACTACAATATTAGTCAATGTTGTGATAATATAAAAGTATGAAAAGAAGAAGTGTCGGTATAATAGCTGAATATAATCCGTTTCATAACGGGCATCTTTATCATATTAAAGAATCAGTGAAGATGTCAGATGCACAGGTTTCCATAATTGCCATGAGCGGCAATGTTGTTCAGCGGGGCGGTATACCCGTTGCTGATAAATGGGATAGAGCAGAAACGGCAATAAGATGCGGAGCAGATATCGTTGTGGAGATACCTGCTGTGTTTGCATGCAGTTTTGCACAGACCTTTGCGTCGGCAGGAGTAGAGATCCTGGAAAATATGGGGGCAGATTATATATCTTTTGGGAGCGAGTCGGGAAATATCAGTGAACTTAAGGAAATTTCCCGGGCAATTAAAGATGATCATGTGGAAATAGAAAGAGCCATAGGGGAAAGGGCGAGAAAAGGTCTTTCTTATCCACGTGCAAGACGTGATGTGATAAGTCAGATGTACGGAGAGGATAAAGCGGTACTGCTTGATACTCCCAATAACATACTTGCTGTTGAATATATCAGTTCAATGAAGACGGCAACGCCGCTGACCATTAAACGAAAAGGCTGCGGATATAAAGATACAGATATAACTGAAGGGTTTGCTTCGGCTGCCGCTATCAGATCAATGATGAAGAATCATCAGGATATCAGTCCATATCTGCCTGAAGCTTCGAGAGAAATTGTGCTTAGGGCGCCAGATGTAAATATGGACATGCTTTTTTCTCTGCTGTGTCAGAAAGTACTTGATACGGACGCAGCCGTTCTTGAACATGTGCCGGCAGGAGGAGAAGGGCTGGGAAATAAAATAAAACATGTAATAAGGCAATGCAAAAATATGGATCAGCTGGCTCAGGCGTTAAAATCCAAAAGATATACAATGACAAGAATAGACCGTTTTCTGATACAGACACTTTTATCTTTTGACAGAAGACAGAAGACAGATAATTATATCAGAATTCTTGGTATAAGCGAAAATGGAGGAAGATATATAAAAGAACTGAAAAAAGAAGGCTTTTGCAATCTCCCTCTGATAACTAACATAAACAGGGAAACAGAAACTTTTCCGGGTATATCATACAGTTTAGGCAGAGATATATTTGCTTCTGATTTATATAATATACTGACAGGACGAAATATGTATGAGTTTTCTGATTACGTAAAAAAACCGTTTATATATCATAATTGCAGTTTATAGGAATACGGCAGTATTTTGCCTTAATCATGCAAGAATATTTGAGAGCACATATGAATGCACAGATGTCAATATATTCTCATTTTGCATTATATCGCATATATTTATAAATAGAAATTTGTTAATCATATTGTGATTTTATACACAATATGATTTTTCCCACAATGATTTTATAATCGGATAAAGGAGCTGATTACGATTATAAATTACTATCCATTGTGGGAAACGATGAAGGCAAAGGGTGTTTCCCAGTATAAACTGCTGAAAATGGGAATAGACAACAGAACATTGGACAGCCTTAAGAATAACAGAAATATTACATTACTTACGGTTGAAAAATTATGTAATATTTTAGACTGCGCTCCCAATGACATCGTTGCGTTTGATAAAGATCTTCCTTCTGGCGGCAGTTTTGAATAGGATAGTCTTTTTATGTTCAGATCATAACTCGTAATCTTTGTACTCTTTGAAGAATAAGACAGCATAATATTGGGAGTTGACAATCTGTACGGTATAGTTGTATCATTAATTCGGCTAATGTATACATAAATGGGGATTTTATGATGAATAATGCAGTTGAATTGTCTAAAGAAAGAGAGACATTAGATGTCGTTTCCTTTTTTGACTTTCAGATTTGTGATTCTACATATGAGGACATACTTGAATATCTTTTAAATTCCATTGAGGATAAAGAAAAAAATATAGTTTTCGCATTTAATCCCAGAAAAATGGTCATGGCAAAGAACGATGCCGTTACAAAAGAAGCTCTGCAAAAGGCAGATATTCTCATTCCCGACGGATATGGCATAGTACTGGCTTCAAGAATTCTGGGAAAACCTATAAACAACCGTATTACTGGGACTGATCTTATGATGCTTTTATGCCGGACAATCTCAAAAGACAGTTCAGAAGGCATATATATCTACGGGGCAACCCCCGACAGTCTGAAGGATGCAGTTGAAAGAATGAGAAAAGAAGATATTCATATTGCCGGCGGCATAGACGGATATGGGTATGATGATGAGGAAGTTGTGAATTCCATCAACAGAAGCGGCGCTTCTATCTTGTTTGTTGCTCTGGGAAGTCCTAAGCAGGAACTGTTTATTGCTGAAAATGCAGATAAGCTACATAACATCAGACTTATAATGGGTGTAGGAGGCAGTGTGGACGTAATAAGCGGACATGCGAAACGTGCGCCTTTATTTATAAGAAAGATGGGTCTGGAATGGCTTTTTCGCATGATATGCAGACCCTCCAGAATAAAAGAAAATAAATTACTTGCTGATTATATAAAAATAGTTATTAATGAACGAAGGAGGCTTAAAAAAGCAGGATGAAGATAAGTGTTTTAGGATTGGGATATATTGGTTTACCGACTGCCATAACATTGGCCATGAATGGTCATATGGTATATGGCTTTGATGTTAACAAAAATGTCATTGACTCAGTTAACGGGGGGAGGCTTCATATCGTTGAAAAGGGGCTTCAGGAAGAACTGACAAAAGTGGTTAAAAGCGGGAAATTCAAGGCATTTGATACGGTGCAGAAAAGCGATGCGTATATAATATGTGTTCCTACACCGTTTCAGAAGGAAAAAGAAGAGAAGAAAGCCGATCTGTCATATGTGTTTTCAGCAACAGAAGAAGTTGCCAAAGTACTGGGCAAGGGTGAACTTGTGATTCTGGAATCGACAGTTCCACCATATACAACTAAAAAAATGACGGACATGCTGTGCCGGCTCACAGGTCTTGGACGAGACCAGTTTTATACAGCCCATTGCCCCGAAAGGGTGCTTCCGGGCAGAATCATATATGAGATGACCCATAATGACAGAATCATCGGGGCAGAACAGAAAGAGGCTGTGGAAAAAGCTCAGGCCCTTTATGAATCATTCCTTACAGAGGGGCAGGTATATACTACTGATGACATAACGGCAGAAATGTGCAAGCTGGTGGAAAACTCATTCAGAGATGTGAATATAGCTTTTGCCAATGAACTTTCGATAATATGCGATGATCTTGGAATAGATGTGAACGAACTTATCGCCCTTGCAAACAGACATCCGAGAGTAAATATACTATCTCCCGGAGTAGGAGTGGGAGGTCACTGTATTTCTGTTGATCCGTGGTTTATCATTGAAAAATTCAGAAAAGAAGCCAGACTTATTTCTGCAGCAAGACATATCAATGATGATAAGCCTGCATATATAGCGGATAAAATCGAAAAAAGCGTAAAAGATAAGAACTGTACCATCGCCATTCTTGGACTGGCATTTAAAGCAGATATTGATGACCTGCGAGAATCACCGTCGGTTACCCTTGCGAAAATACTCATGGATAAAGGATACAACGTGATAGGCTGTGAGCCCAATACAGAGCTTAAAGAAAAAGACGGCATACCTATTGTACCTCTTGATGAAGCACTGAAAGCCGATCTTGCAGTTGTGACTGTAAAGCATCGTCAGTTTGTTGAAAATATAGATAAGATAAAAAAATCAAATTATATGATTATTTAATATGAATAAATATATTGTTAAACTGCGCCATATGACATTGCGCAGAGCGGTTAACAAAGGAATAAGCCTTATAAAAGAGATACCTGTGACTTTTTATGCACGAAATGCAAAAAAAGTAAATACACAGTTATATGAGCAGGCTGAGAAGATAGCAGGCGAAATACCTGATTCCAACGGATCTGCATATTATAAAAAAGCAGATATAAGGATAGGGATCATCACCGATGAGTTCATGTACAATTATTATAAAGACGCTGCAGACCTTATAGTTATCACCCCTGATAATTACAGGGAGATAACCGGCAGCGGAAAAATAGATGTCATGATGTATATAAGCTGCTGGCACGGAATGGCAGGTGATGAGTGGTATGGAGATATCAGACATGCAAAAATACCGGAAGTTTTCAGATATGCCAATGAAAAAGGCATAATTACGGTTTTTCAGTCCATAGAAGATCCCATAAGCTATGAGCGCTTTCTGCCTGTTGCAAAAGAAAGCAGATATATTTTCACCACATGCAAAGAAAAAATCCAGGACTATAAACGTGATACAGGTAATGAAAATGTATTTCTCCTTGAGTATGGGGTAAATCCTCATATACATAATCCCATAGGTATCAATCGCAGAAAGAGAAAGGATTTTAACAGTAATACTGTTTTTTTTGCAGGAAGCTGGATGGATATATATAAAAAGCGATGCCGGGACATGAGACTTATCTTTGATGGTATAATACAATCCGCAACGAATCTTATGATCGCTGACCGCAATACCCATGTAAAACTGCCGGGATATAAATATCCAAGGCCTTATCAGAGTTTTACGACGCCTCCTGTGGAGCATCTGCTGCTGCAGAAAATGCATAAACTCTTTGACTTTAATATAAATATCAATACGGTACAGCAAAGCAGCACCATGTGCGCCATGAGAGTCTATGAACTCCAGGCCCTGGGCTGCCTTATGCTGTCTAATTATGCCCTGTCTGTGTCTGAGAATTTTCCCGGA
Source organism: uncultured Bacillota bacterium (assembly GCA_949295785.1). Taxonomy (GTDB): domain Bacteria; phylum Bacillota; class Clostridia; order Peptostreptococcales; family Anaerovoracaceae; genus Fimisoma. Next base: position 14,586 of record CASFMJ010000027.1, on the reverse strand, counting down.
CTGTTCATAATAAACAACAAAGAAGAAGCAGGATATATCTTAAATGGATATACAGAAAAAGAAATGGACAGAATGAGGTATGAGAACCTGAGAAATGTGATGTCCGGCTGTACCGTATATGACAGACTGAATTATATTTTTGAAAAATGCGGAATGAAAACCCCCTTTGATGAAAGAACTGTTGCTGTAGTCTGCAGAAAAAAGACAGACCGGATCAGTGAAATGTTCGAGAATCAGACATACGGCAGTAAAAAACTGCTGGAACTTTGTCAGCTGACGCCGGAAGATTATGATTTCATAGCTTTCTTTTCTGAAGAAAATTCATATGATCCGGAATATCTGACAGATCTTGTCAACGGGTTTAAATATACAGACTGCGATTATATCACAGAAGATCCGGATGCAGCAGGGGAAGAATATGATTATACAACGGGGCCGGCCAGATTTGACATGTCCGTTATTAAATCCTCAGTGTTCAGCCGCCAACTGACAGAAGAGAAACATCTCACCGGCTGCGGCTTCAAAATTGACTGTTTACAGTTAAGCCAGGAGCGTTATATAAGCAGATGTGAAAAAGAACTGGCTGTGATAGTGCCTGTGTATAATAACGGCAGATATCTCTATGACAGATGTTTCAGAAGCTTGAAACGAAGCAGTGTCTTTGATAAAATGAGAATATATCTCATAGATGACGGCTCGTCAGACCCTGAAACTGTCTCTGTTATACAAGATCTGTGCCGTGATTTTGATAATGTGACTTCATATTTTTTCGCTGACGGAGGCAGCGGAAGCGCAGCAAGACCCAGAAACAAGGGCGTTGAGATTGCAAAGGAAAAATACGTCACATACCTTGACCCGGATAATGAAGCTGTAAATGACGGATATGCAAGACTGCTTGATAAGATAAAAGAAACAGAGGTTGATCTTGCCTTCGGAAGCATATATACAAGGACAGAATCATCTCTTTCAAGGCTGGGACTTTTGTTTAAAGACACATATATCAGAAATCCCAGACAATGCCTGATTAAAGAGAATCTTAGGCCGCAAAGCGTTCAGGGATGTGTTATAAGACGCAGCTTTATCCAGAAAAAAGGTATAAGTAATGTGGAAGGTGCATATGGAGAAGACTCTCTTTTCTTTCAGGAAATGATGCTAAACGCAGCATCGGCATATTATCTTAATCTGCCGATACATGTATATTATGCAGAGCGCAGCGGATCTTCCGTCAACACTGTAGGTCTCTCGTTTTTTGAGAAATCCCTTATTCTTGAAAAGCAGCAGGTGAAAAGATTTAAAGAATATGGAGTACTGGAGGAGTATATAACCAGAAGACTGGATTATTTTGTTATTAACTGGTATATGGACAAGCTGAAACATGCAGGGGACGATAAAGAAGAGTGCCTGAAAATCATAGACCGGATAGTAAGTCTTTATGGAAAAGATATAGAAGAATATGAGAGCAATTAGAGATTTCAAACGATATTTCAATTATGCGGCTTATTCCGCCGTGTCGGAACTTAAAACACAGGTGGCGGACTCCTATCTGGGCTGGTTGTGGTGGATACTGGACCCGCTTCTGTTCATGTGCGTTTATGCGTTCATAACTACGGTTATTTTCGGAAGCAATGTTGACAATATATGGCTGTTTGTGTTTGCCGGACTTACCGTATGGAATTTTTTCAGCAGCACAGTATCAAGTTCAGTAGGGGTAATAAGATCATATGCAGCTGTAATAATAAAGACCTACATACCTAAGCTTATGCTGGTGTTCATGGTAGAGATGGTTAATTTTGTTAAGATGATGATATCATTGGCCATATGCTTTTTAAGTGTATTTCTTCTTGGGCTTGATGTGTGGCCATATATTCTTAATATAGTACCTGTTTTGATCACTTTAGTTATTTTCACTTATGGGGTATCTCTCATAAGTGCATTTATTGGCGTGTATATTGCGGATTTCAGCAATGTGATGACTGTAGTACTCAGGTTCCTTTTCTATATGTCGGGAGTTTTCTATACTCTCGATAGATTCTCAGAAGGAATACTGAGTGTATATAATATGCTATGCCCGACGGGATTTCTGATAGTACAGTTCAGGAACGCCCTGATGCTTTCTCTGAACGCTGATTATATGAGAATGATATATTGGGCTTGTATTGGAATTATCTTTATCGTTATAGGGGCAAATTTGTTATACAAAAAAGAAAACGAATATATGAAGGTGATTTAGATATGACAGAGGAAAGACCTATTATATCACTTAAAAATGTAAAAATAGTATACAAAAATACAAAGCCAACAGGATACAGGACTTTTTTGAAGAAACTTATCGGAAAAAATACGGATGAACAGCAGACCGGTAATGCGTTCACCGCAGTTGACGGAGTGACCTTTGACATGTTCAAAGGGGAGACCGTGGGGATCGTAGGAGCCAACGGTTCAGGGAAAAGCACTCTTTTAAGAGCCATAGCAGGTATATATGGTATCGACGGAGGGCGTATGAGGATAAACTGTGACAGAACCTCGCTCCTTGCTCTTGGGGTTGGCTTTCAGAGCAGGCTTCCCGGACGCACCAATATATATCTTTCGGGCTATGCCATGGGCTTCAGTAAGGATGAGATAGAAGAAAAAATGGACGAGATAATAGAATTTTCCGAACTGGGAGATTTTATTGATAAGCCGGTAAAGACATATTCCAGCGGCATGTATTCCAAGCTTGCATTTTCTATAAGTTCTGTCCTGACGACAGATGTACTTCTGATAGATGAAGTTCTCAGCGTGGGAGATATCAGGTTTCAGAAGAAAAGTTCCGCTAAGATTAAAGGAATGATAAATGATTCCGGAAGAAGCGTCGTTATTGTCTCGCAGAGTGTGGGAAATCTTAAAGAACTCTGCAGTAAAGTGCTCTGGCTCAACAACAGTAAACAGATGATGTTCGGAGAAGCCGGAGAAGTGCTGGAGGCTTACAGCAAATATATGTATGGAGAAAACTGATGAAAAAAGTAATGACAGTATTCGGGACAAGACCTGAAGCGATAAAAATGTGTCCCGTGGTCAAAGCGCTGAAGAAAGAAAAAGAGATAGATACAGTCGTATGTGTGACAGGACAGCATCGCCAGATGCTGGATATGGTTCTTGAAGCATTCGATGTTGAGCCTGATTATGATCTTTCTGTAATGAAAGAAAGACAGACGCTTTTTGACATAACAAGCAATATAATACACGATATAAAAGATGTTCTAAAGAAAGAAAAGCCTGATGTGGTTCTGGTGCACGGAGATACCACTACCACTTTTGCAGCTGCACTGGCATGTTTTTATATGCAGATACCCGTAGGACATGTGGAAGCCGGACTCAGAACATATGATATATATTCTCCTTTCCCTGAAGAATTCAACAGACAGGCTACAGGTATAATAGCAGGGTATCATTTTGCCCCTACTGAAAAATCAAAAGAAAACCTTATCAGGGAAGGAAAGAACCCACAAAACATATTTGTTACGGGAAACACCGGAATAGATGCTCTGAAGACGACTGTAAGAGACGATTACAGCCATCCACTGCTTGACTGGGCAAAAGGCAGCAGACTGATAATGCTTACGGCTCACAGAAGAGAAAATCTCGGAGAAAATCTGCGTCACATGTTCAGGGCAATAATGAGGATTGTAAATGAATTTGAAGATGTAAAAGTGATATATCCGGTGCACCTTAATCCGGCAGTGAGAGAGGCGGCAGACGAAATACTGGGAGAGCATGAAAGAGTGCGTCTTACTGATCCTATGGAGGTCATAGATTTTCATAACTTTCTTGCAAGATCATATATGATTCTGACCGACAGCGGAGGCATACAGGAGGAGGCTCCATCTTTAGGCAAGCCTGTCTTGGTGATGAGAGACACCACAGAGCGGCCGGAAGGAATAGAAGCTGGCACGCTGAAACTGGTGGGAACTGACGAAGAAAATATATACAGAGAATTCAGATATTTACTTGAAGACATGGAAGAATATAAAAAAATGAGTATGGCAAAAAACCCGTACGGAGACGGTAAAGCAAGCGAAAGAATAGTTGAGATACTGTTGGAGGACTTTAATGAGTGAAGGATGTACCTTGGATAGGATAAGTCAGGGTTATAGTGGAGAACTTGGATTAGAAAACAAGAAGAATGCCAGAATCCGAATAGACTGGATCTGTGATAATACTGTTGGAAAGCAAGTTCTGGACGTTGGTTGCTCTCAGGGAATTGCTGCAATACTCTGTGCCAGAATGGAGAAAGATGTATGTGGTATAGATATTTCTGCAAAAAGCATAGAATATGCAATTGGATTAAAAAATAATGAACCTCATGAAATCTCTGACAGAATAGATTTTATCTGTGGTGACTTTCTTCAATATAATTTTAAAAATAAATTCGATACTGTCATAATGGGTGAAATCCTTGAACATGTATTTGAACCCGGGTTATTCTTGGACAAGGCAAAGGAATTATTAAATGAAAACGGCCGGCTTATTGTAACAGTGCCTTTTGGAATTAATCCTTTTCCGGATCATAAAAGGACATATTATTTTTTAGAACTATATGATCAGATAACTGAAAGAATACCTCTTTCGGATGTGTTTTTTTTTGGAAAATGGATAGGTTTTATTGCTGATAAGAGTAACAGAAAAAACAATGTTGATATTGAAAAAACTGTTTTAAAAAAAATTGAAAACTCTTTTTATGAAATCGATAGTGATAAACAGAAAAAGATAGACAGATATAAAGTGAATATCAGTAATTTGGAAAAAAAACTTGATGAGGCAAATAGTGAAATAATTAAAATCCAATCTGAGAAAGAAGAAAGAGAAAATGCGATTTCTGATATGGAAGAAACACTGAGACAACAGGAGAAAAAAGTTGAATCTTTAAATTTTCAGCTTTCAGATATGTGCAGTAGAAATAAAAAACAGGAGACTGGTGAAATGGAATCTGTTAAAGATGAAATAAAAAGAATGATAGAAGAGTTGAATTCATATGTATCCGCAAAAATTTCAAATGAATATATAGTGGAATTAAGTAAAAATATTTTAGAACTATCAATTGAAAATGAAAAACTGAAAAGCAAAATAGAACATTTAGAAGAAAATAATGAGAAAAAAACAAGTGAACTGAAACATAAATCAGAAGAGCATGCTGAAGAAAAGCATCACTTGGAATCCAGTATAAATGAACTTGAGAATGAGGTTCAGTTTATAAAAGAAGAAAGTGAAAAAAAGGATGTTTCTAATTTGGAACTGTCTGAATTACTTGAGCAGGTTAAGACAGAAAAAGAAGCATTAATAAGAGATGCTAATGCACTTAATAGTAAAATAAGCAGTCTCAAAAATGATTTAGAATGCACACAGAAATCTTTTGCTGAAATCTGTGAAGAAAGAGCAAAGGGAGAAATAAAGATTTCTGAACTTTCTGATCAGGTTTTTGGTTTGAAAAATTTAGTCAGCAGCATTGAAAAAGAACATCATCAAGAGAAATCAATGTATGTTGATTTGCAAGCGGAATTAGCAGAAAATCAGAATAAGCTGGATGAATTAAATAAAAAATATGAGTTAGACAAAATTAAATTTGAAAAAACCAACAAGGTTAAAAAAAGACTTCAGAATGAAAAGGAAGAATATAACACTCTGCTTTATCATTCAAAGAAAAAGAATGAAGCCTATGAGAAATTATTTGAAGTCAAGCTATATAATAAAATCAGAAAATTAAAAAATAAATCAGCATTTAATTATAATGAACTGGAAGAAAATTTAGATAAGTCATACAGAAATACATTGGCAGAGAAAGAAATTTATTTCAGAGAATTATTAGAGAAAGCCGGGGAAATTCCTCAAAGTAATGGAATAAGGTATTATGAACAGAATAAAGTACGTATTGGAATAATTGCAGATGAGTTTCAGATTGAAACATATAGCGATGTTGCTAATGTAATTTACCTCAGCCCTAATAATTATAAGGCAGATATAGATATTTTATTTATTGTTTCAACCTGGCACGGGCTCAAAGATGACTGGACCGGCCTGGGGAGAGTAAATGATGAGAGAAACCTAAAAGAACAGTTAAGCAAGATAATAGAATATCACAGAAATCGTAATGCTAAGATTGTTTTCTATTCTAAAGAAGATCCGGGCAATTATTACGTGTTTCTTTATATTGCAAAGCAATGTGATGTTATATTTACCAGTGACATTGATTGTATATCCAGATATATTGAAGATACCGGCAACAATAGTGTCTACTTATTGCCGTTTGCAATTAATCCGCTTATTCATAATCCAATAGGCTTTGAGCAGTTTATGAAAGATGAAGTGATATTTTCTGGATCTTGGGGATACGCAAAAAAATATCCTGAGAGAAATGTTGATATGGCCATTCTTCTGGATGGTGTAATTTCTTCAAATAAAGAACTTAAAATTTTTGACAGAAATTTTAATGCAGGAAATGAAGCATATAAATTCCCTCTCAGATATCAGGAATATGTTTATCCTTCAATTGAACACAGCCTTTTGCTGAAGGTTCATAAGATGTTTAAATGGGCAATAAATATCAATTCAAGCAAGTACAGTGAAAGTATGTTTGCAAGCAGAGTTTATGAACTTCAGGCATGCGGAAGCCTTATTATCTCAAATTATAATGCAGGAATTAAAAAGATGTTTCCTAATGTATTTATTGAATTTTTTCCGCATCTGATAAAAGAAACTCTTGAGAGAATAACTCCTGAGAAAGAATACAGATTACAAATTGAAGGAATAAGAAATATGTTCAGTAATGCGACTACATATCACAGACTGGATTATATACTTGATAAAGTCGGATTACACCATTACAGACAATCTCTTGACAGAAAAGTGCTTGTGATTGCCGATGATGAAAATGATGAGGGAGTGGTAAAAAATTTTGAAAAACAATCCTATCAGAATAAAAAACTTATAGGTATAAATTCATTAAAATATGATTCTTTTGATGATGTTGATATGTTTACTTTCTTCCATAAAGATTCTTCATATGGTGATTTTTATCTTGAAGACATGATTAACTGTTTTAAGTTTACTGATGTTGATTTTGTAACAAAAAATGCATATTATGAGGGGAAAGTGCTGGTCGAAGGTGTAAGGAGCAATTATTTTTCCGGTACACCGGAAAAATACAGGACAGTATTCTGGAAAGACAGTTATGATATTTTATCAGTCATTCAGGGAAATCCTGAGAACAAAGGGGAATGCAAGGGTTATTCTGCTGATGTTTTAAATTATAATTCTATGAAAGAATAGAGGTTTTAGAAATGACAAATTTAGTTTTAAGTAAAAGTGCTCATATTGCAGAGGATGCAAAAATCGGAGAAAACTGTGTAATCGGCGAAAACGTTATAATTCACCATAACGTCGTTTTATATCCCGGAACTATTGTTGGCGACGGTACTGAAATATTTGACGGGGCTGTTATAGGAAGACCTCCCAAGGGCGCAGGAAATCTTGTCCATAAGCTGGAGAAAAGCTTTGATCCTGTAGAAATAGGAAAAGGCTGTGTCATAGGCAGCAATGCTGTAATATATGCCGCCAATAAACTGGGAAATAACGTTCTTATAGGTGATGGGGCTCAGCTTCGTGAGCATGGATATATTGGTGACAATGTAGTTGTTTCACGTTTATGTACTACTAATCATCATGTAACAATTAAAAATGACTCTAAAATTTTAGATACGACACATTTAACATCAAGAACGATTGTTGAAGAAAATGTATTTATCGGTACTGGTGTAAATACTACTAATGATAACAGAATGACTATTAAAGGCAGTGAAGTTGGGGAAGCTAATATAATTGTTTTCGAAAGAGGATGTAAAATAGGTTCAGGATCGACAATTTTGCCTAATGTAAAAGTGGGTCAGAATGCAATTATCGGTGCAGGTTCTGTTGTTACAAAAAATGTGAAGAAAAATACAAAGGTTATGGGAATCCCAGCTAAAGAGAAGAAATAAAATGGAAAAATTATTAAGAAAATTAAACGAAGCAAAAAAAATCTTAAACAAAGAAAATTATATCTGTATCACATCAGATCTTGACTGGGCATCAGATTATGCTGCTCGCAGGACATTTGAATATTTTGATGAAAACGATGTAAAAGTTACAGCCTTTGTGACAAACCCCAATAAGGCTGTAGATGAATTTGCCAATAAGGGGAAGATAAAGCTTGGAATACACCCTAATTTTATGCCTGACAGCAGTCAGGGCAAAAGTTACGATGAAGTTATCGACTATTGTTTTAAACTTGTCCCTGGAGCTGAATGTTTCAGAGCTCACAGGTATTATGATGTTAATGATACGATGGACAAGCTTACAAAAAGAGGTATAAAATATGAGTCCAATGTCTGCACGCTTATGGATATTGTTCCGCCATTTCTTCACAGATCAAAAACCATAAGTTTCCCTATCTTCTGGGAAGACGGTGCTTTTTTATACTACTCAGAAAACTTTGATTTTGACCTTATGGAAAAACAGCTTCTGTCACCGGGATTAAAAGTGATAAATATCCATCCTATGCATCTGATGCTGAATACTCCCTATTTTAAATATACACGCGAAATCAAAGACAGCCTTTCGCGGGAAGAATGGAACAGGATGGATGAGGAAGTTATCAATAAGCTTGCATACAAAGGATATGGAATAAAAAAATATATAGATAAGATTTTATATACAATAAAGATGGCAGAAATAAAAACAGTATATTTAGAAGATGTATATAATTGGATATTAAATATCTAAATAAGCACTTGATTATATAATGATTATATTTAATATAATCTTAAAATGGGAGAAAGAAATGATAGATTGTTCATATAAAATATTAAACAAAAATTTAATGATAAACGTATCATTTTCAAAAGCAGATCATGATGTGCTATATGGTTTATATGTATATAATCAAGACAAACAAATAATAGTCAGAAAAAAATATCAAAATTCAAATGATTTTAATATAAATCTTGAGAATTATGGAATAGTTTATTTGAAAATTTTCGTTAAAGCACCACCTTTCTTTAAAGAAAGTAGTAGGCTTTTTGGACCAATTTTACTTTGTGATGATGCAAAAAAAGATGAATATGAAACATTTTTAGAAGATGATAATATTCTGCTTAATTTTAACACACCTTTTGCAAAAAATAAGTATCCGTTTCAAGATATTCTTTTAACTTGTGTTGCAGATGATTCATCTGATATGTCTATTAAAAAAACCATGAAAACATTGGATATGCACAACACTTTTGTTAATGATTCTGATATGCATATTAGTCTATTTACTACGATTTTACCAATTGTTTCAAATGGAAACATTATTGCTTTTTCAGGAATGGGTAAATGCTGTGAAGAGTTGATTTTTGGAATGGATGACATAACCGACAACATAGACATTAGTTTGATGTCGGATGAAATTGGTGAATTTTCCTTGTTTAGTTCTATAAAAAATACAATTACAATAGAAACTGACTATTTTGGAGTATCAAAAATATATTATTATCAAAACGAGGGAGTTTTTATTTGTACAAACAGAATGCATTTACTGCTTATAACTTTAAAAGCCTTAAATATTCAGCTTATACCAAACCGGAAAAAAATCAAATCTTATTTATCGATTCAGAATCAACTTTTCATGCAAAATTTTACTTCTGAGATGAATATTAAAGGAGTGTATGTATTACCTGCGGACAGTAAAATTAAAGTGGATTTTAAAGATGAAATTCGAATAAATTTTGAAAAAACAAATTTATATAGAGATCTTGCTGTTCCAGAGGACTACGATATAAATAAATATGAGTTACTTTTAAATGAAGCAGCAAAAGAATTATGTATGAATGCGGAAATAATTTTTAAACACAAAAGATTCAAAAATTGTATTGTTCATACAACAGGGGGGTTGGATACTAGATTAGTATATTGTGTTTTATCAAAGTTTCCTGAGTATAGACATAAAATAATTTGTCATACGGCAAAAATGCCCAATCAAGAAAATGATTTTGAAACTGCAATTGAGGTGTTTGCTACTCATCCCTTTACTTTTTCAAGGCCAGATAATACAGAACTGGAAGAAGAAAAAAAAGGAGAAATTGAAGGATTAAGTTATATTATAGGAACAACTTCTGAGTTTTCTGGAGCTGGAATTCCATATAAAAATATAATTTCGTTGAATGGCTTTTTTGGAGAAATAACAGCTAGGGCATATTATACAAGAAATAAAACAAATTTTGTAAGTGAATTATCGAAACTTAATAATGAGGATTTTTTTTACGAATTAACAAAAAGAAAATATTTAAATCCAATTTTTGACGCATTTAATGAAACAAAAGAAGAACTTCAAAAGGCAATTATCGAATTACCTGGGAGAACAAATCTTGAGAAGTTTGAAAACCACTATTTGTTTTATCGTAATGCATTACACTGTTCTTCTGCACACAGAACAGATTTTAATTGGGGTATATTACAGTCAAAAACACTAATGAAACTTAAATATATGTTGTATCCTTTTGAAAATAGCATAAAACTCCAATTAGATATAATGTATCTTCTCAACCCTAGAATTGCTGGAATTCGCTTTGCAAGTGAATCAGATCAAATTGAACGAGAAAGACTTAATAAAATATATAATTGTTATCCCACTGAGGTCGAAAAAAACTCTCAAGCTATAATAGAGGCAAAAGAGGAATGGGAAAAAAACGATAAGAATACTTTTTTGATTAAAGTTAAATTGGATAAAATATTTAATATTGAAAATGCATTAATTGCATTGCGAATGCTTATGAATCGTAAAATATTATCATATGATGAAGGCATGATATTATATTTCTATTTAAAAAATGACGAAAAATCTAGAAAAAGGGGAGTGATTATTAAACTAATATCGCTTTATTTTGAGCTTTCCATGTAGCGATTTTTGATTATATCATATATTTAGATCAGGAGACTAACCATGAAAACCACGACTAAAAAAAAGTGCATATCTGCATTGTGTCTGATTTTGACTTTTGTTATAACGGTTGGAATCTTTAACATCGGTTATGTTGCATTTGCAGTTCCCGAAGACGATAATCAGACGGAAGGTGAGGCGGCACAGACTCCCGAAAGCGGTGATGAGAACTCACAAGGGACAGAAAGTACAGAAGATAATAAAGAACCGGATTCAGACAGTGAGGAAAAAGAAACAGGAAACGGCAGCAGCAACTCAGGAAGCGGCAGCTCGTCATCTTCTTCAGGCCATTCTTCATCCGGCACAGGGACAACATCAGGAAACGCTTCATCCGGAACAGATTCGGGAAGAGTAGCTGTTTCATCTACCACATCCAATAAAACAACAGATACAAGACTCAGTTCACTTACGATAAGTTGTGGGGAACTGATACCGGAATTTTCTCCCGATACATATGAGTATGTGGTATATGTGAGTCCCGATTCAGAGGACAAATCATGTCAGACACTGGTGGAGGCTATGTCAGAAAATGTGGATATAACTGCAGAAGGACCCCGGGAATATGGTGATGAGAGTGTTGAAAAACGTGTGATAATTACTGCAGACGACGGCGGCAAAAGCGAATATGTCATCGATGTACATGTGGTAAAAGATTATGAACTTCTGATAGATGGCGCTCTTTATGTCCCGTCAGATAAAATCGATACGGACAGCCTGCCGGGTGATTTCAACGTCGAGGAGACAGAAATTTCGGGCGCTGTTTTTCCATGTGCAGTATCATCAGATGGAAATATCCGTCTTGTCTGTCTTGCTAAAAATGATGATGAGAAAGATATCAGATGGTATCTTCTTGACGATGACAATAAAATCGACGCCAGAGCAAAGATAGAAGAAATAGACGGAGAAAAGATGCTGCTGCTGGATTATGAGGGACAGATGGCGTACGGTGAAGGCGGATTTTACCTTGTTAATATTTCTGATGGTGAAAAATTCAGGATACTTACGGACGATTCTTCAGGCATTGCTGAAAAAAGCCATTCTTTTCCAAACTTTATCGTTGTTGTTCTTGCCGGCATAATCATTGTTCTGATAATAACTATTGCATACATTTTACTCAAGAGAAAAAAAGCAGGCAAAAATTCTGATAAACAGCAGATAAAGTATTTCATGCCGTATTTACATATAGAAGAAGAGGAAAAAGATTCAGATGGTCAGCAAAAAAAGACACCGCAGCAGTGATAAAAAGAAAATAGAAAAGAAATATGCTGAAGTGATTTTCCTGGATTATATAAAAAGATTTTCCGGAAAGCACGAATTTTCGTGGCCCAGGTACTTCAGTGATGAACTTGGAATATGGGATGCTTCCGTGTTTCAAAGGCATCTGCTTCGAGAAGGGTATATTTTCAGAGATCGTGAGGGAGAAATTTCGCTTACGGAAAAAGGAAACAGATATGTGAGACAGAATGAGGATTATTTGAAATTTTTTGATCTTGCTGTTTCTTATGTTGATATAACCGAATATGAGAAAGCAAGACATGCTATGAAAAACGAGACAAAATTTGAGGCTGTTATGATAACCTTGCTGCGCGGGAAAATAAATTCCTTCAGGGCAGCTGACGATTTCAGAGCCGTAAAAGAACTGCATTTTGAAGTGGCAAAACTGTATGAGAACCTGGGAATGAAACCGCAGGCTGTTTATCATTATCTTACTTTTTTATATTTTCAGACAAGCGGGCTTGAATATTATGACAGGTTTGTTGCATACATCAACGGAAAAATCAGCAAGGATCAGCTTGCCGCAAGTTTTGCCGGAATATATATCAACTTTGACATGATAAACATGCTCAAAGATTCCGAAGAAATATATTACGAAGAGATGAGTGAAAGAGTATATGATGAGAATCCCATAAGACTGAATATATGCACAAAAAATGATTTCAAGAAGCTGGTGAGAGAAATAATCTCAGGAACATATAAAAATGCAGTATGGCAGACGACATTTAAAAATAACTTTATGAAACTTATTGACATTGCAGATTCAAATATTCGTTAATCGCAGTGTTAATAAAAAATGAAGATGGCAATGGTGTATACGCAATCCTGATTGTTTTATAAGCAATCGCTGAAAAATCTGATTACATCCTGTAAAAATAAGCAGGTTTACAACCTTAAACACTTGCAAGCTGGACAAAATTTGTTTATACTATATAAGGTTAGACAGTTAATTTAAATACACGGAGGATAGATATGAAAGTTTTAGTTATCAATTGCGGCAGTTCATCACTTAAATATCAGGTCCTTGACATGACCAACGAATCACTTTTGTGCAAAGGTCTTGTCGAAAGGATAGGTATGGACGGCTCTGTGATCACCCATGAAAAAATCGGAATGGATAAAAAGAAAACCGAAGTTCCGATGAAAGACCATAAGGATGCCATACAGCAGGTTCTCAAAGCTGTTCAGGATCCTGAAACAGGTGTAGTTAAATCCATGGATGAGATCGGTGCTGTAGGACACAGAGTAGTGCACGCAGGCGAAAAATTCGCTTCATCAGTACTCATTACTGAAGAAGTCATCAAAGCTCTTGAAGAATGCGTAGAACTGGCACCGCTTCACAATCCGCCAAACCTTCTGGGAATAGCTGCGTGTCAGGAACTTATGCCGGATACTCCTATGGTAGGAGTTTTTGATACGGCATTCCATCAGACAATGCCTCCTGAATCATATATATATGCTATCCCATATGAATACTATCTCAAATATGGAATCAGGAGATATGGTTTCCACGGCACTTCACACAAATATGTAGCTGAAAGAGCATCTAAAATGTTAAATGTAAACCTTGATGATCTGAAACTCATAACCTGCCATCTGGGAAACGGAGCTTCCGTATCTGCCATCAAGAGAGGAAAATGTATCGACACATCAATGGGATTCACCCCTCTCGAAGGTCTTGTAATGGGTACCCGCTGCGGTGACATAGACCCCGCCATTGTTACCTATATAAGAGAAAAAGAAAATCTTCCTCAGGGAAAAGCCAACGAAATACTGAATAAACAGTCAGGCGTACTGGGAATTTCAGGCGTATCCAGTGATTTCAGAGATATAGAAGAAGCAGTTACTGAAGGAAACGAAAGAGCAGCACTGGCTCTCAAAGTGTTTGCACATAAGGTAAGGTTCTATATAGGAGCATATATTGCAGAAATGAACGGAGTGGATGCTATTATCTTCACTGCCGGCGTTGGAGAAAATGATGCAACCATGAGAGAAATAATCTGCAACAATCTGGGCAATCTGGGGATAAAACTTGATCCAGTTAAGAATAAGATCAGAGGTAAAGAGACTGAGATATCAACAGATGATTCAAAAGTCAAGATACTTATGATACCTACCAACGAAGAGCTGATGATTGCAAGAGATACTTACAATATCGTTACTACAGGAAAAGCCTGATCGAAAGCACATATCACCGGCTTTGTTAAAGGCTTAAAAAAACTGAATTTATTAAACTTTGTACATTAGTCAATGATGTGAGACCAAATTCGTGAAAAAGAAAAAGGTCAAGTGATACCATTAAAACGGTTGCCAAAGGTAGT
>CASFMJ010000026.1 GCA_949295785.1 uncultured Bacillota bacterium | reverse complement strand
GAAGTAAAACGGAGGAAATCGACATGAGAGTCAAAGTAATTCTGGCATGTACAGAATGCAAGCAGAGAAACTATAATACAATGAAAAACAAAAAGAACGATCCGGATCGTATCGAAATGCAGAAATATTGCAGATTCTGTAAAAAACATACTCTTCACAAAGAAACCAAATAAGGAGAGAAAACAATATGGCCAAGGAAAAGAAAAAAAGAGGCGGCTTCGGAGATTATTTCAAAGGAGTAAAGACCGAAATGAAAAAGGTTGTGTGGCCTACCAAAAAAGAAGTGGCCTCATATACCGGAGTAGTTATTGTGACATGTGCGGTTTTCGCATTATTCTTCTGGTTGATTGATACAGGTGTTTTAGCCGCTCTTAGAGCAGTTTTGTGAGTAATTTGATGCTGAAAGCATAAACATAAAGCCTGCGGGCAGTTGGTTTACTTCAAAATAGATGAAAAGAGAAGGTACAGGAAATGTCTGATATTGAAAACAAAGGTGTTTCTCCCTTAGAAGGGGAAGGACTCAGAGGCGACGGCAAAGCCAAATGGTATGTCGTACACACTTATTCGGGCCACGAGAACAAGGTAAAAGTTAATATCGAAAAGATGGTTGAGAACCGCGGAATGCAGGATCTGATTATCGACATCGTTGTACCTACTGAAGACAGAGTTGAGATAAAAGACGGTCAGAGAAAAATCAAGACCAAAAAAATGTTTCCGGGTTATGTGATCATAAAGATGATAGTAACTAACGAATCATGGTATCTGGTGCGTAATACACAGGGCGTTACCGGTTTTGTGGGACATGGTTCAGAACCGATTCCACTTACTGATGAAGAAGTGGCCAGAATGGGAATAGAAAAAGTATATATTGATCTTGATGTGGAAATAGGCGAGACAGTACGGGTTATAAGCGGACCTTTTGAAAGTTTCATGGGCACTGTTGAGGAAATCAACAAGGAAAAACAGGTACTGAAAGTAAAGGTTTCCATGTTCGGAAGAGATACCCCGGTTGAACTTGAGTTCAGCCAGGTGGATAAGATCTGACAGTAGCAGCTTTTGGGTGAATATTCCCAAAGGATGATATACTAACTGAATATTACGAAAGGAGACAAGAGGATGGCAAAGAAGGTAGAAGGCTATATCAAGCTTCAGATTCCTGCAGGTAATGCTAATCCGGCACCTCCGGTTGGTCCTGCTCTTGGTCAGAAAGGCGTCAACATTATGGACTTCTGTAAACAGTTCAACGCCAGGACACAAGATCAGAAAGGAATGATCATTCCGGTAGTGATTACGGTTTATGCCGACAGATCTTTTACATTCATTTGTAAAACTCCTCCTGCTGCAGTACTGCTCAAGAAAGCAGCCGGTCTTGATTCTGCGTCCGGTGAACCTAACAAGAAAAAGGTTGCAACGCTGACAAGAGCTCAGGCAGAGGAAATCGCAAAAACCAAGATGCCGGATCTCAATGCGGCAAGTCTTGAGGCAGCCACAGAGATGATCAAGGGCACAGCAAGAAGCATGGGTATAGTTATTGAAGATTAGCAGGTGGGAGACAGAAAGTCGTTAATACCACAAGGAGGTAAGAAATGCCTAAGAGAGGTAAAAATTACAAAGCTGCTGTCGCATCATACGACAAGACAGCTCTTCATGAAGTTCCTGAAGCTTTAAAGCTTGCAGTCGAAACTTCAAAAGCAAAATTCGATGAGACTATCGAAGTACACATCAGACTTGGAGTTGACGGAAGACATGCAGATCAGCAGGTAAGAGGTGCAATAGTTCTTCCACACGGAACAGGTAAGACAAAAAAAGTCCTGGTATTTGCAAAAGGACCTAAGGCGCAGGAAGCAGAGGCAGCAGGTGCTGATTATGTAGGCGCTGAAGAAATGGCACAGAAGATTCAGACCGAAAACTGGTTTGACTTTGACGTAGTCGTAGCAACTCCTGATATGATGGGAGTTGTAGGAAGACTGGGTAAGATTCTCGGACCTAAGGGTCTGATGCCAAACCCTAAATCAGGAACCGTAACAATGGATGTTGAAAAGGCCCTGCAGGAAATCAAAGCAGGTAAAGTCGAATACAGACTCGACAAGACAAATATCATCCATACCCCAATCGGTAAAGCTTCATTCGGAGCTGAAAAACTTACCGATAACTTTAACGCTCTCCTCGAAGCAGTTATCAAGGCTAAGCCGGCGGCAGCAAAGGGACAGTATTTAAAGAGTGTTACCGTGGCTTCCACCATGGGACCGGGAGTGAAGGTAAATCCTGCACTGATCCAGTTCTAAGAGAACGGACAGCAAACAGAATACGAAATCAAAACCGTAGACAGCGGGTGCGAAAGCTTAATTTCCCGCCGAGGTACAATATAAAATATTGGCCTTGTACGTTTATGCGGACAAGGCTTTTTTATGGAGTACCGATTCTGCTTTCTCTGTGAGAAAGCAAGAAAGGAGTAAGAGAAAAATATGTCAGTAGAAGCTCAAAAAGCTAAACAGATTATAATCGACGAAATAAGAGAAAAATTAGATGGCGCACAGTCTGCTGTAGTTATTGACTACATGGGAATATCTGTAGCAGAGGCAGATGCCATGAGAAAGAAACTTCGTGAAGCCAATGTAGATTATACTGTGTATAAAAACACACTTGTAAAGAGAGCAATTGAGGGAACTGAGTTTGCCGGTCTGGCAGATGTCCTTGAAGGCCCAAGCGCTCTTGCTATCAGCAAGGAAGACGCCACTGCTCCCGCAAGAGTACTCAACGAAGTGATAAAAGAATATAAGAAGATGGAATTCAAGGCAGGCGTAGTTGAAGGAACTGTATTTGATAAAGCAGGTATTCAGGCTATAGCTGATATTCCGTCAAGAGAAGTTCTCATTGCCAAGTTCATGGGAAGCATACAGTCACCTGTAAGCAAGGCAGTAAGAACATTCCAGGCTATCGCAGATGCCAAGGCAGAAGCGTAAGCATGATAATGCCGCCCCATTAAGCGGAACAATATCTATTTAAAGAAAATTTATAAAGGAGAATATAAAATGAACAAGGAACAGATAATTGAAGCTATAAAAGCTATGACCGTTTTGGAATTAAATGAATTAGTTAAAGCTTGTGAAGAAGAGTTCGGCGTATCCGCAGCAGCTCCTGTAGCAGTAGCTGGTGCTGCAGGCGCTGGTGCTGCAGCAGCTGAAGAGCAGACTGAATTCACTGTAGTTCTTGAAGCAGCAGGCGGAGAAAAGATCAAAGTAATCAAAGCTGTAAGAGAAATCACAGGTCTTGGCCTGAAGGAAGCAAAAGAGCTGGTTGACGGAGCTCCTTCCAACGTTAAAGAAGGAATCGAAAAGGCAGAAGCAGAAGCTATCAAGACTCAGCTTGAAGAAGTCGGAGCTACTGTTGTTCTGAAATAATAACATCAGAATATCTTAAAGGGGCTGTCGCACAGTTGACCAAATCAGGTTGGGTGCAGCGATAGCTCCCTTCTTTTGTAGTCCACGAAATATTTACCATTTCAGCTTTAAAATGAAAAAAGCAACACAAATATAGGGGCATGT
>CASFMJ010000025.1 GCA_949295785.1 uncultured Bacillota bacterium | reverse complement strand
TGTGCAGGAATTTGTGAATGACGGTACCATTGACGGACATCTTGCGGTGTTCCCTGTGTCCCGCTCTACCCGTGCACTGTTTGTTAACGATTCGCTGTTTTACCGGTTTGCGAAGGATACGGGCGTAAGTTATGATATGCTGGATACCTGGGAGGGGTTTTTTGAGGTTGCCGCCAAGTATTACGAGTGGTCCGGCGGTAAGTCTTTCTGCGCCTTTGACTATCTGATACAGAATGTGGAATATGATATGCTGGCATCGGGACACGAGCCTGTCTATAACGATGCGGACTGGTACGACACCTCAGACCCGAATTTAAAGGATTCATGGATGAAATTTGCCGTACCCTTAGCTCAAGGGCATATTGTGGTTTCGGATAAATATGCCAATACACAGATTATGACCGGCGAGGTTGCTGCCGGTATCGGTTCTTCCGCTGCTATCAACTATTACAATGACACCGTGACATATCCTGACAACACTTCCGAAAAGATGAACCTTAAGGTTCTTCCTCTGCCAAAGACAGGAAACGGCGAGCAGTTTATGCCGGTGACCGGAACGGGATTTTCTGCCTATAAGACTACTGAGGCAAAAGCGGAAGCAGCGGCGATTTTCCTGCGCTGGCTGACCGAGGGTGAGCGCAACCTGGATTTTGTCGTGGAATCAGGCTATATGCCGGTACATGATTCCGCTTTTGAAGCCATTGACGGCTACGAATTTCCAAGCCCCGCACACAAGGTGCTGTTTTCCGCTGTGAAGACCATGCGCGCGGAATACACCCTTACCATTCGCCCGGAGTTTACCAACTACTATAACTATGTAGAAGCACTCTATCCCGCATTGAAAAAACTTTGTCCTGCTTTACAGGAGCGAGCGGACAGCGGAGAAGATGCCGCCCTTTTGGCCGAGGAAACATGGAACCTGTTCCTTGAAATAAGCAAAGGCGGTGACTGAAAATGAAGCGTTTGCTCAACACGAAATGGACAATGCAGAAAAAACTGATTGTCTATATGCTCATATTGGCATTGATTATCATATTTGCTCTGTTTGCAGGTATTATGGTTATCGGACGTTTCGACAGTGCGGAGAAGAACATACAGAACTCTCTCGATTTCCAAATGGAAGCGTTTGAAAAGGATATGTCCGACTATTTTAATTCTTTGGCAGCAAGCAGCATTGACCTTTCCAGTCATATCAGCGATTTCATCGACTCGGACAGTGAAATAAGCGGTGCGAATTTTAAGAATCTCACCGATAATCCTGAAAAAATCCAGCAGGTGCAGTCCGTACTGCTTGGCCAGCTCAGGCAAAAGCTGCAATACCACAACTGTTCCGGCATTTTTGTGATGCTGGATGCCACTGTCAACAGTAATGTGGAAGATGCCGCCTTTTCCAGGACGGGCTTATATCTCCATCACAACCGTTATCAGAATGATGATGATATGGTCTTGTTCCGCGGCATCGCCTCCCTTGGCAAGTCGAAAAATGTTATGCCTCACCGCAAATGGCGGCTGGAATTCCGTACTGATTTGTTCCCGGACTATGATAAAGTGACAGCCAATGCCAACCTTCCGATGAATCACTCTTACATGCTGACCGACAGCTTTACTCTTGCAGGCACCTCAGATGAAGTGGTATTTTTGACAGTACCGATCGTGGGCAGTGATGGTACCTTCTACGGTGTTTGCGGTTACGAAGTCAGTGCCGATTACTTCACGACCTACCACGCACAGCCTGCCGCAGATAAGCGACTGTCCTGTATGCTTTTATCGTGCAAAGAAGATACATATTTTCCAACGGGTCTTGCCTGCAGCGGTCAGGATAACTATGTGGAACCTCTTACCGGTAACATAACGATTTCCGGCAGGAAAGGCGGTCTATCCAAAATTTCCGACGGCAGCCAGACCTTTATCGGTGCAGTTAAGGACATCTCCCTGACACCGAATAACGAGCCGTTTGCTCTGGCGGTTATGATTCCGCAAAGCGATTATAGTTCTGCAGTTATTAAGGGCATTGTGCAGTTTGTTTTGCTGATCACTCTTTTGCTTTTCTTTTCGGTGAGCTGCTGTCTGTTCTTCAGCAGGCGGTATCTTTCCCCGATTTTAAAAGGGTTGGAGCAAATAAAGCATGCCACCTGGAATGAAGAGCATTCGTCCATACCGGAGATTAACGATTTGTTTGCCTATCTTGCAAAAAAAGACGAAGATCTGTCTGCAGTACAAAATGAACTTTCTGCAGCAACTATTATCTATCAGGAGGCGCAGCATAAATATGATGCTGCACAGAACGAGCTTAAAGAAGCTCGGTTTCAGCTGCAACGTTTAACCCGATCACGGAAAAATGATATTGATCCTGATAATTATCGTGCTTTTCTTATCGGTATCAAGACCTTGACGGCAAAAGAAAGACAAATCCTTGATTATTATTTAGCCGGTAATTCCGTCAGGGAAATTGCGGAACTTGCCGGTGTAAAGGAAACGACTATTCGTTTCCATAATCGCAACATTTATTCCAAGCTGAATGTTACTTCGCTTAAACAGCTTTTGCTCTATGCCGCTATGATGCAGCAGGATAAGGAAAACTGACTATACAGAAAAATAACATTCCCGCTCAGTTGACCTTTACCATATAATAAAATGGGGGTATTCAATATGAATTTATACTGACTGTTATAATACTCAGAAGTGTTTATACAATATTAAATGCCCGGCCTCTTTTGAGACCGGGCATTATTATCTGTCCCTGAAATTGCTATTTAGCCTTTATTCCATTTAGAATTGCAATGAAATCTGCATCTTCAACAGTTACTTTGTCCTCATCGCCTTCAAGACTTACATTTACCTGAATCTGCACATCTCCTTTTTCAGCAAACAATATTGCCACGGGATATCCCATGCTGACTGCAGTAAAACCTTTCCATGTGTATTCATCTGTCTCAATATCCTTGATGTCCTTAGCTTCCTCATAATAATCTTTAGTAGGAGTCACCATTGATTTGTCTGCGCTATAGGTAATATTTACCATGGGTACATTGAACAGATCAGCATCGCTCTTTGACCCTTTCCCCAAATTTACCACATTAGGATTATATCCTTCCTCGTAATCGTCGAAGATGTCAGGCCCGTGGTAAGCTGCCCATCCTTCCGGAACAAACACTTCAATGTTCCCGCCGTCAAAGGTCTCACCCTTTACTTTGCCTCCGGAATTTCCACAGCCTGTAACAGTAAATACCATCATAAACGCAATCATCATAACGACTGTCATTCTAAATTTGTTTTTCATAAGTTCCTCCTTTTCCTTTTATAAACTGCATAATATTTTTCATATCAGCTGCCGGCTGAACTATCGAATTCAGTCCGGAGAGCCTATATTTCTGTAACCATCCGGTATATCGAACTGAAAATTTATACTTACCTCTTATTTTCGCAGAAAGCCTCGCAAAAGGCCTCTTCCTATTTCTTTAACGGCTGATGTTGCAGCATTTTCTGCAGCGCTTTTTCCTATTTCTTTTTTCATATCCGGAGTCATATTTTTAACTGTATCTGCAGCTGCTCCTAAGCCTGATGCGGCTCTGCCGGCGGAACTGCCCGCCATGTTTGTGGCATTTCCAGCCGGTGTGCCTCCTGCTCCTTCAGAAAGTTCTTTATTAAGCCGGTTCATATTATTCATGAGATCATCCGACGAAAAGACTTTTTTTGCAGCTTTTCTTTCTTCTCTGAGCTTGGTTTCAGTTCTGTTACGACGGAAATATGGAATGTCCCTGTTGAGTTCTTCTGCAATGGCCATATACTCATCGTCCAGCCCCGGATCGTCGTGGATATTGTCCACGGGTTCATAATATGGCTGCTTCTGAGGAGAAAGCAGAATATCTTCCATACTGCGATCTGTCAGGATTTCCTCAAACAGTATATATTTTGCTGCTTTAATATTATCCGGATGCATCACCTTCTTGATTCTCCACAATTCATCCAGTCCTTTGGGATCTAAAAGCATAATACGATAAAAAGGCGTGCTTTCAATTTTGTCAAAATCGATTCCCATGTCTCTGCTCATGAAACGATAACAGGAACGGGTTTTTTCTCGTGTAACCACCATGGCCTGAGCATAATCTGCCACATATGGTCCTCCCTCTCGTATTTTTCGCTTTGTATGAGCCCAGGCAAAGATTAAAGTCGTAAGCTGAATAAGTATCTCCATCTTTACAAGATTCTGAACGGCCAAATCATCGGCTTTTCCTCTGGCCATCTCTCCCATATAAGTAATCTCATCCAGGGTGTTGGCTGTAGCATAGGCTCCCGCTGACAGCTTTACAACTGACGAGGTTATTTCATAATTGGGATCTGCAGCTTTGAGAAAATCTTCTGCAAGTTCTTTATAATCTGCAATAACCGTGTTGAGAATCAGTTTTTCCTTCTCTATAATCATCTGAGCTTCAATCAGGTCATCCGTCCGCTGCTCCACCTCAAACAGCTTTTCATAGGCTCTGTTTGTTGCTTCACGGGCATTTGGTCTGATTTCTTCATACACAAGTCTGTAGCTGTTTAAAAACTCTTTGACGGTAGGAAGTCTTTGTTCTTTCTGATAATCGAACGCCTGTGGCTGTTCTTCTCCCGAGATGCTGCTATAGTTATTGTTCCGGTTGATGGAAGCCATATACAACCGGTTATATTCGTCCTGAAGTCCTGCCTTACTCAGAATCCCGGCTACATCCGGATTTCCGCTGTTTTCTTCAGCAAGCCGGCAAAACCTGTCTTCAAAATCATGAATACTCTCCAGCAAAGGACCTTGTGGGTCATTGTCATAAAGCAGCTTTACATATCCTTCAAGGGTGGCCTGCCAAATAGGATCCATCATACCTTCACCTCCTTCATAGCGATAAAGTCATATCCCATCGCATCATCGGAGGGTACTGCTATACAGATTGCTCTGTTCCACTGCTCCTGCTTCCCTACCTCTGCAAGTTTTTCGGCGTGTTCCCTGGCCCACCGTCCAACCCTATCCTGTTCGTCTTTCAGACGGGTCAAGTCCACTTCATCCTCCACATCTCCGGTTTTACGGAATTTATCGATAAATGCAGCGAAGCGTTCCAGCCCCTCGTCAGTGGCCATAGTCAGCTGTCTGTATGCTTTCTGCTTCAGCAGTTCCTCAAAGCTCACTCCCATACGGTCAAGTTCTGAGAGAGATTTTTTCAGGTCATTGACTGCATTCATCCGGTGTTCTCTTTGTGAGTTTCCGAAAATCCGGATATAATCACAGAATATACGGCCGAATACTTCCTTGCGCTTCATGTACCGTACAGAAGCCTCCTGTACTCTGTTATAATCATCAATCCATTCCTGTGAAAAAGCGTAGGCCTTCAGTCCCTGTGAAAGCAGTTTTTCCCTCCTCTGCAAATGAATTTTTTCCACTTCCTCATAGCCCAGTTCTCTGGCTGCACGGATTCTCAGATGAATACCGTCAAGTTCCTTTGCCAGAGCGGCTCCATCATAATACGGAGTTTCTTTTATGGCTTCTGTGGCTTCCTCTGCGGTCTCGATATCCCGCTCTTCAAGCCACTGAGCCAGTTCAAGGTAATATTTCTTCTGCGCCGGTGATATCTCTTCGTCCAATATTTCTGCACGAAGGCGATTCAAGGCTATCACTTTATTCACATCTGTCATATGCTGTACCTCTGAAAAATTCCCGAGAAGACTCTTTTCCGCTCATCTTCCCTTTTCTATACACACATATCGTTTTATCTTTTGGGATTACCGCAGTTCTCACAGAATCTTCCCGTATTGGATGTTCCGCAAGAGGGACACACCCAGGGTCCTTCTTCGGCGTCGTTTCCGGCAAATCCTGCCGTCATGCCTCCTGCGGCTGCCGCCATACCTCCCTGCATGCTCATATTGGGATACATGTTCTGGCCGTTCATACCCATGCCCGGCTGCATTCCCATGTTCTGACCGTTCATACCCATGCCCGGCTGCATTCTCATGTTCATTCCACCGTTGTTCATGCCCATGCCTCCCGGCATACAGCCGGTCACACTCTGAATGTAGCCTCTCATTTCCTGTCCGGCGCGTTCTACATCTAATAGGCGATTACGTTCCTCTTCCGAAATTTCGCCGGAATTAAGACGCAGCTTCATGTCGTCGATATATGGATGGTTCAGATAAATATGCAGATAATAGTCGTATATGTATCTGTATCTCGGCGGATTGTAGCTTACATCTTCTCCGTCGCTGTTGGTCCAGTACTCCTCTGTACGGTCTTCCTCCACATCCATGCTGCATCCCGTAATCAGACTCAATGAAAGAATATCGGGATTATCTTCTCTGTCAAGATTGGCAGAGACAGCAAACAGCTGCTGTCCCTCATCTACATAGAGGTTGTGTCTTTCCGATCTTATTACTCTGCCGGGTCGGAAAGAAGCTGCAAGCCTGCGGTTTTCTTCACGCATCTTAAGCTGCTTTTTTATTTCTTCTACGGTGCTGTGCCGTCTGTCGTCAAACCACGGCGAAAGGTTTTTAGCACAGTCCTTGCACATGTTGCCGTCTTCCAGTTTCCTGTTTCCCAGCATACCTATTTTCTCGCCGCAGATATCACAGAATTTTTTTTCAAAAAGTCCCACGGTTAATTCCTCCTGTCTCTTTGCTCCTGTTTTTACAAAAAATCCCTTTCACCTGTAACGGAATGCCGCCTCTGCACTTCAATTCTGTACATTACGGCCGGCGGCGGCAGTGAAACGACGTTCCTCTGCCGCAGTCACGCCACAGGCCCTTATGAAATCCGCGCTATGTTTATTTAGTAATGTCGATTTCTATTGTTCCTTCGTCATCAGTAAGAAGCCCTTGATATTCTATCGTAACAGGACTTTCAAGGCTGGTCAGCTTGTTTGTGGTCTTTACCTCTATTGAATTGCCGGGCTGAATCTCCTTATTGATGTCCTCATCTAAAGTATCGTATGTACCTTCAATGAACACCGTACTGTGATCGAGTTCTGCTCCATCCTGGAAAAGTGTGTAATAGAATGCCCAGTTAAATGACATTGCTTCTTCTCCGTCATTGGTATAGTTCCATGTTATTGCTATAGCATCATCCCCGTCATAATCCTTTACAATCTCGTATCCCTTGTATTCTGCGGTGTAACCGCCTACTTTCATTAGATTGGATTTTGCGTCCGAATCCCCTCCTTTTTCAGAGCCATCACCACCTCCGCCGCATGCAGTAACAGCGAATACCATCATCAGTGCAAGCATTATTACAACTAACTTTTTCATTTCCTTTCTCCTTTCATTTTTTAATTATGCATGAACATCATACTGCTATAATGTGTCCAGCATATCAACGAGATATTCTCCTGTTACAGAGCTGTAAAAGAAGGTATCTATTCCTCCGTCTCTGCTGAGCTCCTTTACCATTTTTGCAGTCTCCGGATACGCGTTTTCATCGCAGATAAACGCAATCCTGCAAGACGGCAGATGCCTTCGAATCCGGGATGCTGAGCTTCTGCGCTGTGAAAATGTGTAAGGCGATACCTGAGTTACCTCCATAAGAAGAACATCCGCACGAACTGACCTGCATGTTTTAAGCGGTTCATCATCGGTATCCTCCAGAATACGCACAGGTCTCAATTCACTCCGCTCCTGCATATATTTGATGATAGCTCCTGACAGCAGGCTGTTTTGTGTGCTTATTACTACGGTCCGCAATCCATCACCTCCCTGAATCTTCTGACTGCTCATTGAAGATCTACTCGTTTTATTGAATATATTTTAATCATTTCCATATGGTGGAACATCACCCAAAAGAGTACCTTTTGCATTTTTTCGTAATCTGAATTAAAAAGGACACCATGGTTTTATGAAAAAGGAACTTTTCATCTACAAAAAAAACCTCTTCTGACCTTATGGTCAAAAGAGGTTTTTCTTCTATGTTTCTCAGTCTTTTTATATTTGATATGTATATTTCAGATTTAAAAATTTATAGTATTTTATGAAAACGTCAGAATACTTTTCTTTGGTACCGGCGGCTAAAATCCACGGATTACCAGACCGCTTTCTCTGGCCATAACCGCCAGCTGTGTTCTTGATGTAAAGCCTGTTTTCTGAAACATGCTTTTAATATGTTTCTTTACAGTGTTTACCGAAAGATGCAGACGTTCTGCAATTATATCATCCGTATCTCCACTTGTAAGTTCCCTGAGAACTTCCAGTTCCCTCGGTGTAAATTCCACACTGCTGGCCATTCCCAGCTTCAGCATCGGCGTTGTATCAGGGTATACTGATTCTCCATTCATAGTTCTGTCCATGATTTCAAGCAATATATCTTCCGAAGGATCCTTATACCAGAAACTGTCTACTCCTCCCTGCCTTGCCCTTTCAATAAAATCGCATTCAGGCTGACTTGTTACTATGATAACCTTAATATGAGGATATTTTTCCTTTATTCTGGCGGCCGCATCAAGACCACTGGCATGCAGCGCTGTGCACACGTCCATCAGAATCAGATCGATGGGGTTTGTCATACAGTAAAACTCAGCCAGAGAGGCGCTTTCAATAGATGCCTCAAGATTATAGCGACCGCTGCCTTTAAGAATAATCTCAAAAAGCTTGCGTGCCATCGGATCATCTTCAACAACAAGCACATTTTTAATCATGCCGGATTCATCCTCCTTTCCCTGGGTATTGTTATCATCAGAGTAAACTCCGGATCTGCACTGATGGTAACAGTGCCGCCTTCGCCTTCTATACGGCTGCGCAGACCGGTAAGTCCACCGCCTTCCTGCAGCGGCTTTTCAGGCGGCAGGCCATCATTGGTAAAAACAGCACAACAGTTACTTTCATTGAGAAAAACTTTTACTGTGAGCTGTCTTGCACCTGCATGTCTGACCGCATTGGTCAAGGCTTCTGCTCCTGCCGCTGTCACCAGTTCGGCTAATCTGCTTTCACGGGGAATCTCACCATGAAGTACAATCTCGACTCCTGCATATGATGCCGCATCGGTAAGATACTTAAAGGTTTCCTGCAGTTCATCGGGTTCTTTTTCATATCGGAGCAGCGAAATGGTATGCTGCCATTTGTTCAATATCATATCAAGATCAGGCACAAGAGACTGCTGCATACCCATTGCCAGATAATACCGCGTCATCATAAGGTTCCTGCCTATAGAATCATGAATCTGAATCTTAGCCGCAAGCCTCTGATTGGTTCGTGTAAGTTTCTCCACATTCCAGCTATACAGTTTCAGTCTTGCGTTCATTCCCTGCATCATGGATGTTTCCTGTTTCAGCCTGCCGGTCAGCTTGTAAATTTCCGTTGCATCCATTGCAGTCACCTGAACAATCTCCTCATCGTTCATACTGATTACTTGCCTGTTGAAAACCCATACGGCCCCTTCCGGCAGAATAATCGTATGCGCATCGGGAACACTGCTTCTTTTTGCTCCTGATTTGAGTTTGCCCTGAGAAATCATCTGCCAGAAATGCCGGCCGTTCTGTAAAGTCTCTCCGCACAGCAGATGGCTGAGTTCTTCCATCTTTATGTTCGTCAGAATCAGCTGTCCGTCCTCTTTAAAAAAGCATAGACCCATAGGCATAAGGTTTGCTCCCTCTCTTACGGATGCCCTTGTTACAGCTGATTTTCTGTATTTCCACTGATGCCACAATATCCAGCACCCGTATCCTGTTGTCAGAGTAATAAGCAGAAAAACTGCTGCTGCGGGAAGTTCCATGATTTTCCTGGTAATCTTCCATGCGGGCTCACCAAAAGCCTGGCTTCGGACGCCTGATGCCATAAAACTCAGAAGCATAACAGCCAGAATGTCCAATATGGCCAGTATTTTGCAATTATACCATTTAGCTCGATAAAAATATCCCATGCAGCATACAAAAAACTGAAAAACAAGGGCGAGAAATATCAGAATCATAAATGCAGACTGTGCTGCAGCAGACAGATAAGATATCGTAATCATTTTGTGTCGCCCCCTTTCGGCATAAGAAAGGTTATCCGGACATCGTCCCCATCTTCTGATACCTCAGCATAAGCATTGTGCCGCTTCAGAAACTCTCTGTCTGCAGCAACAGATGAGTTAGGGCAGGACAGGGCAAAAATTATTTTAACAGACCGGTCTTCCACTGTCAGGTTTACCAGAATTGCCTTCATCGTAGGAAGGGCAGCTTCCAGAACCATTTCAAAAAACTCATAGGCGGCAACTGCGGAATCTTTCGAAATTATTCCCTCACATATGCACGAGAGTGATGTAGCCACACCGCATAGACGAAGGTTTTCCATAGATTCCCGAAAACTGTATTCCAGTTCACGAGACATGAGAAAAGTGGCCTCTTCTCCAAGAAGAATAAGATTTCCCAGCCGTTTTATATAGGCGCTCATCACGCAGGCGTATCCCAGATTTTCTCTTGTTTTCACCGGATCTGACGAAGGTTCAAGAAGCAATTCCAGCCGTTTAAGTTGAGGTTCCACTTCTTCGGTTATTCTATCATAAATACGCCGCTGCTCATCAGCCCTTGACTGTTTTTCCTTCAGTTCAACCTCTGCCTTCAAAAGATTATTATTTGCAGAAAGCCGTGAGCTGATCTTCTCCAGCTTTTTCATAACATCTTTAACCATAGAAATATCCTCGACCCATAACACATATCCGCCGGTCACAGGTGCGCCTGACAGCCTCTCATTTCCGATTTCAACAGGTTCTTTCACTGCACGGCGCATAAGTTCTTTCGAAAATTCCTTTGCGTTATCCGACACAATGCATCTGTTAAAGTCTGCATCAGTAATCTGCGCTCCTATGGTCGAAGCTTTGAGAAGTTCACTGTACCTGGTGTTGGACGGAATCAGTCCGTTCTGTATGCACAACTCGCAGACGGACAGCATAATCAGAGTCAAAACTGCAGTCATATCGCCTGCAGCAATAAAAACTGCGGGAAAACCGGCTATATAACCTATAGCGTATAAAATTCCAGCGGCTGCAGGCAGCACAGGACCCCAGATTCTTTTTCTTTTATAGGGGACCTGACTTCGCATGAGAAGAAGTATAAGGAATAAAAGGGTCTCTGCAATTATTAAGCCGAGACATACAAAATAAAGGGGTCTGTATATATATACCGGATCTGCTTCTGCTCTTCCAAATGGAAAGCCGAACACCAGCTGATGAAAATTATTAGTAAAAATCAGAACGATAGCCACAGCAGCCGGGATTATAAGAGCCTTCATATAAAGCGGCAAGGTATAATTTTCTGTTTTACCGAGGCAAAATGCAATATAAATTCCAATCATCGGAATCAGAATCATAGGTATGTAATAGCTGTACCAGCAGTAATACTGCAGTGAGATTATGCCATCCATAAAGAAAAATTTACAGCTTCTGATAACAAACCAGAAAAGGAGTAATGCTGCCACAGTCTGCATATATCTGCGTATAGAACGGTTTATTACCCGGTTTCGAACCGAAACCCCCCATGTAATAATAATGCCTATGTAAATTACTGTGCGCATCAGCGAAAAAAAATAATTCAGCCCGTCATCAGCAATATCATAAATAGAAATCAGACGGCAGATTACAGCTAATATAACAAGTGCTGTAACAACCATCAGAGTCTTTGTTTCTCTCCTGTATTTTTTCGGGCACCTTAACAATCCATTTTTCTCCTTTCCCCGAAAACCGGATTTGTCGGGTACAGTATAACTTATTTCCGAAAAAAAAGCAAAAGTTCTTCCATGTGCACGGGATTCTTTGCTTTCGCAGTAAAGTGTGAAATACCGGTTCACACCTTACTTTCCGTTCACATATACTGAAATCATATCTTGTTTTTGTGAGGTGAAATGTTTGAAAAGAAATAACCGTTACTGCTGCATGCCCGAAACAACAGACCACGGTCCGGAACCGTTTGTCACCAACATCGGCTGTGCTGTAAGACAGAATCCCTATTACAGAGCTGCATTATGGACCGGCTGTCACCTTCAGGTGACTCTTATGTGCATACCTTCTCATGAAGAAACCGGGCTTGAAATGCACTCTGATACAGATCAGTTTATATGTGTTGAAGAAGGCTGCGCTCTTGTCATGATGGGGCAAAACAAAAATTGCATGGACTTTCAGCAGAGGGCAGATAGAGGCTGTGCTGTGATGGTGCCTGCATGTACATGGCACAACATCATCAATATAGGAAAAACTCCGTTAAAACTTTATACGGTATATGGGCCGCCTGAACATCCTTTTGGCACCATACAGGAAACAAAAAAAGATAATTGTGACCGGCATGAAAATCATTCCTGCTGCCAAAGATAGGCCGGCTGAATTGATTGTACACAAGGTCTCTTAAACAGCGCCTGTCTCCCATAACGGTGAACGGACGCTGTAAAAATATCATGATATGATCTGAGCACGGTGCTGGTTCATAAGTCGCAGATGTATGACATGTGTCCCTGTCATTTAAGATAGGGCTGCCGATAAAAGCTGCCTTTCAGCCTTCTTTACACGTCTGAAATGCAGCTTTTTGTCTACCTGTATCACATGGAAATGATTTTACGTCATGGCGGACCTGTAGGGTCCTGTTCATTAAGTCAGTAAAATCATATTGCCGCCGGTATCAGAACCTTGCTCAAAACTGCTATTGTTTATTGCCGGACATGTTTTAACAGGTCTGCAGTCAGATGCAGTTCAGAAAATACTGTGGGAGGAATATCTGATTGTGCAGAAGATTATCAATTCAGCCGGGGGATTTTTAAAATAAAATCACCACTTTCCCTGTACACGCGTACATTGGAAGGGAGGTGATTTTTTGAAAGCAAAATTTATTTTTTCAATTTGTTTTGGTCTTCTGTGGCTTGCCGTTTCCTCCTTCTTTGCAATCGGCTGGGCACAGGATATTTCATATATTTTTCCATCTGTCTATGTCTGGTGGGTCATTATCGGCATGGCATTGCTGCCGGGGTTCCTGATGAGTTTCATGTTCTTCTCCAATCTGCTGAACCGGAAATTAAAATCCTATCCCGACACTCAGGAAGATACCACCGTTATCATATGCGCTCACAACGAAGAAAAAACCATTGCCCGGTCAATTCAGGCCATCGCAGCCCAGCAGTATAAAGGGCATATCCGCCTGCTTGTAGTGGATAATGACTCCACCGACGGTACTAAGGATGAAATTATAAAACTGCAGGAATCCTCTTTTGAAAACTGTTCGCTGGAATATGTTTTCTGCAGTAAGCAGGGCAAGGCATACGCACTGAATACCGGATTAGAGCTGATTTGCACGCCTTACTTTATTACTGTGGATGCCGACACTTATCTGGAAAAACACGCCATACAAAAAATTATGAATCATATTGTATCTTCCGGCAGCGCTTGTGTTGCGGGAAATCTTTTTGTTGAAAATTCAAAAGCTTCTCTTGCCGCTAAAATGCAGAATTATGATTATCTGCTCAGCATTGCCGCTATTAAGCGTTTTCAGGGCAGCTACCGTTCTACTCTGGTGGCACAGGGCGCTTTTAGCGCTTACCGGACTGAGGAAGTTGTCAGAATCGGTGGCTGGCAGGATCTGCTGGGAGAAGATATCGTGCTGACTTATAAACTGCTCCACCGGGGACTTTCTTCAACTTACGAACCGCAGGCTGTGGGCTATACCACTGCTTTGGCGTCCTTAAACGGCCTGTACAACCAGCGCAAGCGCTGGGCAATCGGAATGCTGGAAGGTTTATCAAGTGTTCCGCCGTGGAAACAGGGTACAGCTTTTTCACGTCATTTTGCAATGGTTAACCTTTCAGTTATTTATCTCGATCTTGCCTTTCTTTTTGGATTCATTCCGGGGATTATTCT
The DNA here is from genome assembly GCA_949295785.1 of uncultured Bacillota bacterium. Taxonomy (GTDB): domain Bacteria; phylum Bacillota; class Clostridia; order Peptostreptococcales; family Anaerovoracaceae; genus Fimisoma. Next base: position 20,084 of record CASFMJ010000025.1, on the reverse strand, counting down.
TGCAATAATCGGTTATTATTACCTGGCCGGATTTCTCACCCTGCTTACGGCAGCTGTGTGCATTCTGCTTTTCCTCAGCATGTACCTTTATCAGAAAAAACTGAAAATACCGTTTCAAAACAGCTTTGCAGGCTTTTTATGTTTCATTTTATTCTTCCAGGTCATTCAGAGCACGGCATCCGTGCATGGCTATACAATCCGTCTGCTGCACAAGAGGGGGGAATGGAAATGAAGAAACACAAAAATCTGTTATTCTGCGGATTTGTAAGCTGTATAGTTGTATCAGTGATTATTGCCCTCCTTGCGGGAATTCATCATCGAGTTTACAGGAGCCCGATACCGGCACAAATCACCGCCTCAGCTCCCTCACAATCTCTTGTTGCCCTGACCTTTGACGACGGGCCGGATTGTCTTTATACACCTGAGGTGCTGGATATTCTGTATAAACATCAGGTTCCGGCAACTTTCTTTCTGATAGGAGAACACATTTCAGGAAACGAGCTGCTGGTCAAAGAGATGGCCGCCAGCGGACATGAAATCGGATGTCATACCTTTTCTCATCCTGATCTGACGATGCTGAGCGAACTTCAAATAAAGCAGGAAGTCAGCCGGACAGAAAAAGAGCTGAAAAGGATTCTTCCGGACTGTTCCATCAGATATCTCCGTCCTCCTTATGGAAGATATACGGAAGAAGTAGAAAAAGCAGCTGATCTTCCGCTCATGTTGTGGACCATTGACAGCGGAGATTGGGAAAATCCGGATTCAGAAAAAATTTACAATACTGTTGTCGGCAATATACAAGACGGGGACATTATTGTTTTTCATGATGACAACCGGGAAACAGTAAAAGCACTGGAAAAAATCATTGTTGAGCTTAAAACAAGGGGATTTAAGTTTGTTACGGTGTCACATATGAGTGAAATTAAACAAAATAGCAGTATACAATAAACTCCGTAAAAAAAGCGCCGGTTTATATGACAAAAAAAAGTAAACACCAAAGCGCCATAGTATAAAAATCACGGCAGGTATTGCAAGACCTGCCGTGATTTTTTGCCAACTGAAAATATTATATAAGATCTGTTATTTATTACTTTATACAGGAAAAGTATCACCGGTTTATCACTCATTTCTGTTGAACTCTGTTTGTAACAATTTCTCATTCATTTTTCTCACATCCTGTTTACCTATGATAAACATAATTATCCATATAATTACAAAAATTAAAATGAAAATTCCAAAATAAATTAAAAATCCCACTGCACTATGCTCCATCCAGTATGCAAAATAAGCAACCGGCAGCATTATTACTGAAATGATAAAAAAGTAAATTCCTGTCTGCTTTACAATGCTCCAATTATCCATCTGCCATATTACTGAACTTGCTGCAAACCCTGATCCCAATATTCCGCTGAGAAGTGTCTGTAAAACAACAGCATTGATTTCATTTCCCACAGCTGATATAAGTTCAGGTACACAAGGTGAGTAATATCCGTTTGCCAGAATAAGAGAACCTAATATTGTAATTAAATATCCTATTACAATTCCTGCCGGAAATCCTAAAAGACTGCGCATAATAATTTTATTTCTCATAATGTTCACCTCATATTCCTAATTTCTTTTTTAATTTTTGAACATAGCGTCTGGATACATATGTTGTTATCCCGTCTGGCAATTTAACGCAAATGGTACCTGTAAAACTCAGATCAAAATTTCTGACCTTTTTCAAGTTAATTATCTCTGAATTTGATATACGAATAAAATGATTGGCAGGCAACATCTTTTCCAATTCATATAGTCTGAGCCTGATGGTATATTCACCTTTATCTGTAACCGCAAAAACTTTTCCGGAATTTGCGTAAAGCCGAATCAAATCTGCCGGCTCCAGTATTTCAATTTTTTCATCTTTATAACCTGAAATTATTGGCGGTACATCTTCAGAAATTCTTTTTAAAATGCAGCTGACATCCTCTGTCATTGAAGCAGTCAGTATGATTATTTTAGGGTCAGTATATGAACTGTCAATCTTGATTTCGACCTGCATGATAATCACCTCTTTCTTTTTCTATACAGTGCCATTATAAAAAATACAGACAACAGTTTCAATGAAATTTCGACAGATGGTCGATTTCAAAGCATAACCGGTCAAATGTCATTTCTGAGATCACAATAATCGCAAGCTTCTTTTTACCCATAAAAAATACTCTCCCAATGCAGTCATGAAATTTTTCTTATTTCCGGTGTCTGCTTTGTGGAGAGTATGTCATCCATTCTTATGCTTTTTACTCATAAAAAGATATTTTTTTCGGCAATTCCTTTGACACATGCCTGCACATTGTTTGTCTTCCTGCCCGTTCTAAGGAATCTTCTGCCTTGATTTATCCGGTGGGTATCATGTGTGGGTACTCTGCAATTGCTTTAATTTTTTCTGCGGTTTTTCAAAAGGCTCCCGGGCCGGTTTGCCGATGTTATACATAAAGTCATTGCACCCGTTACCTGTCATAATTCGGCTTATTCAATGAAATGGGATTGGGATTTTTCGATACCCACAAAACGGCAAGCTCACAAAGGCGGTCGGTTAGCTGCTCGTCTCCGGTGCCTTTAGCGCGAATGCTTGCCGCCAGCGTTTTTGCCTCGTTTAACTGACTTTCGCAAAGGGGTGTGCCGGAGGCCAAATGCACCAACAGCGCATCCAGCATTTTGCGATAATTTTTATCCCAGTTTATACCGCCGTTTCTGTATAATTCATCGCCTACACGGCCTGCTATACGAATCACTTCCCCTTGTACAGTCTGGGCTGCACCGCTGGCTGGAACCAGCAGCTGCCAAAGCATCTCATATTGTTTTTCCCAGGATCCATCTGCCACGATAATGGGAGAGACTCCATCGTGCATTTGACGCTTTGCAATAGGTTCCACATTGAATAAAGCATAGAGTTTCTCAAGTCCTGCGTCTGTTTCGGCAAGAAAGTCTTTGTTAAAGCTGCTTCTGTAAAATTCAAACTCTTCACCGATCCGCCTGACGCTTTTGATCATTTCTGGTGTGATTTTTGTCCCCGCATCTAATAATATGACAGAAATCTCAGCCATTTCTGGTATGTTTGCATTATGGCAAACCGCAAGGGATTCTGCAAGCGGCGTTCGCCCCATGTCATTTTTCACACGAACCTTTGCCCCCTTTTCCACCAGAAAGCGTACCGCATCTGTACGGAAAAATCTTGCGGCATTGTGCAGCGGCCTGTTTCCGTATCGGTCAGGCTTTTCAATATCCGCGCCCAGTTCAAAAAGCAGTTTCACCGTGCTGCTTCCCACTGTGGTTTGCTCATATAAAGGCGAACGCCCGTAATAGTTTTCTATGTCCACATTCAGTCCTTGCGCAACAAGCCAGCGAACCAGTTCATCGGGAACACCATAATAATGCAGGGCTGTGTTCATACCATACCTGCCATCATAAGTGGCAGACAGTTCGCATCTGTCATAGATTGCTTTGAGTTTCTCCATATCACCTGCTTCCACAAGTTCCCGGAAGTCTTTCGGCAGTGTAACTCTCTTCTTTTTTGCCATGTCCCGTCCCTCCATGACTTCTGCTTTATACTTCCATTATAGCTGCCATTTTCAATACCGTAAACATAAAATTTCTGACAGATTTTAAGGCCTCTGCCCCCTTTTGGCTCACTTCTGCCTAGGTATTTCCGGTGCTATGGTCAGGAGCCTCAGGGTCAGAGCAAGCAAAAAGCCCCGGTCATTTCTGACTGAAGCTTCAATTGCGGCGTAAGTGACGTTATGCACTTTTTCATTTACTCCTGAGTTAAGGATTTTCAGCGATTGCTGATAGCAACTCATTTAATAATCCTGTTATTTTTCCGGTAATGTCCGGGCGCGCTTTTGAATCAGCTGCTCAATAACTTTCATCCGTTTATCCGGAAGGTTATATTTTGAATGCTTCTTGAACCTGAAGTTCATTAAATGACGCAATCCTTCTCGGTGCAAAATATTGCAGATTATAAAGACCCGTTAAATCTTACATCCGTTTTGTTCTTATTTTTTCCATGTATTCCAGTGCTGCCATCTCATCATTTTCCGGGTACACAAAATAAAATTTTTCTGCAACTAAAAGTGCTGTTTTACGAAACAATTTGCAAGCTTCATCAATGGCACACCAAAAATGGTCATAATCACTATCCGTATATGTTTTTAAATAGTTATTATATAATTTCTCCGGCAGATACTTTTTCAAATACTTATTTAATTTACCGCAGGAAACGGAATAATCGGTATTTAATCCTATATACCAATTAAGCATTTGTTCCAGCATATTACGTACAAGCGTATTGTAAGTAGTCATGGCAAAGGGAAGTTCATCCCTCGCAATTCCTTTCGCCACATCACAAAGGCACCAGTAAAACTCATTACAGCAGCCGCGGAATTTTTTCTCTGTAGGTCTTTGAATATAAAATTCTTCATCGGTAGGTGGCGGTAAATGAGGCAAACATCCTATTTTATCCATAATCGGAACAAAAAGTTTATTCCTGTTGACACCTTTCTGCAAAGCAGAAAGATTCTCCACTCCTATATCAATCCGGTTTCCATCTTTAAACAACAGTAACCATGAGTAACTTTCATCATAATGATTTCGTATTCCGAAGCGTTCCCCATAACCGAAATCATCATCTTGTTCCTGCTTCATAACTATTTCTCCAAAATTATTCAGCCACTGCGGATTTTGGATAAAGCTTTCAGTTTCTTTAACTACATACATTATATCAAAGTCTCTATAAATATCTTTTGTGACTTTTGGATTTGTTCTTGAACCTTTCATGTACACTGCCAGAATCCGGTCATCGGATTCTGCAACATTCACAATTGTATTCATCATTTCTATATCACTGCGCAAAACAGTTCCTCCTGCATAGAAAACTGTGACTGTCATTTTTACTCTCATTATAATGCCTTTTTCCCGCTCCGTAAACACAGAACTTTGACATAAAGATTCAAGCCCGCCTGTCAGCTCTGCCCAACCTCACATGCTTCTCAGCCGCCCGAAATCCTCACATTTTATCTCCGCTTTTGTGAGTCTTGTATAATCTGAAAAAGTTCTCTGATTATATTCAAATGAACGCCTGCAATCGTAAGCAGGTCTGAGTCAAAACTAAAGGTTGGCATAACTTTTGTCCCTTTGGTTATTTTCTGCCGCAGTATTTTGGGCGCTATGGGCAGGAGCCTTTGGGTCAGAACAAGCAAAAAGTTCCGGTCATTTCTGACCGGAACTTAAATTCTGGTGGAAGTGGCGAGAATCGAACTCGCGTCCGAAAGCATTTCCGCGGAATTTTCTCCGAGCGCAGTCAATGATTTAAAGTTTCGCTTCGGCAGGCGTCCATTGACAGACTCAAGCCTCAGCTATCCCGTTGTTCCCCTGCGTTACCGGGCACTGGCGCAGAGTTTTCCTGTATTCTCGTCGCCGGAAAATGAGCCTACAGGTGAGCTCAAACCGACGCGCGGTGCTGAACTAAGCAGCTAATGCGAAATTGTTGTTATTATTTTTAGCGTTTATATTTAACGTGCCTTTTTTAGGTAGACCGGCAAACTACCGCTCGCTTATCCCGGTTCCACACCCCCGTCGAAACCTTTACACCCCCATGTTCTGTAATATTATATATCATATGCCCATATTCTGCAATATGTACAAATATATATATAATTTACCGCAATGTTATTTCTTTTAATCATATTTTTCTGATTTTCCGGAATGGAAAATATTCTTTTTCCACAAACTGCACAGATTCATGGCTGCCGTGCTGCTTTCTGTTTCTCAGATTTTTATATCATTCAAAAAATAATTGCCATATAGTCGACTTTGCCAATAGTCTGATATGAAAGCCCATATGTTCATATAACCGGCACATGGTACTTTAAAACGAAATATATCACATATATCCAGCTGAGCAGACCGTGAAATATGGCCCACCCTATTGATTGCCATGTTGTATAGCTTATTACCATTGCCAGTGCGCTGCCAAAGGATATTCCGGTTTTTACAGTCTTTTTAACAATGGTCTGTCTGTTTTCTTCCATTACCTGTTCTCTCCATTCTCGCTGCTTCGTATTCAGAATCTTGTTTTCATTCTCCTGTCTATGTCTCTTGCAGCATCACGCTTTGCAATGCTTTCCCGTTTATCATAGTTTTTCTTTCCGCGGGCAACGGCAATCTCCACTTTGGCTCTGCCGTCTTCATTTATATACATCGTAAGAGGAACTATGGTCAGACCTTTCATTGTTGTGTAGCCTACAAGTTTCTTTATTTCCTGTTTATGTAACAAGAGTTTCCGTTTTCTCAGGGGGTCTACGTTAAACCTGTTCCCCTGCTCGTAGGGACTGATATTCATGCCGTATATGAACAGTTCTCCCTTTTCAATCTTTGCATAACTTTCCTTTATGCTGACTTTTCCCTGTCTTACGGATTTTATCTCGGTGCCTGTCAGCACTATGCCTGCTTCATATGTCTCTTCTATAAAATAATCGTGTCGGGCCTTTTTGTTGCCTGCCACAAGTTTTCTTTCTCTTTTAGCCATTTTATTTAATGCTCCTTGTGTGGGAAATATCTGATGATGATTCAAAGAAATATCCGATATGCTTTTCAAATTTTCGGAGGACATTTCTAAGACATATGTTAAAACAGCAATGCTTTTCCGATAATGTCTTCCTTTAAAGCGGTTTCTTTCTGCTGTGAAGAAAGGTCCGCGTCGCATGTGAGTATAAAGCCGTCATCTGTGACCGTCTCAACCCGTCTCAATATTATGCCGTTTTCCCCGTCCACCACATAATATGGTCTCTTGTATGCCACCACGTCTCCTGCATCAATCTCATCTATATCTGCCATCAGCCATACTATGACTTTCTGCCCCGGCTCTATTTCCGGAAGCATATAACCGCTTGCTGCACGGACTATCATGAAGTTGCAGTGTATGGCTATGGCCAGTAAAATGCCTGTCAGCATTCCTGCACCAATGGCAAGAATCTTTTTCATCGGTCACCTTTCCGCCCGGTCCGGTAATGAAACCTTCTGCTGTCAGCCAAAGTATTTTATACTGTCAAACGGGAATATCCGCAATATGACCTTGCCGACCACCGTTTCCTGATCTATCTGCCCTACAGCGGCAGAACGGCTGTCCTGGCTGACATATCTGTTGTCTCCCATGACAAAGAGTTTACCTTCTTCCACAGTTATCCGGCTCATTTCTCCCGAAACTCCCTGCTGTGCAACATAAGGTTCCTGTATGATCTCGCCGTTTCTTATGACATAGCCGTCTTTTATTTCCAGAGTGTCTCCCGGAAGGCCGATTATCCTCTTTATCAGGTATTTTTCATTTCCGTTGTCGTCCAGCAGTGAGGATTTGAACACTATTATGTCTCCTCTCTCCATATCGCCAAACAGCTTATATGCCTGCTTGCTGACTATAACATAATCATTTGAGTAAAAATTGGGCTGCATTGATTCCTGCTGTATGATTATAGGTTTAAAAAAGAACAGCAGAACAGCTGCTATAAGTACCGCAATGGCAATGTCTCTTATCCATCCCCAGGCTTCTTTCATCATCTTTTCTCCAAAACTGATTTTATCCAAATATATCTTTTTTTATTCTCTCGAAACGTTCCGGCGGCTTGCATATAAATTCTCTGCCTTCCAGATAATCAAGAACTCCGCCCCAACTGCGCCCGCAGAATTTCAGCTTGTGGGCATGCAGCAGCTGGGTGGTCAGTCCGTATTCTTTCTTCATACGGGCATTAACAGATGGTTTTCCGTATTTCCCATCTCCGATTATGGGAAATCCGGCTGCTGCCAGCTGAACCCTGATCTGATGTGTCCTGCCTGTATGCAGTCTGACCTGAACCAGAGTATAACCATGGGAATTCTCCACAGGCCAAACATCTGTGATCATAACCCTGTCTTCATCACAACCGGAAAGCGTGACAAGATTTTTTTCTTCATCCTTAACCATATGATCCACAAGTTGAAGATGCCGGTCTAAATTTCCCGCCACAATAGTCAGGTATATCTTTTCGATACCGTCCCTTTCTTTCATCATCCTGTTCAGCTCTTTGAGGGCTTCAGATTTCTTTCCGAAAACCACCAGTCCGGTGGTATTTCTGTCCAGCCGGCTGGCAGGTGAAGGAGTAAATGTGATGTCTCTTCGAGGGTCGTATTCTCCCTTCTGTATGAGATAGTCGATTACCTGATTTGCCAGGTGATTCTTTTTTTCTCTTGAATCACCATGGGTCAGAAGGCCGAAAGGCTTGGATACAGCCAGGATGTTTTCATCCTCATATATTACAGAAAACTGCTTTTTTGTAATGGTTCGGTTTTTATCCGGTTCTGTCTTTTTCATTTGGGCAAATTCTTCCTGCGAAATATACAGTACAAGCTGATCCCCTGCTTTCAGTACGGATTGGGGATTCATTCTTTTTCCGTTTACCTTCACATCTTTTCTTATTATTTTATATATGCTGCCGAGGGAAGCATTTGCCAGATATTTCCTGAGGAACCGGTCAAGGCGCTGATTTGCTTGATTTTCGGTTATCGAGATTTTTATCATGTCACATATTATACACCAAAACTCCTTGAGAAAAAAGTATTAATCTGTTAAAATGTATTCGTAAGTTCAGGGAGGATATCATGAAAAAATTTAAAGATTTTATATATGACAAAAATGACATTTTTATTGCGCTGCTCATACTTGTAGCCGCAGCGCTTCTCATATCATGGAGGATGGACGCCATAATGGAATATCCCAAGACATTGATATCGGATACAGATGACACTTCCACAGAAATCTCCGGGTCAGAAGATCAGCCGGCTGAAAACGGGGGTTCATCAGGTTCCGAAAGTACAGAGAGCAATCCGTCCGGTTCAGAGGAACAGTCCGGTTCAGAGGAACAGTCCGGTTCAGAGGAACAGTCCGGTGAAACTGAAGAAACCGACAGCCCGCTGTGGTCAGACGGTGTCCTTTCCAGATCGGTCACCGTGACTGTAAAAGGTGACAGTGCTGCCGAAGCGGTTCAGTGTCTTGTAAATGCAGGGCTTTTTGAAGATTATGAAGATTACCAGTCTGCATGTGAAAAAGCGGGCCTTGATCACCAGAAGATCAGTGCCGGTAATTTTAAATTTGCCAAGGGTTCTTCCAGATCTGACGTGGCAAAAGAAGTAAACTGGGGATGACTTTATATCCTGTCTTGAGCCGGTTTCCATCGGTTTTTGGCTCGTTCTAAGGGTCAGAAATATTCATGTCTTTCGAAAGGTTCTCTGTAATACAAATAGATGTTCAGGCTCCGGAAAAGACTGAGTCTTCATACTGTAGACAAACCGTAAGATAATTATAAAACTCAACTCCGGCCTTATGTTGGCAATTTTTCTTTTTAAAAAATTTCTGCCATCATTTTTTGCCCGTAATAAAATAAAAACCTCATTTTTAACCATTTTAAAGTTTGGATTTTGCCTTATGTTGCAATTTTTCGTAAAAAAAAAGAATCTGCCAGCAAATTCTTTGAAATCTGTTGGCAGATTTCGATTTTATAATTATTTTGTCAACAAACACTCGAAAACAAGACTCGTTTCTGACATATGTCAGAAACTCTGTCGAAAATGTTGTCAAGTCGATAAGAAATAAAAAAAATGCCAGCATACATAATCAAAGGCATTTTGAACTTTGCCTTATAGAGCAAATACGCAAAAGAATGCAAAATATCTGAAAAAAAGCAACAATGCATATAACCCGTATCCAAGAGAATATACACACTGTCCTGAGCATACGGCCATAGAGCATACATACAGCCATACAGCCATACGACCATAGTCATATTAGATATGAGTACATGGATACCGGGACATGTGTAAATACAGCCATACGGTCATGTGGAGATAATAATATAACATACACTTTGAAATTACTGATCGCAGCCACCTCAAATGAGATTAACGGTCAAAGTAAATATCTCCCGTATATAACAATATATCTGATATATTGAAGTTTATCCCAATGCAAAGGCTCCGGTTCAGATTTTAGACCGGAGCCCTCATATGCAGTTTTAATGTCCGGCCATTTAAAAGGACCGGGCATTTTTTATTTGGTGACATTCTTTGGCATTCTGCATGTTTCCCTTTAACTTTTTGTCTTTTAATATAATATGCGGCTTTTATTTTGCCAGCAGGTCTATGACTTTTTTCAGTCTGGCCTTCTGCCTGCTGTCCATCATAGGGGCAAGATTTCTCAGTATTTCCATCTGCTTATCGTAAGTTATATTATTTGCCTTAAGCTGCTGCTTTATCTTAAGTATCTCCCTTTCCAGCTCAGCATCACTCTTGGATGAAAGATAAGACAATGCGTCGTGACCCATGTTTTTGCCGCCGGATATACCCAGCTGTCCTGCAATTTCTTTTATCATCTTTTCGTTTAATTCCATAAATCAACCTCCTGTATAATGGTCTACTACAATCTATGCACAGTATGCGTCCCAATTTCATAGTATAATTTAAAAAGGAGGTATACATATGTCAAAAAAACCGGGAGCCGCCGGGTTTGCCGCTATTCTCCTCATTGCGGCTCTTCGCCGCTCAGAAAGCGATATGAACCCACAGTCAGGGTCTTATCGCAGCCGCCCGTTTTCGGGATTTCTTCCCGGTGGAGGTATCATAAGGGCCTTTGAAGCAGAAAGCGTACTCAGGGATCTCCACCGCATAACCGAAATAATCAACAGAATGGACAGTGTAGGTCAGGTAGTTCTCAATCCGCCTCCGCTGCCTAAACTTCCTCCGCCCTCACAGCTTCTGGGCTCACTTCCTGACCTCAGCAGCATAATGGGCAGCATAGGTCCTCTGATGGCGGCTCTGGGAAGCGGCCACACCGACAGTGATGATGAAAATGAAAATGCCATCTTTTAATATGACTCGGTATGGTGTATAATATATCTGATTTATTATGAAAACCGGAGGTCAAAAATGGCATTAGTAACCACTAAAGAAATGTTTGCAAAGGCCCTGAAATCCGATTACGCCATAGGGGCGTTCAATGTAAACAATATGGAAATAATACAAGGTATCACAGAGGCTGCAAAAGAAGAAAACGCAGCCCTGATTCTGCAGGTGTCCGCCGGAGCACGCAAATATGCCAAGCCGGCATATCTCCTCAAACTGGTGGAAGCCGCCATCGAGGATACCGGCCTTGACATAGCTCTCCATCTGGATCATGGTGAGGATTTTGCCATATGTAAAAAATGCGTGGACGACGGGTTCACTTCTGTAATGATAGACGGCTCCAAGCATCCTTTTGAGGAAAATATAAGAATAACAAAAGAAGTAGTTGAATATGCTCATGCCCACGGAGTTGTTGTTGAGGCAGAACTGGGGAAACTGGCAGGTGTAGAAGACGATGTGAAGGTAGATGCAAGATCCGCAACATTCACCGACCCTGAGGAAGCCGCTGAGTTTGTGGAAAAAACAGGTGTAGATTCATTAGCCATAGCAATAGGTACCAGCCACGGCGCATACAAATTCAAAGGTGAACCATATCTGGACTTTGAAAGGCTGAAAACCATCCACAGTCTTATTCCCGATACTCCTCTCGTACTTCATGGAGCTTCTACGGTCCTTAAAGAATTCGTAGATAAATGCAATGAATATGGGGGAAACATTCCGGGCGCTCAGGGAGTTCCCGAAGACATGATACGCGAATCCACAAAATACGGCATATGCAAGGTAAACATAGATACAGATCTGAGACTGGCTCTCACAGCAGAAATACGCAAATTCCTCATGGAAAATCCTGCTGAATTTGACCCGAGAAAATATCTGGGTCCGGGACGAGATGCCATCAGGTCCATGGTTAAGCATAAAATCAGAAATGTGCTAAACTGTTCCGGAACACTCTGATATAAACAGTGCAGAGTTCAACGTTACAACCGTCACAATTCTGTATATAAGGCAGATGATAAATGCCCTCTGAGTTTATAGCAAACTCAGAGGGCATTCTGATTTTAATTATGTAATTCACACCTGACTCATGTAATCAGATTCCCCAGAGAAAGATCTCTCACTCTCAGTGAACTTATCCTTCCCTTGAATATTTCTTTAGCTTCAGGCAGTCTTGAAAGATCCATAGGTCTTACGAGAGAAGGTTCATGGTTTTTGACAATGGCGCCTGATTCGCTGAGGGCGTAGTACACGAACTGGGAACAGAAGAAATAATCTTCTCTCTCATATACACGATTGAACTGACACATGGGCAGCCCCATTATGCTGTACCTGTATCTTTCTTTATTCATTTCAAAAGACTTGAGCAGTCTGACCAGTCTCTTATGAGCCCTGTCACTTATTTTCAGCTCATATACGGCGCATCTCATATCGTCAGAATCTCCAAGGACACCTTTGTATACGCTTTCCTTGGCAAAGCCTGCAGGAAGCAGCAGCCTCTTATATTTTCTTCCAAATGTATAAAGCTCCGTAAAGCTCTGATCCAGCGAAATAGCTGCGTGGGTAAACTCGCTGCGCGTCGCCATGTAAACGATTTTAGAACAGATAGTCGTGCTCTTTGTCAGTAAAATATATATGCTTTTCATCACGGCTCTCCTGAATTTTATTTTATCATTATTTTATCACAGTAACGCGCTGATTGCATTAACATTTTCTTAACATTTTATTATTATTCTTGTAAAGATTATCCTGCCACAGATTATTTTTCAGCTGCAAACTCCGAAAGAAGCCTGTTCTTCACATCCCACAGCTTCTGGGACAGATCCACATAATATGTCTGAGGATTCTCAAAACGCAGAGTCTCATCCCACATGGTATCTATCTGTGCCTTGCAGTAATCTCTGATCTCGTCTACAGACGGACTTTCGTATACACATTCTCCTTTGTCAAAAAGCTGCACCCTAAGGTCACGTACATAATAATCTCTTATCTTGGTGCGTTTCCATACTGCATTGGGATCGAATATCTCGTATTCTTCGACTTCCGGAACTGTTTCATCTGCCACCGTTATGACGTCTCCTCTGGCCTTTCCTGTCTTTTTATCATAAAGTCTGTAAACGTGCTTGAATCCCGGATTTGTTATCTTCTCCACATTTTCCGAAATCTTTATCTTCGGTATAAGTTCTCCATCGGTTTCCAGAGCTACCAGCTTGTATACCCCTCCAAATACAGGTTCAGACTTGGCGGTTATAAGTCTCTCGCCGACACCGAAGGAATCTATGCATGCCCCTTCAAGAATGACATCCCTTATTATGTACTCGTCAAGGGAGTTTGACACAACTATCTGACAGTCGAAAAGTCCGGCATCGTCCAGCATCTTGCGAGCCTTCTTGGTAAGATATGCCACGTCACCGGAATCTATTCTTATGCCCATCTTGGCCGGTTTCATTTCTTTAAAGACTCTTATGGCTGCAGGTACACCGGATTTCAGTACATTATATGTGTCCACAAGCAATGTACAGTTGTCCGGATATATCTCCGCATACTTTTTGAAGGCCGAATATTCGTCAGGATACATCTGCACCCAGCTGTGAGCCATTGTCCCAAGAGCAGTTATTCCGTGATCTCTGTCGGCTATGGCGCAGGCGGTGCCTACACATCCGCCGATGTATGCCGCTCTGGCTCCGTAAATGGCTGCACCGGCACCATGAGCCCTTCTTGTACCGAATTCCATGACGCCTCTGCCTTTGGCCGCTCTGACTATTCTGTTGGCCTTGGTGGCTATAAGGCTCTGATGATTTATGGAAAGCAGTACCATAGTCTCAATAAACTGAGCCTGCATCACAGGGCCTCTTACAGTAACAATGGGTTCATGGGGAAATATGGGGGTACCTTCAGGCACAGCCCAGACATCACATTCAAACTTGAAATCACGCAGGTACTGAAGAAACTCTTCGCAGAACATTTTTTTGCTTCTGAGATACTCTATATCGTCTTCAGTAAAATGCAGGTTTTTCAGGTAATCTATCAGCTGATCTACACCTGCCATTATGGCATATCCGCCTCCGTCGGGAACACGTCTGAAGAACATGTCAAAATAGGCGATATCGTCTGCCATGCCTGCCTCAAAATAGCCGTTTGCCATGGTGAGTTCATAAAAATCCGTCAGCATGGTCAGATTGGGTTTGTTTTCCATCTGGATCTCCTCCGTATCATTATTTTAAAATTTTTTTGAGGAATTGTCCTGTGTAAGATCCTTCGCATTGTGCCACTTCCTCAGGTGTTCCTGCAGTCACTACGGTGCCGCCTCTGTCGCCTCCGTCCGGACCCAGATCTATGATATGATCCGCTCTTTTTATAACATCCAGATTGTGCTCTATGACCACTACCGTATTGCCGGCCTCCACCAGCTTGTCAAGAACTGCTATCAGCTTGTCCACATCTGCAAAATGCAGCCCTGTGGTTGGTTCATCAAGAATATAAAGGGTCTTGCCTGTGCTCCTTTTGGAAAGTTCTGTGGCCAGTTTTACTCTCTGCGCCTCTCCTCCCGAAAGCTGTGTGGAAGGCTGTCCCAGTTTTATATATCCCAGACCCACTTCGTCAAGCGTTTTGAGTATCCGTGAAATACCGGGCAGGTTCTTAAAAAATTCTACCGCTTCTGTGACACTCATGTCAAGTACATCAAAGATATTTTTACCCTTATACTTAACTTCCAGAGTTTCTCTGTTGTATCTGCGGCCTTTGCAGACTTCACACGGTACATATACATCAGGCAGAAAATGCATTTCTATTTTTATGATACCGTCACCGCTGCATGCTTCACACCGCCCGCCTTTAACGTTAAAACTGAACCTGCCTTTGCCGAAACCTCTCATCTTAGCCTCCGGAAGACCTGCAAACAGATCTCTTATGGCAGTGAACATGCCTGTATAGGTAGCCGGGTTTGATCTTGGAGTTCTTCCTATGGGTGACTGGTCGATGTCTATTACTTTGTCGATATTTTCTATACCGGTTATTTCGTCATGTTCTCCGGCTGTTTCCAGTGTTCTGTTGGTTATCTTGGAAACACCTTTATACAGCACTTCGTTTACCAGGCTGCTTTTTCCGGAGCCAGAAACTCCTGTGACGCACACCAGCTTGCCCAGAGGTATCTCCACATCTATGTTTTTAAGATTGTTCTGGCGCGCTCCTTTTATTACCAGCTTCTTTCCGTTTCCCTCTCTTCTTTTTGAGGGAACTTCTATCTTTTTCCTGCCGGAAAGATACTGGCCTGTTATCGACTCTTCACATGCTATGATATCATCTACGGTTCCCTGAGCAACCAGTCTGCCGCCATTGATACCGGCTCCCGGTCCTATATCCACTATGTGATCTGCCGCATACATGGTATCTTCATCATGTTCAACCACAACAAGGGTGTTGCCTATATCTGTCAGGTGGCGAAGAGTTGCCAGCAGTTTCTCGTTATCCTTCTGATGCAGTCCGATACTGGGTTCGTCAAGTATATAAAGCACTCCCACCAGGCTGGAGCCGATCTGGGTGGCAAGCCTTATTCTCTGAGATTCCCCTCCGGAAAGGGTCCCCGCTGATCTGCTGAGGGTCAGATAATCCAGTCCCACATCTATCAGGAATGTGAGTCTTGACTTTATCTCTTTCAGTATCTGATGGGCGATTACCTTGTCTTTTTCCGAAAGATCAAGCCCTTCAATAAACTTCAGGGCATCTCTTACAGACATGTCTGAAAGTTCAGCTATATTGATGTCTCCCACAGTCACAGCCAGTATTTCGGGCTTTAGTCTTTTGCCATGGCACTGAGGGCACAGATCCACCGTCATATACTCTTCCATCTTATTTTTGAAATATTCCGAGGAAGTTTCTCTGTAACGCCTCTCGATGTTGTTGACAACACCTTCAAAAGGCCTGTCCTGAAATGATCTGCTTCCGCTGGTTCTGCTGGTATAGTAATATTTCAGGTGTCTGTCGCCTGTGCCGTACAGAAGCTCCTGTATGAATTTTTCAGGGAGCTGTCCAAGGGGTTTGTTTATGTCAACACCGTGGTCTTCTGCCAGAGCGTTGACCAGCTGTCTGTAGAAACCGCTGAATTCCATGGATCCGAAAACCGTTGCCAGAGCGCCGTCAGGTATGCTCAGTTCATAATTGACGATCTTGTCCGGATCCAGTTTCTGGGTATATCCTATGCCGCTGCATACGGGACATGCTCCGAAAGGTGCGTTGAAAGAAAACATTCTGGGTTCCAGTTCTTCTATGCTCACACCGTGATCAGGGCAGGCCAGCTTGCTGCTGAAGGTCTTTTCGTAATGTATATCATAAAAATCACCGATAACATTAACAAGTCCTTCGCCATGGGTCATGGCCAGTTCGCAGGCTTCTGCTATTCTTCCCTCCTGCCCCGGCTTTACCACTATTCTGTCTACGACTATCTCTATATTATGTTTGAATGTCTTTTCAAGCTTTATCTCGTCTTCACTGAGAAGTTTTGTCTCACCGTCTATTCTGACCCGGTCGAAGCCTTCTTTTTTTATTCTTTCCAGCACTTTTTCATGGGTTCCTTTACGGCCTCTTATGACCGGCGCAAGAACCAGCAGCTTGGTGCCTTCTTCAAAACCCATTATGGTATCTACCATCTGGTCCACGGACTGACTGGAAATGGGCTTTCCGCATACGGGACAGTGAGGTTTGCCTATTCTTGCATAAAGCAGCCTCAGGTAATCGTGTATCTCTGTAACTGTACCCACTGTGGATCTGGGGTTTCTGTTGGTTGTCTTCTGGTCTATGGAAATGGCCGGTGACAGGCCCTCTATATACTCCACATCGGGTTTTTCCATCTGCCCCAGAAACTGTCTGGCATACGAAGAAAGGCTCTCCATGTACCTTCTCTGGCCTTCTGCATATATGGTATCAAATGCCAGCGATGATTTACCCGATCCGGAAAGGCCTGTGAGCACCACAAATTTATCTCTTGGAATGGTCACATCCAGATTCTTCAGGTTATTTTCGTTGGCTCCTTTTATGACTATGTCTTTTGCCATTTACTATCTCCTTTGTTTCTTCTGACAGGCATTATCGGCAAATGTATCTGCAAGGTTGGTTTACTTTTTTTCACCTCCGACATTTTGCTAAAGCCTTGTCTTATATTCAAACAGCTGGTCTCTCAGGCTTGCAGCTCTTTCAAACTGCAGGTCTTTGGCCGCCTGTCTCATTTCCTTTTCCAGTTTCTTTATATAATCCATCAGTTCCTTTCTTGTCATCTCGGAAGGTTTTCTGCCTCTGTAGCTTTCTTCATCTTCTGCCACATGGGTGGCTTCTATGACAGCTCTGATGGATTTTTTCACCGATGATGGTGTTATGCTGTGTTCTTCGTTATATGCTCTCTGTATCTGCCGCCTTCTGTCGGTTTCCTGTATAGCTGCGGCCATAGCCTTGCTGACTCCGTCAGCATACATTATCACACGGCCGTCTTCATTTCTGGCGGCTCTTCCTATGGTCTGTATCAGTGATGTCTCTGCCCTGAGGAAACCTTCTTTATCCGCATCCAGGATTGCCACCAGCGACACTTCGGGAATATCCAGACCCTCTCTCAGCAGATTGATACCTACAAGCACATCAAAAGCTCCCATTCTCAGGTCTCTTATTATCTCCATTCGCTCCAGAGTGTCTATTTCCGAATGAAGATATCTTACTTTTATACCGACACCTTTGAGGTAATCTGTAAGGCTTTCTGCCATCTTTTTGGTAAGAGTGGTAACGAAAACTCTTTCTCCTTTTTCTGTCACCTTGCGTATCTCACCTATGAGATGGTCTATCTGCCCTTCTGTGGGAACCACCTCTATAGGCGGATCAAGGAGGCCTGTAGGCCTTATTATCTGTTCGGCATTGACACCGCCGGACTGCTCCTTCTCATATGGCGCAGGAGTTGCGCTGACATATAGTATCTGGTTCACAAGACCGTTGAATTCGTCGAATTTAAGGGGTCTGTTGTCGAGAGCCGAAGGCAGCCTGAAACCGTATTCCACCAGCGATGATTTGCGGGAGCGGTCTCCCTCATACATGGCTCTCAGCTGTGGAAGCATCACGTGTGACTCATCTATCATTATGAGAAAATCCTCGGGGAAATAGTCTATGAGCGTATAGGGTCTTGTCCCCGGCGGAAGCCCGTTTATGTGCCTGGAATAGTTTTCGATACCTTTACAGGTGCCTATCTCTCTGAGCATTTCAAGGTCATATCTTGTTCTCTGCTCTATGCGCTGAGCCTCCAGCAGCTTACCCCTGTCCTTAAACCACTGTACTCTTTCCTGAAGCTCCTCATCTATGGTTGAAAGGGCTTTTTCCATTTTTTCGGGAGATGTGACATAGTGAGACGCCGGGTATACGGATATATGATCGCGTATGCCCAGTATTTCCCCTGTGACAGGATTTATTTCCTTGATGGTATCTATCTCGTCACCGAAAAGCTCCACTCTGACGGCAGAGTCGCCTCCTGCGGGATAAATATCTATTATGTCTCCTCTCGCCCTGAAAGTTCCTCTTTCAAAGGCAAGATCATTTCTGTCATATTGTATGTCAACCAGCTTTCTGAGGATTTCTTCCCTGGATTTTATCATTCCCGGCCTTAAAGAAAGCATCTGGTTTTCGTAGTCAAAGGGGCTTCCCAGACCGTATATGCAGGATACGCTGGCAACGATTATAACGTCTCTGCGTTCTGCCAGAGCCGCCGTGGCCGAATGGCGAAGTTTTTCTATCTCTGCGTTTATATCGGAGTCCTTTTCAATATATGTGTCTGTGGACGGCACATAAGCTTCCGGCTGATAATAATCATAATAGGAGACGAAATATTCCACTGCGTTTTCGGGGAAAAACTCTTTGAATTCGCCGTGAAGCTGTGCAGCCAGCGTCTTGTTGTGGCTTATGATCAGTGTTGGTTTCTGGACTCTTTCTATGATGTTGGCCATGGTAAAGGTCTTTCCGGAGCCGGTTACTCCCATAAGAGTCTGGGCTCTTTTTCCTGCTCTTATACCGCTTACCAGTTTTTCAACCGCCTGGGGCTGGTCTCCTGTCATCTGAAAGTCCGATACAATCTTGAATTCAGCCATAGCACAGTTCTCCTCTCTTGTCGCTTATGGGTCAGCACCCGTTCATGTCCCGGTGATTGCCACATATATTATATTTACCACTGTAATCATTATAAATCAGCGGTTATGACTTTTCCAGTATATCACAATAATTCTCCGTCTGCAAACAAATGTTCTGTTTCCGTGATTTAAATAAATGTTCTTATACAGCAAAAATACCTCTGAGTTCAGATATCAGAGGTATTTTTATAATGCGTCTGAAATTTGGATCAGTACACAGTTTTCATTTTTCAGCGCGCTGTTTTCCTGTAACTCCGGAGCTTATAACCGCACCGTAAATATTACTTCAGCCGTACTGATCATAACACACTTTTATATCGTCACACTTTCGTACTACCACACTTTATTTTATCACACTTTTCGTCTGCCGAGGGCAGCTTTTCCTGCAGCTGCACTTCCTGCCACGGCAAGCAATATCCACATAAACAGATTATGGATATCTCCGGTTTTGGGAACATTATCTTCTGCGTCATGCCCCGTATCATCAGCATTATTATCTGTCTTTGAGGTGTCTGCAACATCTTCTGTTTCCTGTCCGTCCTGATCCGGATTGTGGATATCGCCTCCATCCTGCCCGTTCTGTCCTGAATCGGAACTATCCTCTCCGCTCTGATCGGGCAGCTGATAGTCGGGATCAGCAGCTCCGCATAATGTACATTTTCCGTCCTTATAGTCGTGTGCAAGTTTCGGAATTGCCGTTCCTTCCTGAATAATCTCGCCACATTTACCACACACCTTATTTCCTGTATATCCTTCAGAAGTACATGTCGGTGCTTTTTCACCTTCAGTTACAATCTTGCCATGACCCTCAGCCAATATTACAATTTCTTCCTTCTCTATCTCATTCTCACATTCTTTATCGCTGAAGTATTTGTCGCACGCACTGCAGTACCAGTATGCTATATTTCCGTCCTCTGTGCATGTGGGATCTTTGGCTGCGACTTCTTCTGCCTTATGGCCTGTTGCCTCAATAACAGT
>CASFMJ010000024.1 GCA_949295785.1 uncultured Bacillota bacterium | reverse complement strand
CAGGACAAACCCCGATGGAAGTCCGTTATGCTTATGCTGCATAACAGGTGTCCACAAAAAATGTCTACTTGACAGGGGGCGTGTCAAATCCTGTGCCACTTTTTCAAACAGCAAATTTGTTATAATATTCTCTTTCTGTCTGCAATTTTATCCATTTAATTCTTTGGCACAAGAATTCCTCAATATTTTGTCGATTATTACATATAAAAGAATTCATTGCGACTACAATCGCTCACTGATCACTGAAAAAAAGATTAAAGAAGGGCTCTGCAACACAAAGGAAGCGTGTATAACACAGATAGATTCCCCCAGTGTGGCAGTATCTCCATGTATCACAACGTATGCCTTACAAAAATTCGCCTCAAATACCATTGCAGGTTTATTGGCGGCTGCTGACGCATCAAACCGGCTTTTGATGCGCTTATGGAAATTTTATTGATGTTAAACTTTTATGATTAGAAAAAAGTAAATAAAGGCTCCGTTATACAATATTAACCGGAGCCTTTGCTTTTATGATAAGATTTACAATGCAGGCGATATGAAGATATAGCCGTATGTCATATTTTCTCCCAGTATATGGGATCTGCCAGTATTTTTTCGGGGTTCTCAAAAGAATATTTTTCACTGCCGCACAATTGGGTCAGAGAGATTATCTGGTCAAAACCGGCAGTCAAGAGTTCTTCCCAGCCTTCTCCCTTAATGCCGCATATTCCTGTAATTTTTTTGTGATATTTCTGCGCCAGTCTGAGAACGCCAAAGGGAGCTTTGCCCATAAGAGTCTGTCTGTCCATTTTTCCTTCACCGGTTATTATCATATCACTGTTTTTTATAATCTCTTCCAGTCCGGTCATTTCTGCTATCAGGTCAAATCCGCACTCAAACCTGCCTTTTAAAAATGCCATAAGCGCAAAGCCTATGCCGCCGCCTGCTCCTGCACCCTGTGCAGAAGAAAAATCACTGCCAAGAATCCGCCTGCATAAACAGGCATAATTTTCCATACCTTTCTCCATGTGATGGCACATTTTTTGGTCGGCACCCTTTTGCGGCGAAAAAACGCATGTTGCTCCCTTGGCTCCAAGCAAAGGGTTCGTCACATCGCAAGCTACAATAAATTCGATGCCTGATGTCAACTTCCATACAGGGGCAGCATCTATGCCGGTTATGAAAGGCAATTTCTCCGCACCCCAAAACGCATCTTTGCCTTCGGAATCAGTTATCCTTGCTCCAAGCGCAGCAAGGCAGCCTATGCCGCCATCATTAGTAGCGCTGCCGCCTACGGTGACTATTATTCTTCGGCAGCCTGAATCTATAGCGTCCCGTATCATTTCTCCTGTTCCGTAAGTAGAGGTTTTCATGGGGTTTCGTTCGTGCGGCTCAAGCAACGTAAGACCGCTGGCCTTAGACATCTCTATTATGGCCGTCTGCCCGTCTTGGGAGACCGTATAAGAAGCCGTTATCCTTCTTCCCAAAGGATCATTTACTTTCAAATATCTGCGGCTCATATCAAGGGAATATTCTATGGCATCTACCGTATTTTCTCCACCGTCGGCAATGGGCATATATTTCACATGCCAGCCGGGATGTGCTTTCAATATACCTTCCTGCAGTGCTCTGCCTGCATCGGCGGCGCTTATACTTCCCTTGAAGGAGTCGAATAATATCAGAACCTTCATTATGAATTCTCCTTTATTCTTCGTAATGATCCACCAGTCTTAATCCTGTCATTTCAAAGATTTCGTCTGTGGTGAAATGATTATAAAAATAATAATCCATGGAGATTTTCTGTCCGTTTTTTATGTAATAATAACCGTTTCGCGAGCCCGAATCATCTTCAAAAGTGTAATCATTGAAATCATAGGAGATTTCATAGCTGTTTTGCCACTTCCGGTGAAAGTGAAGTGCCGGTTGCTGCCATACGGTGCAGTGCCTTCTCGGAGAAGTATCTCATAAAGGGATCCGAAGCTGATGCCGTATGAATATTTATTAGAGATTATATCATCGTAATATTCTATCAGTTCTTCTTCATATTTCATTACGGCTGCCTCATCTGCTGTCATATTCTTATTGCAGCAAATTCAACGGTTTTATTTAACCGGTTCTTGGTGGAAGTAATGCTTGATTTAAATCAGTTCAACCATTACAACTTCAGGACGGTTGTTAAAGCGAACAGGAATGATACTGTTGCCTATGCCCCGGCTTACAATCATATCTGTGTTTTTTTCTGAATATTTTCCGCAATCATATTTTGGAAAAAATCCCTGATCGGGAGCTATCAGCCCTCCTATAAACGGCAGCCTGAACTGTCCTCCATGGGCATGTCCGCTTAACACCAGATCTATGTCTGCAGCCAGATAGACGTTGAAGTCTTCCGGTCTGTGTGACAGCAATATACAATAGTCATCTGTCAGATTCATCCTTTCAAGTTTAGTCTGAAGCATGCTCTCATGTATGGATGAATCTCTGTCGGTAAAATCGGGATCGTCAAGACCGGCAAGCTGAATGGTCTGATTGTCTTTTGTCAGCTTTACAGATGTGTCGTGGAGAACGGTAACACCCGCATCGAGTAATTTCTGCTCCAGCTTATTGTACTGCCGGCTCAGCCATGCCTCATGATTTCCGGTTACATAGTAGCATGGGGCAACAGCAACCAGTTTTTTAACGAGCTTTTCTGCAACTTCTAAATCTGTGTTGCCGGAATCCACCAGATCACCGGTTATGGCTATAATATCGGGTTTTTCTTTTTCAATCATAGAAATAAGATGACGATTATCCTCTCCAAACTCTGCGTTATGAAGATCGGATATCACAGCTATTTTGTAATGACTGAAAGCTGAAGGTATTCTGCTGCTTGAAACGGTGTAGCATGTGAGTGCGACAGAAGTATTTCCCCATATTGTCCATAGTAAGACAGCAGCTGTTATTATCAGTATGATGATTTTACCGGATTTTTTTGTAAGTAACATAAATTTTCACCTTAAGCGAGCATAAAATATAAGCAGGACAACCGGCAGCAGGTCGGTCCTACAATTATTAATTGAGTATAATAAGAGCCTGTGAAAAAAAGTCTGTAAATACGACATGAGATTATCCTTCTATGGTAAAATCTAATCAACCATAGGAGGATATTTTT
>CASFMJ010000023.1 GCA_949295785.1 uncultured Bacillota bacterium | reverse complement strand
GGTCTTGTTGTGATACTCTTTTTTCAATCTGTATAAAATTTTCAAAGTTCATTAATTTCTGCTTGACTTTTTATTTGCAGACTTTTTTAAATATGCTTCCTAAAGTTTGTTTCATTATATATGGGAAATGCCGTATCTGCAGAAATTTAAGCCTGAAAGTATAAATAAGACCGCAGATTACTATTAGGATCAAAAGCGGATATGCCCATATCCAGCTTCCAATGGAAGCAACTGTGTTTAAAAAATCGTTCATTTTTTCCTCCTTTGTTTTCTTCGAAATTGATGAGATCCGATTAATGTTTGTTACAGCAATGTCTGTGCCAAAAGTGCATAATTCCATAAATGTTGAAAAACAGCGGATAAAATAAAAATATAACCAGAGCACAGGAAAAACTTTTTTCTTGAGAAAAAATTTTTCATAAAAAAGAAAAAAATTTTTCCGGAACTTATAAAGTATGTTAGAATATTTGTTGAGAGGAGGGAAAAAACATGGAGCTGTTCAGCAGAAAGTTTAATGAAAATATAGAGCGACAGGTTCTGAAAGATATTTTTTATGATGCAATAATGATATCAGACATAAACGGGATAATAAGATACATAAAAAAATATGATGATGATATGTCACCTTTTGATGTAAAATCTGCAGTAGGTAAACATATTCTTGAAATATACACTGATATTAAGCCAGAGAACAGTACAATGTTACATGCCATTAAAGGCATACCCACGTTGGGAAAGCAGACAACTCAGACGGCTTTTAACGGCAGAACATGTATTTTTTATGAGCATACCATACCGCTTAAAGCGAACGGGAAAATAATCGGCGCAGTGAGTGTCGCAAAATTTATTGCAACATTTACAAAAGAGGTGACTGTAACACCTTCAATGTTATCACAGGAAAAAGTCTTATATAGTATTTCTGATATTATAGGAAATTCGCCGGCAACAGAATATTTAAAAGCACAGATTAAACAGGTGTCTGCAACTTCTTCATCCGTACTCATTACCGGTGAGACCGGATCAGGGAAAGAACTTGTGGCACAGGCCGTTCATTCCGAAGGCCCGCGTAGAAATAAACCCTTTGTTTCTCAAAATTGCTCAGCTATACCGATAACGTTATTGGAGAGCATCCTGTTTGGTACAGTAAAAGGAAGTTTTACGGGCGCCGAAGATAAAGCCGGATTGTTTGAGATTGCCAACGGAGGAACACTTTTTCTTGATGAAATCAATTCCATGGACATAAACATGCAGGCAAAAATATTAAAAGTAATAGAAGAAAAACGAGTGAAAAGATTAGGATCTGCCAAAGAAATTCCCGTAGATGTAAGAGTGGTATCTGCCATGAACGAGGAACCGCAGACATGTATAGAACAAAACCGCCTAAGGAGTGATTTGTTTTACCGGATAGCGGTTGTTCAGATAAAAGTTCCTCCTTTAAGAGAGCGAAAAACGGATATTCCAGTTCTGGCTCAACACTATATAGATTTTTACAATTATGAAATGAAAAAAAATATAAGGGGATTGTCATCCCAGGTGGAAAAATTGTTCAGAGAATATAAATGGCCTGGCAATGTCAGAGAACTACGCAATATTATTGAGGGAGCATTTAATTTTCGGAACGAAGGAGAAATTGCTCTTAGTGATTTAACTGGACATGTCATAACTTCTGCCTATGAAAATTCAAGTCTGGAAAACAGCGCCGATACAGCAATTTTTTCCAGAGAATATACCGGAGGATTCAATTTAACTCAGACTGTGGAGATATACGAAAAAAATCTGATACTGGAGGCGGCGGCAGAAATAAAAACCTTAAACAGGCTTGCTGAATATCTGGGGATTTCACGACAGGCATTAAGTTATAAGTTGAGAAAATATAACATAAAACTATGATGAAACAGTACAGTTAATTTAATTATGCATGCTTTTCAAAACCGCAGAACCATGATATAATATCAGTTTAGATATGGGATAATTAAAAAGTTTTAAGGAGACTAAAATGTTTGATAAATTGGACTTCATATTGGAAAAATACGAAGAACTGGCCATGAAGGTTTCAGACCCTGATGTTATAAACAATCAGCCTCTGTGGCAGAAACACATCAAGGAAATGGGTGAAATGGAGCCCATAGTCAATAAATATAAAGAATATAAAACGGCAAAGGAGAATCTTTCCGCAGCCAAGGAAATGCTGGAGTCAGGAGATGAAGAACTGAGAGAACTGGCAAAGATGGAGATTTCCGACATTGAGGATAAAATCCCCGATATGGAAAACGAGCTGAAGATACTGCTGCTGCCCAAAGACCCCAACGACGACAAGAATGTCATTCTTGAGGTAAGAGCCGGAACAGGAGGAGAAGAGGCAGCATTGTTTGCACAGGACCTTCTCAGAATGTATCTGAGATATGCAGAACGCCGCGGATGGAAGGCCGAAATAATGGACGCCAACGATACAGGTATCGGCGGTATAAAGGAAGCCAGTGTAATGATAAAAGGAAAAGGTGCATATTCAAGGCTAAAATATGAAAGTGGCACCCACAGAGTACAGAGAGTTCCAGAAACGGAAAGCTCCGGCAGGATTCATACATCGGCCGCCACGGTAGCAGTTCTTCCGGAGGTTGACGATGTGGAAGTAGAGATAAACCCCAATGACGTCAGAGTAGATGTGTACCGTTCCTCAGGTAACGGCGGTCAGTGTGTAAACACTACCGATTCCGCAGTAAGACTGACCCATATACCGTCAGGACTTGTAGTTACATGTCAGGACGAAAAATCTCAGATAAAAAATAAGGAAAAAGCTTTCAAGGTACTGCGCTCAAGGCTGTATGACCTTAAACTTCAGGAGCAGAACGATGAAATATCTGCCGAAAGACGCAGTCAGGTGGGTTCAGGTGACAGAAGTGAGAGAATAAGGACTTATAATTTCCCTCAGGGAAGAGTTACAGACCACAGAATAGGCATGACCATATATAAGCTGGACAGCTTCCTTGACGGAGAAATAGACGAAATAGTAGACGGACTGATAACAAGCGATCAGGCCGAAAAGATGAAAAACTTTTAGCATTCAGGCGGCGTAAAATATTAAGAAATACCGTGACCGGAGTTTGATGATAGCACCGGAACTTGAGAATGGGGACATAGGTCAATACGTCGAAAACAGGCCGGCAATATACGGGAATGCGGTTTTAACACTCATAAAACTGAAACGTCAGATTAAGCCCGAAGTCCCGAAATCCAGAGGATCGCCGCAGGAGGCATTATGGAGACAAGAATTTTAGGTACAGAAAAAAAAGATATAGAAGAAGCTGCAAGAATATTAGAGAGGGGAGGTCTTGTGGCCTTTCCCACAGAAACTGTTTACGGGCTTGGAGCAAACGCCCTTGATCCTGAGGCGGTATCCAAGGTATACGAAGCTAAAGGAAGACCCAGCGACAACCCTATGATCGTTCATATATCAAAGCCCAAGCAGTTATATAAACTGACCCGTGATATAACAGAAGACATGAAGAAACTCATGGACGCTTTCTGGCCGGGACCTCTGACAATGGTGGTGCCTGCTTTGCCGCAAGTGCCCAGAGTGACCACAGGAGGCCTTGATACAGTAGCGGTGAGAATGCCTGACAACGACATAACTCTAAGTCTCATAAATATGACAGATGAGCCGCTGGCAGGACCCAGTGCAAATCTTTCGGGCCGCCCCAGTCCTACATGCCCATCCCATGTGGACGATGATCTTCACGGCAGAATAGATGCCATAATACAGGGAGAAGCATGCAGAGTGGGCATAGAGTCTACTGTGGTGGATATGACAGAAGAAATTCCTGTAATATTAAGGCCGGGAATAATAACCAGAGAACAGCTGTCAAAAGTTCTAAGCAAGAAAGTGCAGATAGACCCGGCAGTATTTAAGCGGCCGGATGGAGGAAAAAAATCAGAAGAAAAAGACCGGAAAAAAGATGGGCTTCTCATAGCAGACGATGATTTCAAGCCCAGATCCCCCGGAATGAAGTATAAACATTATGCGCCAAAAGCAGAAATGATCATATTTAAAGGCGATCCGGACAAAGTAAGACTGGCCATAGCCGAAGAAAAAATGATCCGGACAGGTTTCGGACAGAAAGTCGGTGTTCTGATATACGATAATGAAAACCCGGAATCGGCAGCTCATGATTTTTTTGCCCAGCTCAGAGCTTTCGATAAAAGCGGGGTAGATGTTATAATAGCTGCGGCTTTAAGCGAAGACGGAGTAGGGCTTGCGGTGATGAACAGAATGTTTAAATCAGCAGGATATAATATAAGGGAGATATGATGAAAATAGCAGTAGCATCCGACCACGGCGGATATAAATTAAAAGGTTATGTGACAGAGCATCTTTTAAACAGAGGAATAGATGTTATAGATCTTGGTACAGACTCAGAAGAATCGGTGGATTACCCTGTATACGGTGTAAGCTGCGCTCAGGCTGTAGCCTTTGGCAAAGCAGATCTGGGAATTGTGATATGCGGCACCGGTATAGGAATATCCATAGCAGCAAACAAAGTTCGCGGAATCCGCTGCGGCCTGTGTACCTCAGTGGAGATGGCACACCTTACAAAGCAGCATAACAATGCAAACATGATTGCCCTTGGGGGAAGGACCACTGAAAAAGATCTTGCATTAAAAATAGTTGATGAATGGCTCGACACCCGGTTTGAAGGCGGCCGCCACCAGAGGCGGGTAGACATGCTGGACCGGCTTTAAAAAACTGACTTAAGCTGATAAGAACAATTCAGATAAATAATATAAAAGGAGAAAGAAAATGGGTAAAGTATACGTATTCGACCATCCGCTTATTCAGCACAAGACGGCTCTTATGAGAAAGAAAGACACCAACGTCAAAGAATTCAGAGAGCTTGCCAAAGAAGTGGCTATGCTCATGGGCTTTGA
This sequence comes from uncultured Bacillota bacterium, assembly GCA_949295785.1. GTDB lineage: Bacteria > Bacillota > Clostridia > Peptostreptococcales > Anaerovoracaceae > Fimisoma. Next base: position 3,194 of record CASFMJ010000023.1, on the reverse strand, counting down.
AGCCACAAGAGACCTGCCCCTTAAAGAGGTGGAGATAGAAACTCCCATGTGTAAGACTACAATGAACATGCTTGATGGTGAAGATATAGCCATAGTGCCCATACTCAGAGCAGGCCTTGGTTTTGTTGACGGTATGCTGGCTCTGGTGCCAAATGCAAAAGTAGGGCATATAGGTCTTTACAGAGATCCGGATACCCATAAGCCGGTAGAATATTACTGCAAGCTTCCAGTTGACATAGAAAAGAGAAAGATATTTGTGGTAGACCCCATGCTGGCAACAGGCGGAAGCGCAGCGGCTGCCATAGATTTCATAAAGAAGAGAGGCGGAAAAGACATAGTGTTCATGTGCCTGATAGCTGCTCCGGAGGGTATAGAGGTTCTTCAGAATGCTCACCCGGATGTGGATATATATATAGCGGCAAAAGATGAGAAACTCAACGAAAATGCCTATATACTGCCGGGTCTTGGAGATGCCGGAGACAGACTTTACGGTACAAAATAACCATACAGAAGGAGATACATTCAGATGAAATTTGATTTTATACCCGATAATGTGAGCAAGCATGACAATGTTTATGATGTGCTCAAAGAGAGGGGATTTATAGAGCAGTCCACCGATGAAGAAAAAGTCAGAGAACTTCTTCAGAACGAAAAGGTTAAATTTTATATCGGATTCGACCCTACTGCAGACTGCCTTCATGTAGGACACTTCATGCAGGTGATCATAATGATGTATATGCAGAAGTTCGGTCATACGCCGGTGGTTCTTCTGGGCGGCGGCACCGGAATGGTGGGAGACCCTTCGGGCAGAACTGACATGCGTCAGATAATGACCGTAGAGACTATAGAGCACAACTGCAACCAGTTCAAGAAACTGTTTGACAGGTTCTTAGACTTCGATGAAGAATGGGAGTATGTAGGAAACGAAGGTGTATTCGTGCCGGGTCATGAAAATAAAAAACCCGAACCGGGAAAAGCCATAGCTGTCAACAATGCCCGCTGGCTCAGACCTCTCAACTATATAGATTTTCTCAGAGAAATAGGCTCACTCTTTAATGTGAACACCATGCTGAGAGCCGAGTGCTTCAAGCAGAGGATGGAAAGAGAAGGCGGACTTACCATGTTTGAGCTTAACTACATGCTCATGCAGAGTTATGATTTCATGGTAATGGCAAGAGACTTTGACGTTAAGATTCAGTTCGGCGGAAACGACCAGTGGTCCAACATCATCGGAGGCGTAGATCTGACAAGGAAGAAAGTAGGCAAGGAAGTTTTCGGCATGACTTTCTCTCTTCTTACCAATTCTGAGGGAAACAAGATGGGCAAAACGGCCAAAGGAGCTCTCTGGCTGAATCCTGAAAAAACAAGCCCTTACGAATTTTTTCAGTACTGGAGAAATGTGGCAGATGCCGATGTCAACAAGTGCCTCAGAATGCTGACATTCCTGCCTATGGAAGAAGTGGAAAGACTCTCGTCTCTTGAAGGAGCAGAAATAAACAAAGCCAAGGAGATTCTGGCATACGAGGTTACCAAGCTGGTTCACGGCGAAGAAGAAGCCAGGAAAGCCCTTGATGGTGCAAGAGCAGCATTTGCAGGCGGCGGAGATATGGCAAATATACCTACAGTAAAAATGGACAGATCTCGCTTTGAAGGAGAAGGTGTAGGAATCGTTACACTGATAAAAGAACTCGGCCTTGTGCCCAGCAACAGTGAAGGCTTCAGAACCATAGAACAGGGCGGCCTTACTGTAGGCGGCCAAAAAGTTACCGATAAGAAAATGAATGTAACAATAGACATGTTTGAAGACGGAAAACTCCTTATCCAGAAGGGTAAGAAAAAATTCCAGATGATACAGATATAAGATGCGCCCCGCAGACATACGGCTGCGGGGCTTTGTAAAATCAAGGAGAGCAGCATGCGATACGATTTAGAACCGGGTGCGGCGTATTATGTCCAGACCCTTAGAGAAGAAGAATTTCTTGAAAATTACGGAAGCCTCAGCAGCAGCATGTCTCTGCTCCGATTGGGCGAAAAGATACGTCACTGCAGGGCAGACATATTTGAAACGTCGGTACACGGCAGCCTTTGTATACCTTGCAGGGACGGCAGTGAACAGACATGCAGCTTCTATATGGACAAAGAAAGACTGCTGTTTATTTCTGATAAAACATGGACGGATGATATCCTGAAGCAGATCCTTCCTCACAAATTCATGGACACATCCACTCCTGCACGTGTGTTTTTTTCTTTCGTTGATTTCCTCATAAAAGACGAGGGCGATTATATTGACGATCTGGAAGAAGCCCTCAATGAAAAAGAAAGCCGGATGCTGGAAAATTCCGAAACTATTCCCGAAGGCTTTGAACATTATATACACGACATACGTAAGAAACTGATAAAGATAAACAGGTACTATGAGCAGATAGGCGATATGGTACGGCTTCTTGCAGACTCACCTACTGACCTGATAGATATAAAAACAGGCAGACTATATCTGTTTCTGGCCGGAAGAATGGACAGGCTCCAGGCAGACGCACTGAACCTTAGAGAATATTCTGCTCAGCTTTATGAGATGTATCAGTCTCGCATAAACATAAAACAGAACAAGGTGATGCAGTTTTTAACAGTGATAACCACTATATTTATGCCGCTGACACTGATAACAGGCTGGTATGGCATGAATTTCACCAGCATGCCGGAAATAGGCTGGAAATATGGATATATGGGAGTTATAGGTCTTTCGGTTATTCTTCTTATTATCGAATACAGGATATTCAGGAAGAAAAAGTGGATGTAAACAGGATAAAATGCAGAAGAGCAAAATTCATAAGATAAATTTTCAGAAAATTCTGAAAAGGTTATTGACATTCTGTTGTCCCCATAGTATCATGTAAATACGCAATTTTCTGAAAGGAAGAAAGAAATGTCTAAAAAGATGTCCAAAACGGCAAAAGCATATACTTATGGCAGCATGGCATATTATTGCCTGTCTGTTTTGTATGCACAATAAGATAAGCCGCACAGGATGCAGATAATAATTCTTCTTACAGAAAATAAAGAAAGTCCGGAAGCTCATTCTGCAAAGTGCGGAGTGGGCTGTTTTTTTAAAAAAGTCTGCAAATAAAAAGTCAAGCAGAAATTAATGAACTTTGAAAATTTTATACAGGTTGAAAAAAGAGTATCACAACAAGACC